>NZ_CP047030.1:640000-960000 GCF_009796825.1 Algibacter sp. L3A6
CTATGAAAGAATATGCAGATATTATTATACCAAACAATAAATACAATACGGTTGCGGTAAATATTGTGCGTACTATTATTAACGACAGACTCTAAATGGCGAAATTCAATAAAAACACAAGCAAATATTTAAAACCTTTCAAAAATTGGTTTATCTTGATATTTGCTGGTTTCCTGATTTGGATGATTTTTTTCGATGCGAATTCTTGGCTTATTCATCACGAATTAAACACAGATATTGAAGCTCTAGAAAATGAAAAGGAATATTATCAACGAGAAATTGAAAACGATAATAAAGCCATTAAAAAGTTAAGTTCGGAAGATGGTTTAGAGAAATTTGCCCGCGAAGAATACTTCATGAAACGAGAAAATGAAGACATTTATATTATTGAATATGAAGATAGCTTAAAAGTAAAACAAGATGACTAAAGGTTTGTTTGATGGTTTCGATTCGGTTTCAACTAAACAGTGGAAACAAAAAATTCAGTTCGATTTAAATGGAGCTGATTTTAACGATACCCTTATCTGGAACTCAAACGAAGATATTGCCGTAAAACCATTTTATAACGCAGACGACTTAAAAAAGCATACACCTTCAACCTCTAATATTTCTACTTGGAAAATTGGGCAAACCATATTTGTTGCCCATACTGAAAAATCGAATTTAAAAGCTGTAGATGCCATTAAACGCGGAGCAGAATATATTCATTTCATTATTCCTTCCGAAGAAAATATTTCAATAGAACATTTAATTAAAAACATTGATACCGATAGTATTTCTATTCATTTAGAATTACAATTTTTATCAGTAGATTTTATAAAAAACATATATACCCTTCCGGGGAAAAAGAACATTAGTATTGCCGTTGATATTATCGAGAACATTGCGAAAACGGGGAATTGGTTTAATAACCTAACTGATGATTTCTCGAAGATTGAAAACTGGTTTCAATCTTCTAATTCAATAAGTATCCACACTAGTCTGTATCAAAATGCAGGGGCAAATATGGTTCAGCAATTGGCCTATGCCCTAGCCCACGCCAATGAATATCTCAACCATTTAAAACTAAATCCAGAGTCTTCAGCATCTATCCAAACCATTTTCACAGTTTCGGTAGGTTCCAATTACTTCTTCGAGATTGCAAAACTTAGAGCGCTTAGGCTACTTTGGAGCACGTTAGCTTCAGAATACAATATTAATACAGATTGCTATATTAGTGCAGTTCCAACAAAACGCAATAAAACACTATACGATTACAACACCAATATGTTGCGCACAACCACGGAGTGTATGAGTGCGATTTTAGGTGGCGCAAATAATGTATGTAATTTACCTTACGATGCCATTTACCATAAAGACAACGAGTTTGGCGAACGTATTGCCAGAAACCAACTGCTTATTTTAAAGCATGAAAGTGCTTTTGATAAAGTAAACAATGCAGCCGATGGTGCGTATTACATAGAATCGCTAACCGAGCAATTAGCAGAAAAAGCATTAGAATTATTTAAAGATATTGAACGTAATGGTGGGTTTTTAAATCAGTTAAAGTCAGGCACCATTCAACGTAAAATAAAAGAAAACGCGACCAAAGAACAAGAGCAATTTAACAGTGGTGAACGTATTTTATTAGGCACAAATAAACACATTAACCCAAACGATAAAATGGCAGAACAATTGCAGATTTATCCTTTTGTAAAAATTAATAAAAGAAAAACTTTAATTGTTCCCATTATAGAAAAACGAATAGCAGAACAAATAGAACAAACCAGATTAAAAAATGAAAAACAAAATGAAATCGACAATTAACTTTATTTTATTTTTAGGAGCTTTAACTGTAGTAAGCTGTAAAAAAGAAAACACGTTTAACGATTACAAATTTTCAGAAAAAGGCAGCGTTATTACGTGCGATAACCAAAACACGGCCTTAATAAACGAAGCCTTATTTAGCTTTGAAGCGGATATTGCAGCATTTTATGCGCAAAACGGACAAGAGAATGTACCTAATGCTTATGGGCAGTTTCTTAGGGCGGCAAGCATGAACCGTATTAAATACGAAGACATGGTTTCGCCACACACCGTAAAAGTTTTTGAAGCTTTAAAAAATGAAAATGATCTTTGGGATGCTAATAACCCTAACAGTCATTTAAACTATAAAGGCAATTTACTCAATTGTATTTCGAGCAACCTGAAAGATAAAAAACTAAAAACAACTTATGATGCTCTAGTTGCAACTAATAGCATGAAACCAGAATTATTTGGAACGCCATTAGCTAGAAATTACAGAGCAGCAGCATCGGATAAAAATCTAGCCGCTTATATTGCTTTAGACTTATATTACGCTAAACTTTTTAATCTCGATTTATCGAATGTAAAAGAGAAACCCGTTGTTGAACAAAAAGTAGATTTCAATAAAAGACCAACAAAATAAGAATACACATTGAGAAAAAACCTTCAACATATCACTTTAAAGGCTAAAACTGAAAGCTCTAATTTTGATGTCGATAAACAAGAACCGTTTATCACTTCCGAAGGCATTCCGTTTAAACCTACTTATTCTAAAGTAGACCTTGAAGGTTTAGAACATCTCGATTTTGCTGCAGGAATCCCACCGTATTTACGCGGACCATACAGCACTATGTATGCTAAAAGACCTTGGACCATTAGGCAATATGCAGGTTTTTCTACAGCTGAAGATAGTAATGCGTTTTACAAACGTAATTTAAAAGCTGGACAAAAAGGACTTTCGGTAGCTTTTGATTTGGCCACGCATCGTGGTTACGATTCCGATCATGAACGTGTTGTTGGTGATGTTGGAAAAGCGGGTGTTGCCATAGATTCGGTGGAAGATATGAAAATACTTTTCGACCAAATTCCACTCGATAAAATTTCGGTTTCCATGACCATGAATGGCGCTGTTTTGCCCATTATGGCTTTTTATATTGTGGCTGCAGAAGAGCAAGGCGTAACACCAAATCTACTAGCAGGCACTATCCAAAACGATATTTTAAAGGAGTTTATGGTGCGTAACACCTACATCTATCCGCCAAAACCATCAATGCAGATTATTTCGGATATTTTTGAATATTCGAGCAAGCACATGCCTAAATTCAATAGTATTAGCATTTCGGGCTATCACATGCAAGAAGCTGGTGCTACCTGCGATATTGAACTGGCTTACACTTTAGCCGATGGTTTAGAATACATTAGAAAAGGTTTAGATGCAGGCTTAAACATTGATACGTTTGCACCGAGATTATCCTTCTTTTGGGGAATTGGTATGAATCATTTTATGGAAATTGCTAAAATGCGTGCTGCTCGCATGTTGTGGGCCAAATTAGTAAAGCAATTCAATCCTAAAAACCCAAAATCATTATCCTTACGAACACATTGTCAAACATCAGGTTGGAGTTTAACCGAACAAGATCCGTTTAACAATGTCGCCAGAACAACTATTGAAGCTACCGCGGCAGTATTTGGAGGCACGCAAAGTTTACACACCAATGCTTTGGATGAAGCTATTGCGCTACCAACCGATTTCTCGGCACGTATTGCAAGAAACACGCAAATCTATTTACAAGCAGAAACACAAATTACAAAAACGGTAGACCCTTGGGCTGGTAGTTATTTTATTGAAAAATTAACCGCAGATATCACAGAAAAAGCGTGGACTTTAATTGAAGAAGTTGAAGCACTTGGAGGCATGACGAAAGCCATTGAGGCCGGAATACCTAAACTTAGAATAGAAGAAGCTGCTGCTAGAAAACAAGCTAAAATAGATTCTGACCAAGATATTATTGTTGGTGTAAACAAATATGTTTTAGAGGAAGAAGCTCCAATTTCTACGCTAGAAGTCGATAATGAATCGGTTAGAAATTCTCAAATTGAACGCTTAAACAGTATAAAATCAAGCAGAAATTCTGAAAAAGTAAAAATAGCTTTAGAAATTTTATCTGAAGCAGCACGTACAGGAGAAAATAATTTATTAGCTTTAGCTATTGAAGCTGCTCGAGAACGCGCAACTTTAGGTGAAATTAGTGATGCTTTAGAAGTTCAATTCGGACGCTATAGAGCACAAACCAAATCTTTTTCTGGTGTGTATAGTAAAGCAATAAAAGACGATAAATCCTTTAAGAAAGCTCAAGAATTAGCCGATATTTTTGCTGAGCAAGATGGAAGGCGCCCGAGAATTATGATTGCCAAAATGGGGCAAGATGGTCATGATCGTGGTGCTAAAGTTATAGCAACTAGCTATGCTGATATTGGTTTCGATGTTGATATTGGTCCGTTATTTCAAACACCCGCAGAAGTTGCTAAACAAGCTATTGAAAACGATGTGCACATTTTAGGCGTATCTTCTTTAGCTGCCGGACATAAAACCTTAGTACCACAAGTTATTGAAGCCCTGAAAAGCTATAATCGTGACGATATCATGGTTATTGTTGGCGGTGTAATACCGAAACAGGATTATCAATTTTTGTTTGATGCTGGTGCTATTGCCGTTTTTGGTCCTGGAACAAAAATTAGCGAAACAGCGATAAGAATTTTGGAGATTTTAATTGATTAAAATTTAATCAAAAGCTGACAATAAAGCATAAAAAAAGAACGACTAGCGTTCTTTATTCTTTAACATCTTTAAATACATGTTTTCTACTTTTGTACGTGCCCATGGCATTCTACGCAAAAATTTTAAACTCGATTTAACTGATGGTTTATCGGTAAAGCATTTAATTTTTATATTATAGCCCATATATTCCCAACCATAATGTTCTACCAAATCGTTTATAATTTGTTCTAACTTTATACCGTGTAACGGGTTATTTGGTTGCGATTCCATGTACTAATGCTTTTATTTTAACTGCTTTTTCAAAATGATCCAGTTTATGGGTTTCAATCCACCAAGTAGCGGCTTCCATTAATAATTCTGGATTATCATTTTTATTTTTAAAAAACGCATAAAAGGAAACCCCAACGGCGTCTCCTTTTGCTGCTATTTTTTTATCGCAAACTTCAATAATTTTATCTTTTAAAACCTGCTTCATCTTTTATTTACGTCTATCTGTATTACGTTTTGGACGTCTAGAATTGCTACTTTTATTTGAGCTTTTACTAGAGTTCCCAGATTTATTAGATGCTGGTCTAGAATTTCTATTTTGACGACCTTGCCCTTGTTTAATAGGCTGTGTAGAAGCATTTGGGTCAGGCTCAAAACCTTCCAATACTTCAACAGGAAGTTTATTACCAATAAGTTTTTCGATGTCTCTTAAAAACGTAGTTTCATCTGCACTAACAAGCGATAAGGCAACACCATTGGCTCCTGCTCTACCCGTTCTACCAATTCTATGTACGTAATCTTCTGGAATGTTAGGAATTTCAAAATTGATAACATGTGGCAATAACGGAATATCTAATCCACGTGCAGCAATATCGGTAGCCACTAACACACGAATGCGTCCGCTTTTAAAACCAGCCAATGCTTTTGTACGTGCACCTTGACTTTTATTTCCGTGAATGGCCGCAGCAGAAATACCTGCTTTATCCAATTTTTCACAAAGTTTGTTCGAGCCGTGTTTTGTACGCGCAAAAACTAAAACTTGTTTCCAATTTCCATCAGAAATTAATTTTATAATTAAAGGCGTTTTTAAACCTTTAGCCACACGATATACTTTTTGAGTAATCGCTTCTACAGCCGTATTCTCTGGAGTGGCTTCAACCTGAACCGGATGATTTAAAATACCGTGAGCCAACTTTTTAATATCTTTAGAAAACGTAGCCGAGAACATTAAATTCTGGCGTTTTTCTGGCATCGATTTAATAACGCGCTCAATATCACGTAAAAACCCCATATCTAGCATACGGTCCGCTTCATCTAAAACAAAAATCTCCACACGTTTAAGTGATAGTAATCCTTGATTTTGTAAATCTAATAAACGACCTGGAGTCGCTACTAAAACATCAATACCTTGACGAAGTGTTGCTACCTGTGGTTTCTGGTTTACACCACCAAAAATAACGGCACTACGTAAATTTAAAAACTCACTATATTCTCTAACATTAGCATAAACCTGAGCCGCTAATTCACGCGTTGGCGTTAAAATTAAAGCACGTATTGGTCTATATTTATCTTTCGGATTTTCCGATAATATATGTAAAAGCGGTAATGTAAAACCTGCTGTTTTCCCTGTTCCTGTTTGTGCCGAAGCTAAAACATCGTGACCTTCCAAAACTGGAGGAATCGCTTTTTCTTGAATTGGACTTGGGGTAGTGTATCCTTTTTTGCTAATTGCTTTTAGCAAGGCTTCGGATAAGCCTAAAGATTGAAATGACATATAAATTGTTTAGAAAGCTCTTTTTGCGAGCCGTTGAGATGACAATTTATGTAGTAAACACCATCTCCTTTTTATTAAGCCGCAAAGGTACACTTATTTTTTTCGTTGTTAGTTTATTTCTTTTTTTTAAACCAAAACGAGTAACTTCGTAATAAATTATCAAAACATTCAATTTTATATGAAAAAGGCCTTATTACTATTAGGATGCGTAATACTTTTATTTTCAAGCTGCCAAAAAACAAAGAAACAAACCCCTTTAATGACTTATATTGAAGAACCACACTCGTTCGCCAAACCAAATGAAGCGGTTATCACGCATTTAGATTTAGATATAAAAGTCGATTTCGATACAGAAATTATTTCGGGAACAGCCTCTTATTTAATTAACAATAACGATGCCTCGGAAATTATTCTAGACTCAAAATTCTTAGAGATTGAAAATGTACAAGCCGATGGCACAGACACTAATTTCAAATTAGGAGCATTTGATTCTCAATTAGGAAACCCTTTAAAAATAGCAATAAAACCAGAGACTAAACGTATTACTGTTTTCTACAAAACCACAGACAAAACGGAAGCATTACAATGGTTAAAACCTCAGCAAACAGCCGATAAAGCACAGCCATTTCTATTTACGCAAGGTCAAGCGATTTTAACTAGAACTTGGATCCCGATACAAGATAGTCCACAAATTAGAGTAACATACAACGCAAAAGTAACCGTACCAGCGCAACTTATGGCGGTTATGAGTGCCGAAAACCCTAAAACAAAAACTGCAGATGGTGTTTACAACTTTAAAATGGCTCAACCTATTTCACCATATTTAATAGCCATTGCCGTTGGAGATATTGCTTATAAACCAATAAGTAACAGAACTGGTGTTTATGCTGAAAAATCGATGCTAGATAAAGCACATTTTGAATTTTCGGATATGGAAAACATGGTTGCTTCTGCAGAAAAATTATATGGAGAATATGCTTGGGAGCAATTTGATGTTATTGTGTTGCCACCAAGTTTCCCGTTTGGCGGTATGGAAAATCCACGTTTAACTTTTGCTACACCAACTGTAATTGCTGGAGATAAAAGTTTAACCTCACTTATTGCACACGAGTTGGCGCATTCTTGGTCTGGAAACTTAGTAACCAATGCCACGTGGGACGATTTTTGGCTTAACGAAGGTTTTACCGTTTACTTTGAAATGCGTATTATGGAGGCTCTTTACGGAAAAGATCGCGCTAATATGTTGGCGAGAATAGGTCGACAAGATTTAGAAGAAGAATTAGAAGGTTTAAAAGATTCTCCAAATGATACCAAACTAAAACTTGACCTTAACGGAAGAAATCCTGACGACGGCATGAACAGTATTGCTTATGATAAAGGGTACCTATTTTTAAGAACTTTGGAAGAAACGGTTGGTCGTGAAAAATTTGATGTTTTCCTGAAAAATTATTTTGAATCTCATGCGTTTTCAACTACTAATACTGAAAAATTTATTAAATATTTAAATGAAAATCTATTAGAGAAAAACGAAATCACGTTTAACACGGAAGAATGGATTTACCAACCAGGTATACCAGAAAACCAAGCCATTATTGTTTCTGATAAATTTGAACAAGTTGAAAGTATAGTCCAAGGTTTTGTTAAAACAAACAACATCGATCAGGAAAAAACAAAGCAATGGACACCTCAAGAATGGGTACATTTTGTTCGTAACTTCCCCGAAGACATGAGTACTAAACAAATGCAATTACTGGATAACACGTTCAACTTAACCAACTCCAACAACTCTTACATTGCTATGGTTTGGTATGAGCAAGCTATCAATCATGATTATCATGGTAATAATGTAGATGAAAAGATTGAAACTTTTTTAACTGAAGTTGGTCGCCGTTGGTATGTTTCAACTATTTACAAAGCTTTTAAAAGAAATGATAAAACAGAAGATGCTTTAGTAATTTATAAAAAAGCTCGTGACAATTATCATTCAGTTACTATGAACACTATTGATGATATGTTGGGTTATGTTTCTGAATAACACTCTCAAGACATATCGACGTGAGGAGATATCACATAACAGTGAACTGAAAAACGTGTGTGATGTCTCCATGCGCGGACATGACCAATATATAAAATTTTCAAAATAAAACTAACATAAAAACAAAAGCCTCAAGTCATATCGACGTGAGGAGATATCGCATAACAGTGAGCTATAAAACGTGTGTGATGTCTCCATGCGTCGACATGACCAACACGTAAAACTTTCAAAATAAAACTGACCTAAAACCAAAAGCCTCAGGTCATATCGACGTGAGGAGATATCTCATAACAGTGAACTGAAAAACGTGTGTGATGTCTCCATGCGTGGACATGACCAACACGTAAAGTTTTCAAAATAAAACTAATATAAAAACGAAAGCCTCAAGTCATATCGACGTGAGGAGATATCTCATAACAGTGAACTGAAAAACGTGTGTGATGTCTCCATGCGTGGACATGACCAACACGTAAAGTTTTCAAAATAAAACTAATATAAAAACGAAAGCCTCAAGTCATATCGACGTGAGGAGATATCGCATAACAGTAAACTGAAAAACGTGTATGATGTCTCCATGTGTCGACATGACTAACACGTAAAGTTTTCAAAATAAAACTAACATAAAAACAAAAGCCTCAAGTCATATCGACGTGAGGAGATATCTCATAACAGTAAACTGAAAAACGTGTATGATGTCTCCATGTGTCGACATGAACAACACGTAAAACCCTCAAAATAAAACTGACCTAAAACCAAAAACCTCAAGTCATATCGACGTGAGGAGATATCTCATAACAGTAAACTGAAAAACGTGTATGATGTCTCCATGTGTCGACATGACTAACACGTAAAGTTTTCAAAATAAAACTAACATAAAAACAAAAGCCTCAAGTCATATCGACGTGAGGAGATATCTCATAACAGTAAACTGAAAAACGCGTATGATGTCTCCATGTGTCGACATGAACAACACGTAAAACCCTCAAAATAAAACTGACCTAAAACCAAAAACCTCAAGTCATATCGACGTGAGGAGATATCACATAATAGTGAACTGAAAAACGTGTATGATGTCTCCATGTGTCGACATGAAAAACAATACTCATCATAATAAAAAATGATTACACCTCTCCTTTCAGAATTTTATAAACCAATTCTTTCGTTGGTTTTTGGCCGTTAATTTTAGATTTAACGGTATCGAAAGTCATTTTAAAATCACAACCCGATTTATAAGCAGTACAGCCATAAGCGGTTTTCCCTTTTAGAACCTTACCTACATTACATTTTGGACAAGTTAAAGCATCGGAATCTCCTTCTGTCGGTGCTGCTACTTTTTGCGTTTTTTCAACTTTCACTTTCGGCTCTAATTTCAACTTAAAATCATCATCAAAACGAAGTAAACCTTCAACGGCTCCTGCTTCAGTTTTAAAACCTTTCAAATTTACAGTAGATCCTTTTTGAAGCAAACGGATAAATTGCTTTTCAGATATTTTTTTATCCCCAAAACTAAAAGGTAAAACAAATTTACAGCCGTCTTTATAAGCACTGCAACCGTAAGCTGTTTTTCCTTTTAAAAGCTGACCTTTTTTACACTTTGGACAAACCTCAGCGATAATACCGGCTTGTTTTTTAACGGTTGCCTTTGCTGCACGATTTTTAACCACATTGGCTTGTGAAATATTAGCACGTTTAGTTTCGCTTCTTACTTCGTAAACCAAGGCATCTACCATGCGTTTCATGTTTTTTATAAACGCTCCAGCACTATATGTTCCTTTTTCAATATCTTTTAATTGTTTCTCCCAAGATCCTGTGAGCTCGGCAGATTTCAATAATTCATTTTGAATGGTGTCTATCAACAAAACACCTGTAACCGTTGGTAATACTTGTTTTTTATTACGTTTTATATATTTTCTTTTAAAGAGTGTTTCGATAATATTGGCTCGTGTAGATGGTCTACCAATACCATTTTCTTTCATTAAATCTCTTAATTCCTCATCGTCTACCTGCTTACCCGCTGTTTCCATAGCACGTAATAAAGTTGCTTCTGTAAACTGATTTGGCGGTTTGGTTTCCTTTTCTAAAAAAGATGGTTCGTGTGGTCCTTTTTCTCCTTTTACAAAGGTTGGTAAAATTCCAGATTCTTTTTCTTTTGCATTAGGATTTTCAAAAACAACACGCCAGCCCTTTTCTAAAATTTCTTTTCCTGTGGTTTTAAAAACAACATCGGCCGCGTTTCCTAAAACGGTAGTATTAGACACGATACATTCATCATAAAAAACAGCAATAAAACGTTTTACAATAATATCGTAAACCTGTTGTTGATTGTACTGCAGATTAATTTGAATTCCCGTTGGAATAATAGCGTGGTGATCAGTTACTTTTTTATCGTTGAAAACCTTAGTCGATTTTTTTATTTTCTTCCCTAAAAGCGGTTGTGTTAAAGTGGAATAATTTGTTAACTTCTGAAGTATACCTGCCACCTTTGGATACACATCGTTTGGTAAAAATGTGGTATCTACTCTTGGGTAGGTAACCACTTTTTGTTCATATAATTTCTGAACAATTTTTAAAGTTTCGTCTGCAGAAAACCCGAACTTAGTATTACAATATACTTGAAGACCAGTTAAATCGAAGAGTTTTGGTGCGTATTCCTTACCTTTCTTTTTGGTGGTAGATTGAATTTCAAATTCACTCTCCTTTACCTTATTCGCCATAGATTCACCATCTTCCTTTTTAAGAAAACGACCTTCCTCGTAACTAAACAGCGTTTCACGATACAGTGTTTGTAATTCCCAATACGGTTGCGGTTTAAAATTCTCAATATCTTTAAAACGCCCTACTACCATGGCTAAAGTTGGTGTTTGCACGCGACCAACAGATAGCACTTGTTTATAACCACCATGTTTTACAGTATACAAACGCGTAGCATTCATCCCTAAAAGCCAATCGCCTATGGCTCTAGAAAATCCCGCATAGTATAGATTATCGTAATCTTCAGAAGGTTTTAAATTCTGAAATCCTTCTTTTATGGCTTCCGTTGTTAATGATGATATCCACAAACGTTCTACTTTACCTTTATACTCAGCTTCGTTCATCACCCAGCGTTGTATAAGCTCTCCTTCTTGCCCGGCATCACCACAGTTTATTACAACATCGGCTTTATCAAATAAACTTTTTACAATTCTAAATTGCTTTTGAATACCATCATTCGCAACCACTTTAGTTTCAAATTTTTCTGGCAACATGGGTAAATTATTCAAATCCCAACTTTTCCAATAAGGTTTATAATCGTTAGGTTCTTTAAGCGTGCAAAGGTGTCCAAAAGTATAAGTTACCGCATAACCATTGCCTTCATAATACCCATCGCGTTTAGTATTTGCTCCTAGAACGGTAGCAATTTCGCGGGCAACACTTGGTTTTTCGGCTATACAGACTTTCACTTATTTGGCTTTAAAATAGAAGGTGCAAAATAAGGATTTTGCATGGTATTCAAAGCGCCTTTTATAACGAGTTATTAACGAATTTAAATGCTCGTAAAAGATATTATCTTTAAATTTGTTGTATCAAACCATGATTTTGACCTTAATTGTTTTAAGGCTAAATATTTATATTAAAACACCCTCATTATTTTAAACCAACAAATCACTGAATTCAGGGATATTAATACTTGCTACAAAGCCTAAATTTGCGAATGCCTTTTAAGTTACAAAACATAATTGCATATTTATTTTTATGCTACTGCACTATTGGTTTGGCGCAAACACAGACTTCTATAGAATTAGAAGACAAAAAAGTGGATGAACTATACCACCATTTTAATTCTGGTTCGGCAAAAAAAGCGTACAAAGAAGCTCATCAATTTTTAAAAAAATTCAAAACCAATAAAGCCATTGCAAATACCAATTTACTACTGGCCTATTACCATAATAACTACGCAGAAATAGACTCTTCTATTTATTACACTAACCAAGCTCTTGCTCATAAATCTATTGTTAACGACTCTTTAGCCAACCGGCTAACCATATTAGCATACCAGTTATTGGCTCTAAACAACAAAAACAAAGGTTTATATCACGAAAGTAAAAAATGGCACATTAAAGGCGCCGAACTCAGCGAAAAACATAACGAAACAAATCTTTACTATTCACATATACACGGGTTAGCAAGTACTTACATTGCTCTAAACAAAACACAAGAAGCTAAAGAGCTTTTTGAGAAATGCATTAAACACTCTAAGGACGCCGAAATTATTTTAGGAAGCTATATAAATCTAGGCTCTATTTACTCATCATTTTCTCAATATCAATTATCTAATATTTACTTACAGAAAGCCAAAACTATTTGTGAAAAAGACAATAGCAAACAACAGGCTTTAGTAAATGTTATTATTAATATAGGCGATAATTACGTAAACAATGGCGAGATTGATCAAGCTATTTACACCTATGGTGAAGCTAAAAAAATAAGTGTTAAAAATAATTTTTATAATTTAGAGCTTATCATATCTGATAAATTAGGCACAGTATTTTACAATCAAAAAAGAAATAATGAAGCCATTTTAATCTATGCAAATACCTTAACAAAAGCTATTAACTCTGACGCTTTAAACATTCAAATGAATAGTTATTTGATGTTAGAAAAACTAGCAGCCCGAAAAGAAGATTATAGCACGGCCTACACATATAGTAAGCGCTACTCCAGAATAAAAGACTCAATAGATAATCTGCAAACAAAAGAAGAGATTAACCGCTTAGAAGTTAAGTTTGAAACGCTTGAAAAAGAAAAGACAATAAAGCTATTAAAAATAGAAAACTTAAATAAAAGTTTAAACATAAAAAACAAAGATGCTGCCATAGAAAAGTACGAACTTCAAAAAGCTATTATTGCTAAACAAAATGAAAATGAAGTTTTACAATTACAAAATCGCGCAGAAAAACGAAAGAGCGAAATAGCCATACTTAAAGAAAAAGAGCAATTAAAGGCCTTAGAATTAGATAGAGAAAAAACCATAAAATATATTGTGCTTGGTGCCTTTTTCATTTTACTAGTACCCACTATTGGTTTATTGGTTATTTACTATCAAAAATTACAAGCTCAGAGTTTACTTAACCTAAAGGAAAAAGAGGTTAACGCACAGCGCGTTAATTCGTTGAAAAAAGATCAGGAAATAAAAATTATAAAAGCGTCTATTAGAGGGCAAGATTTAGAACGAAAAAAGATTGCTCAAGAAATGCACGATAGCATTGGTGGAAATTTAGCAGCGATAAAATTACAGTTCAGTCAGCTTTCTAACCACCCAGATAAAGCGCAATTAATCTACAGCCAACTCGATGATACTTACGAGCAAGTTAGAAACTTATCGCATAATTTATTACCAAAAAAAATTAGAGAAAATGACTTTGTATCTTTAATTACAGAATATATAAAAACCGTACAAGAGGCGAGCAACATAAAAATTAATATTCATTTTTATGATGAAGAAAAAATAAACACACTAAACAAAATATTGCAAAACGAGTTGTTTTCTATTTTTCAGGAATTAACAACCAACACCCTCAAATATGCCGACGCCGACACTATAGATATTCAATTAGATTTACTAAACGCATGTATCTTTTTTGTTTATGAAGATAACGGCAAAGGCTTTGATGTATCTTTAACTACTCTAGGTATTGGCTTGACCAATATTAAGAACCGAGTAAACGATTACAACGGCACATTACATATTGACTCTAAAATAAATAGAGGCACAAGTATAAATATAGAAATCCCCTTAGAACAAAAATAAATGAAGCATAACCTTATTATTGCCGACGACCATAAAATGTTTTTAGATGGTTTATTAAGTATTCTTAAAACTGAAAGCAATTACAATATTCTATTTACAGCTAAGCATGGTGGCCATGTTCAAAAATATATATCGATAAATACTGAAGAACAAATCGATTTAGTTATTACCGATGTTACCATGCCTGAAGTTGATGGTATTACTCTAAATAAATGGATAAAAGAAAACCATAGAAATGTAAAAACGTTGGTAGTAAGCATGCATAACACACCAGAAATTATTGATGATTTAATAGAAAGCAATGTAGATGGCTACCTTCAGAAAAATGCTCAGAAAGAAGAATTTCTAAAAGCCATTGAAACTATTTTGGGAGGGGAAAAGTATTTTTCAAAAGAAATAAAAGATATTTATCTTCAAAATAAGTTTGAAAAAAATAAAGAAAAAGAGATTAAACTAACAAAGCGCGAAGTTGAAGTAATCTCTTTAATTGCAGAAGAATTCACCACTCAAGAAATAGCAGATAAACTCTTTTTAAGCAAACACACTATTGAGAGTTACAGAAAAAACTTAATTACTAAACTTAATGTTAGAAACCTTGCTGGCCTTACCAAATACGCTATAAAAAAAGGTTACGTTTCATCTTAATAATAAAACACTAATTATAATATAATACTAAGGCGCTTTTTTAAAGCGTCTTTTTTTATGCGTAAAATCTCCTTAGCACTATTAAACACACTCTAACTCTATTTAATAAGTTCCATTTTGACTTTTCATCTAAAAAAAAATCATAAACACAAAATAACAAAACAAAATAAACCATTCAAAATCAATTAATTAAAACAAAACACCCTGTTTTCAGGGTATTCATTTTCACCAAATACGGGGTTATTCTAGGAGCTCTATTGCTATACTTTTGTAAAAGAAAATAAGACACATGGTAAGTTAAAAACAAACAAAACCTTAACATGTTTATTATAAGAAAAACGAATAAAAATTAACCATTAAAAATCAAAATTATGACTTTCGGAATTACATTAATCTTATTAAGTATCATTGCAGTACCTTCTTTATTACTTTCAAAAAAACCTAACGCAAAAGAACTTTTAGACAAAATAGAACCTTACCAAGGTTGGATTGGAATTATTTTTTGTTTCTACGGTGTTTGGGGTATTATCTTTTCAATTTTAAATTTAGGTTGGATTACAACTTTCCCAATCTGGTGGGTAACATTATTAGCAGGAAGTCTTGTAGAAGCTGTTTTAGGTTTTATGTTAGGATTTAGCCTAATTAACAAATTTGTTTTATCTAAAAATGAAGCTGCAAAAGAAAAAGCAGTAGCACTTAGAGAGAAATTAGCACCAAAACAAGGTAAGCTAGGTATTGTAGGTTTATTCGTAGGTGCCTGGATGATAGTGGCTTCTATATTATTCTTCTAAAAAGTTAAAAATTAATTTATATAATCATGAAAAAACTCATCTATTTAGTAGCCTTATTCTTTACAATTCCACTAATTTCGCAAGAACAAAGCAACACTATTTCTGTTATTGGCGAAACAGAAAAAACAATAACCGACCAAAATTACACCGTTATAATTGCCTTGCAGCAAATAATGGTTTATGATGGACAAGTGGAAGTTGAAGCCACGTCTTTAGAAGATGTAACACGCAATTACATAAAAAAATTAGACGAAGCTGGTGTAGATTTTAGCAGGTTTAGAAGAAACACCTATTATGAGCTTGCCATGTCTTACGGACAAAACAGAGAAGCGGCATATTACTATTTAAAAACAACAAATAAGGATGAAGCTAGAAAAATAATAAACTTAAAATCGTCTGGAGTATCGGTTGCCAGCAGTGAAGTGGAGCCTAAAAAATTAACAGATAAAGAGTTGGCTGCACTTTCAACAAAAGCCATTGAAAACGCGAGACAAAAAGCAGAACTTATAGCTAAAAAATTAAACAAAACTATAGGTGAAATCGTAAACATTTCAGACCAAAACACAAACACACAATATATTCAAAGTTACGGTACTACAAATTCACAACCACATAGTGTTACTGTTGCTTTCGAACTAAAATAAAAAAGGATGTCTAATACTAACAAATTTCAATTTAAAAAAAACATGAGAATTAAATTAGCCGCATTATCATTATTTGCTTTCTGTGCAATATTTAACGCAGAAGCACAAAAATTAAAAAAGTTTGGAAGTTCTATTGAAAAGAAAATAGGACCAAAAACAATTAAAGTACCTTACACAGATGTTATTTCTTATTTAGGATATGCTTCTGTAGGAAATGAAGATGAAGTTGTAGATGGTAAAAAATTCTACTATATTTATTTATGGGTTCCTGCTGTTGCTCCAGAATTAGGAGTTAGAATGCTTTCTCCTGTTGCTAAAACAAAAATTAAAGACGCAATAGAATCTGAGGCTTACACAGAAAATGCATCTTCTAGCGATTATTTTGATACTTACATCACTTTAGAGCGTTCTACTATTTTCACAAAAGAAAATATTACTGAAGAGGCTGCTAAAAGCGCAACTTGGACAAAACTAGCAAGTAACGATGACAGTAGTGAAATGCCTAAACAACCAAGTGGAAGCAGCTACAACTCTTTATTAAGATACAAAAGTGAAGTTGGAAGCCCAACAAAAGCTTTAACTGCTGGTTTATACAGAATTGGTTTTACAACTTACAAAACAGGTGAAGTTAAAGGAACATTTTTAGCAGAAGTTGCAGCTCCAGTAAAATTACCAGGTGTTGTTATGGCTAAAACCATTGCCGAATTAAAAAAAGGACTATAATACAGAATTACAGACATCCTTTTTTTTAACTTAATTAAGCACCTCTTTTAAAGGAGGTGCTTTTTTTATGCCATTACTTCTCAAAAAGAAAGTAAAAATTTACACTTAAAAACTGAATTTAAAACACGCTTTGTAAGCCATTATAAACACAATTATTCATGACGTTTCCATAACACTACAATAAACCAAGTACTTACGCATTACCCAGTATCACTAAGCTTTTTTTATCTATTTTAGTAATCCCTAAGAACACTAAATAATGAAAAAAAACCCTCTGGCATTTATTATATGCCTAGTGAACTGTTGCCAAATTTTTTCTCAAGTTGGTATCGGCACCACAACTCCAGATCCATCATCGATTTTAGAAATTAATTCTCAAACACAAGGGCTTTTACTCCCTAGAATGACTTTATTAGAAAGAAACGCCATCGCATCTCCTGCCGAAGGTTTGTTTATTTATAATTTAGACAGCAAATGCTTTCAGTATTATAAAGGTACAACTTGGTCGGGTTGCTTAGGAGAATCTCCCACAAATGCTTTAGAATGTAGCTCTCCAGCATCTAATGGCGGGTATGCTATAGGTACACCCCTAACAAGCGCGAACACCATTACGGTAGACGTTCTTGTTAATTCAATAGAAGCTTATAACATAAGTACAAATACAGTTAATGGTTATAGTTTTTCTGCCTCTGGAGTCTTTAGTGCAATTGGTCTAAATACCATTACGCTTTCAGGATCTGGAACCCCAATAGCCGAACAAACCGATAGCTTTACTATCACTTATTTAGAAAAAGGTGATACCTGTAATATAAATATAGGCGTTACATCTGTTTTATCAAGTTGCTTGGCATACCTTAATGCAGGCTCCACAACCGATGGCATATATTCTGTAGATCCAGATGGAAGCGGCCCAAACCCTGCTTACGATTGCTATTGCGACATGACGAGCGACGGTGGCGGATGGACCTTAGTATTTAACCACAATACCGCAGGTGGTTATTGGACAAACGACGCGGAAGCCAGCGAATTTAACATCGCATCTCCAGGTTTAACAACCAATAAATATTCTATTTTAAGTAAACTAGACGAAATTAAAAGCGCCGCAGCCTACGAGTTTAGAATATATTACCCAACCTTAGGCTTAAGAAACCATTGGAGCCAGACCTTTGACCCAAGAACAAGTGCTTCAACAACTAGACCTGTAACTGGTTACACCGCAATTAACATTGATATGACTAATAATAGTTGGGGAGGTTTAGAGTTATCAGGAGGTAGTACTTATTTAGATGGCTCAGTAAATAGCGGAAGCTGGTTTTACTCTATAGGTAGTGTTAATCCATGGGGCGGAGGTATTCCATCAAACAGCACAGCAGTAAATCATGTTCAATTATTTATTCGTTAAATCTAAATATTACATTTACACTTAGTTATTTATTTTTTAAGAAGGCTATCTTTGCAGCATGCAAACCAAAGTCCTTTTTATAACACCACCGTTTACTCAATTAAACACAGCATATCCAGCAACAGCTTATTTAAAAGGCTTTCTGGAAATACACGATATATCTGTGCCACATTGCGACTTAAGCATTGAGCTATTTACGGCTGTTTTTAAAAGCGATTTTTTGAGCGCCATGTTTGCAGAAGCAAAAGCTCTAGGTAATTATAATTACCCTGAAGTTAGCAAAATGAAATCACTGTACATATCTAGAGTAGACACCGTTATTGCATTTCTACAAAAGCATGATATTGAAACAGCTTATAAAATTTTAAAAGACGATTTTTTACCACAAGGTCATCGCTTAAAACATGTTAACAACAAAATTGAATGGGCAGCAGGCGATGTAGGTATTATAGACAAAGCTAAACATTACGCTACACTTTTTATTGAAGAAATAGGCGATTTTATACAAGCCAACGTAGACGAGTTTTTTGCATTCACAAAATACGCCGAGCAAATTGCAACATCGGCAAGTAGTTTCAATCAATTAGACGAGTTTTTAAGTTACCAGCCTACACTTATCGAAGAGCAAATGCTCGATATTTTAGTCGCTCAAATCGAAAACCACAATCCAAATTTAGTTTGTTTTACTATTCCCTTTCCGGGGAATTTATTCGCAGCTTTACGCTGTGCACAATTTATTAAGCAACTTTTCCCAGATATTCATGTGGCTTTTGGAGGTGGGTATTGCAACACCGAATTACGCTCACTAGAAGATCCTAGAATTTTTGAATTTGTCGATTTTATATCTCTCGATGATGGCGAAGGCCCGTTATTAAAAATGGTAAACTACCTAGATGGCAACATCGGTATCGACCAACTAGAGCGCACATTTGTTCTAGAAAACAATAAGGTGGTTTATAAAAACAAGGTTCCAAATACCATTTATCATCATAAAAATCTTCCTGCACCCAACTATTCAGGATTACCATACAATAAATACGTTTCTTTTTTAGACGTTGTAAACCCCATGCACCGTATGTGGACCGATGCCCGATGGAATAAACTAACCATTTCTCATGGATGCTACTGGAAACAATGCTCCTTTTGCGATGTTAGCCTAGATTATATTGGCAATTACCAAAACACAACGGCTGTAGATTTAGTCAATAAAATCGAGAAAATAATAAAAGACACCGGTATTACAGGTTTCCATTTTGTAGACGAAGCTGCTCCACCAAAAATGTTACGCGCCCTATCAAAAGAGCTTATAGAACGTAACCTAAAAATCACTTGGTGGACAAACATTAGATTCGAAAAAACATTCGATTTCGACTTATGCCAAATCATGGCACAATCGGGCTGTATAGCCGTAACCGGCGGACTAGAAGTAGCCTCAGACCGTTTATTATCTAAAATGAAAAAAGGTGTGGATATTGCACAAGTTACCCGAGTAACCCATCATTTTTCACAAAACGACATCATGGTTCACGCCTATCTCATGTATGGATTTCCAACCCAAACCGAGCAAGAAACCATCGATTCTCTCGAAGTAGTAAGGCAACTATTCGAAAGAAACTGTATACAATCGGCATTTTGGCACCAATTTACAACCACAATACATAGCCCAATTGGTCAAAACCCAGAAGCCTTTGGCATCAAAATAACAGGTCCTGTTTTCGAAGGTTTTGCACAAAACGATCTGTACCATAAAGACATACAAGGCGCCGATCATCCTAAATACACAAAAGGTCTAAACTTGGCATTACACAACTATTTAAACAATGCCGGACTCCAAGATAACTTACAAAATTGGTTCGATTTCCCTATTCCTTCAACCAGCCATTCAAAAGGTTTAATAGAAAGTTTTTTAGAAGAATTAGCTATAAAATAATTGGGCGTTACCCGAAAAGGGTCGGGCTTTACGTTTCAAGTCCTCGCACCTCCTCTGTCGGGCTGTGGGCTTTTCTCTGCAATCCCTAACGCGGAAAAAACTGCTGAGGTTTAACTTTATCTAAAGCCTGACATTTGTTTAGGTTTGTCCCAGAGTAGATGTTTCACAGTCTTTAAATCTATAATGCGATGTCTCCTATCGTCGACATGATAGATAGAATCAAAACATGTAAACCTTACAAAACTCACTTCTCAACCACAATATCATAACTAGCTAAAAGACCTTCAATGCCTTCCAAAGAAAACTTAGCGCCTTTAATTTTATTTCTTTCAGGATAAATATTATAATTAATAGCTTTTCGAAAATCGGCTTTTTCCAAATTAGTATTTTGAAAAGTAGCCCCTTGAAAATCACAATCATCAAAAGTGCAACGACTTAAATTAGCCTCAGTAAATTCCACATTATGAAGTTTAGAATTAATCATTTTAGTACGACTTAAATCTACTTGATAAAAGGAAGAGTGATTAAGCTGGCAGTTTTCAATATATAATGCAAAACCAAACGAGTTACAACTTTCAAAATGTACACCCAAAACTTTACATCCTAAAAGTTTCACATCTTGAAACGATGAACTTGTTAGGTTTGCCGAACTAAAATTGCAATCTATAAACTCGCATTCTAAAAATCTAACTTCCGATAGAAACCCTTCAGAAAAATTACAATTTTTAAACGTGCAATATTCGTAATCACCTTTTGGAATTCGGTTTACGGAATAATCTTGTTTATCGAAAATTTCATCTTCATATAAAGGTGCGGACATCATTTACAAAACTTTATGGACTTAAAAACCGAAGTTAACTTATTTTAAACGAAACTCTAATTAAAAACAATTAGTCTTTCTCAATAATACTTAATGCTAAACGAATTTTAAAATAGTCGATACTCTCATTAAAATAATCAAAATACGCACGTAGTGCTTTTGGAGAACCAAGAGCTTTTTTAGCTTTTCGTATGGCTTCAACATCGCTTTTAGAAACAAAATCGTATAGATTAATTTGTTTACCCATGCTGTATAACTTAGCAATATGAGAGTAAACAGTGGTTGTACCTAACTTACGCTGCATAGCAATTTCATCTATTGATAAGCCCGATTTGTACAAATCGTATGTCTTTATATAAGTATCACCTTTTTTAACTTTTTTAGGCTTAGACCCCATGAAATTCATGATTTCAGCCATAAACTCATCACCATAAACTTCAAGCTTACGCTGCCCTACTCCACTAATTCTTAAAAAATCGTCATCACTTAATGGGCGCTCTTTTTCAATTTCTTTTAACGTAGCATCACTAAAAACTAAATAAGCAGGAATATCTTCCTCTTGTGCTATTTTATAACGTAATCTTCTAAGACGTTCAAATAAACTATCAGTTACAACCTTAGCTTTTGTTCTTGCTTTTGTGGTTTTGGTCCTTTTTGTTCGTGTACGTTTCTCTTTAATAACAGGTTTTATTTCTGTAATCACTAATGGTTTTGTTAGCGCGACTTTAGCTCCTTTAAACAACACATTATTTGAAAATTCGGTAAGTTGCAAAGCATTATTTTTATGAAACGCAATTTCGCAAAACCCTTGATTTATAAGTTGAATTACAAAATGCTGCCAATGCTTCCAAGCAATATCATTACCAATACCAAACGTGCGTACATTTTGATAACCTTTTGCCAAAACAGCCGCATTTTGCGAACCACGAAGTACATCGATAATCATACCCATCGCTTCCTTTTCTTGTAAACGATAGACTGCCGAAAGAATTTTTTGAGCAATTACAGTACCATCGAAAAACTGTGGAGGATTTTTACAAACATCGCAATTCCCGCAGTTGCCACCAAGCAACTCTCCGAAGTAACTTAATAGAATTTTACGTCGGCATGTGGTTGACTCTGCAAACTGTTTCATTCTATCTAATTTCGCTATCTGTACAGCCTCATTGGTAGCACCGCTTGCAAAATTTTGTAATTGAATAACATCGGCATAACTATGAAATAATAACGCATGCGAGGTTAAGCCATCTCGTCCTGCACGCCCAATTTCTTGATAATAACCTTCAATGTTTTTAGGCATATTATAATGCACCACCCAACGCACATTAGATTTATCTATTCCCATACCGAAAGCAACGGTTGCGCAGACAATTTGGGTTTTATCACGAATAAAAGATTCTTGAACTTTACTTCGTTTTTCAAAATTTAACCCGGCATGATACGCTTCCGCATGAATCCCATTGGTTTTTAATTTTTTAGATAGCTGTTCTGTAGTTTTTCGGCTTAGGCAATAAATAATTCCCGACTGGTTTGGTCTGGCATTTATAAATTTAACTATTTGAGAAATTCGGTTATTGGCCGTTCTAACTTCCAATCCTATATTTTTTCTATCGAAAGATGAAATAAAACGCTCGGCATGCTCTATGCGTAATTGTTTTACAATATCTTCTCTAGTTGCTTTATCCGCAGTAGCAGTTAAGGCAATAAACGGAATATTAGGTAATGTAGATTTTAAAAAACCAAGTTGTTGATACGATGGTCTAAAATCGTGTCCCCAAGAAGAAATACAATGCGCCTCGTCTATAGCAACACAGCTAATATATTTTTCAGTTAAAATATTTTGTAACGCCGCTAAACTTTCTGGAGCAACATAAAGTAGTTTTATTTCTGCTGTAATAACACTTTCTATAATAGCAAATTGCTCTTCGCTACTTTGGCTACTATTAAAATAAGATGCAGGAATACCATTGGCGTTTAAACCATCGACCTGATCTTTCATTAGCGCTATAAGCGGAGAAATAACAATGGTAACGCCTTTAAAGGACAACGCCGGAAGCTGAAAACAAATAGATTTACCACCTCCTGTTGGCATAATAACCAAGCAGTCTTTTTTATTGAGTACAGACTCTACAATATCTTGTTGATTTACTCTAAAAGAATCGTAACCAAAATAGTTTTTTAAGTTTGAAAACACCTGATCGTTGGTGGCTGTTCTTGGCATTAATTTAAGTGTAAACGGTAAACATTAAAAGCATAATGTTTTACCATTCGCGCTTTTTATTTAATTCCTCCAGAGCTGCTAAATCTTTTTGTGAAACTACTTTTAAGAAAGATGAATGTTGCTCTATAGCATATTCTATCTTTTCTACGATATCTGCATGCGTATCGTTTTCGTAATCTATTTCTAAAGGTTCTTTAATTTCAAAAGATTGAAATATATTTTTCTTCTTAATAAATAATCCTTTTTTATCAAACGATCTACGAAAACCATCGATAACGATTGGTACAACAATTGGTTTGTAACGTTTAATAATATGCGCTGTTCCTTTCCTGATAGGTTTAAAAGGTGTAGTTGTACCTTGTGGAAAGGTAATAACCCAACCATCGTCTAAAGCTTTCCCTATACTAGAAATGTCGCTCATTTTAACCTGACGATTAACATCTTTACCTTCCGATCTCCAAGTACGTTCTATACTAATAGAGCCCATGTAAGCTAAGATTTTTGGTAATAACCCCGCTTTCATAGTTTCTTTCGCGGCTATGTAATAGATATTAAGTTTTGGATCCCAGATATAACCTATGTTTTTTATAGAATCTGTTCTTCCGCTTAAACTCGCATTAAAAACATGAAACATAGCTACAACATCTGCGAAATACGTTTGATGGTTTGATACAAAAAGCACATTGGTATCGGGTAAATTTTTAATAATTTCCGATCCTTCAATTTGTAGTTCATTAAAGCCACGAAATCTCCTATGTGTTATCACACCAAAGATTCTAATTAGCCATTTCTTTAAAAATAATATATGTCCGAACGGATTTCTTTTAAACAATCCCATAAATCACACGTCAAATTGATTAGTTAATATACTAAAATACAAATGTAACAATTCTAACAGATTACAAAAGCTGTTTTAATAAGTCTTTAATTTCACTGAGCATCATTGCTGTTGCTCCCCAAACTATATGCCCGTTTAAATTGAATGCAGGCACCTCGACTTCAAGGCTATACGAGGTTTTTACTGTTTTTTGAATGACTATTTTTTCATCTAAAAAATGTTGTAATTTTATTTCTATAATGGCTTCTATTTCATCATCTTGTTTAATAAAACTAGGTTGATTTTGCAAAACACCAATAAACGGGTGCACATAAAAGTTACTTGGCGGAATATAAACCTCAGTTAATTCTCTAATAACCTTAATGTTTTTGATAGGCACACCAACCTCTTCAAAGGTTTCGCGAACCGCAGCGTCTTGCAACGATTTATCGCTAGGTTCTAACTTTCCGCCAGGAAAGGCAACTTGCCCTGAATGTGCCCCTTTGTAAACTTTCCGAAGTATTAAAACAAAGGTTGTTTCGTTTTTATCATTAGGATAAAATAACGCTAAAACACCCGCTTTTTTAGCCTTTTTAATAGCATCCTGCTGCTGTCTTAAAAGCTCTTGCCTAAAAGAAGGCACCATTTTAAACTGAGAAGCCTCGGCTGGTAGCGGTATATTTTTTATTTTTGAAATCGATTCTAAAAATTCATCAAAATTCATTGATATGCGTATAGGTTTGCTTTTGTGTTTCTTTTTTTTATTTCTGAATTGTGAAGATAAACAATCTAAGAAGAAAACGACAACAGAAACTGTAGTTACAAAAACCATAAAAAAAGACACCGTAAAAAAGAAAGAACCCGCTTTTGAAAAGTTAGATTCCAAAAGTGCTATGGAGTTTTTTCTAGAATATGATAAACACCATAAAGAGAATAAAGTACGTATAACAACCGATTTTGGAAGTTTTGATATTTTACTTTACAATGAAACTAAATTTCATAGATCGAATTTTATATTTTTAACGAAACAAAAATACTTTGTAGATACACAGTTTTATCGCGTTATTGATGATTACATGGTGCAAGCTGGAAACAGCGATGATGTGAAAATTTCTAAAAAGCGAGGAAAAATTGGTAAATACTTGCTTCCGCCAGATACTAAACGTGGTTTTAAACATGATAGAGGCGTTATTTCGATGCCAAGTAGCGCCATTGAAAATCCACATAAACTAGCGTCGCCGTACGAGTTTTTTATTATTCAACAACATGGTGGATCGCATTTTCTAGATGGCGATTATACTGTTTTTGGGCATGTAACTCGAGGTATGGATGTTATTGATAAAATTGCAGCAGTAGAGACCGGTAAAGGTGATTGGCCTTTACAGAATATATATATTCGTGATTGTGAAATTATAGAATAACCACTTGTTATTTCGCTCTTAATTTTAGTTCAAAAACAAAACACTAATAATACAGGAAGTACAATACCTATAATTGATAAAGGATGCTTAATAGTATAATTTACTAGGCTGCTTTGGGTTAATTTAAAATACCTTATTTCTAAACCTAAAAACAGAATATAAAGCCACAAATAATAGTAAAACGCATAATAGAGTGCAAACAACCCTGATTTATCAATCACTTTAAATACCATAAATAGAATTGCAGCTAAAATATTAACCACTCTAATAATTTTTGTTGTGGTGAATTTTTTAAATTCCTTATGGTTCTTTCTTTCCATAAAATTGTAATCAAGCTTTCATTTAAAATACATCCTTTAAAGAACCAAGAGAATAACTTTTATCAAAAAAAAAATCTATTCTACAGGAAAATCGAAATATGTTTTAGGAAATGGTTCCCAACGCAATGTAAAATGCCACCACTCTTTTGAGTAATTTCTAAAACTATGCTTAAGCATAACTGTTTGAAGTTTTTGTCGATTTTCTTTTTGTTTTTCTGATATGTGTGGATAATTTACCCACGAGGCTTCTCCGAAAAAATCAAAAGGACTTCCCATATCTAAAACTTCACCTGTACTCCCATCTAGCAAAGTTAAATCTAAGGTACTACCTCTACTATGTCCCGATTTAGTTGCTATATATCCCGCTTTAAATAATGTTCGTTTTTTAACTTCAGGATAAAAAATTGTTTTATTTATTGTATCATTTAAATCCCGAGCCCAACGCATAAAATGGTTTACACCTTGTTGTGGCCTATAACCATCATAGACTTTTAAGCATAAGTTTTCATCTTCCAACTCTTCTTGCACCAAACGTAAAGCTTCCGCTGCTTGTTTTGTTAGTATTAATCGATTAGAATTATAACCATCTACGGGTTGCCCAACAAAATTGTTATCGGTGTTGTAGCGTAATTCTACATGCAAATCTGGTATAACTTCTTTTACATAAACAAAACCTTCTGGCAATTGAGCAAATGAAACCACAGAAGAGAGTAAAACGAGGTAGAGATATTTAAAATTCATAATAGCGAAGTTAGCTAAAATAATGTTTCACTAAAAATTAGGCATAAAAAAAACCGAGTTCCCTCAAACTCGGTTTTCTATCATTTGCTTTAGTATTATGAGGTTAGATTTGGGATTCCATTTCAACAACATAATGCAAATACTAATTAATTAATCCATTGATCTAAAAAATGTGTTATTTAGAACTATTCAAATATATAATTTAGAAATGTAATAGAACGACTAAATACATATCAAATCGATGAAATACATTAAATTTTAACATTTATAGATGAAATATTTAAAATCACCGATTAAATACGCCTTTTTTAATTCTAAGAAATCGAAAAATAAAACATTATAACACAAAAAAAGCACCCGAAAACGGATGCTTTTTTTCTAACTAACCAATCAAAATATGAGTTACAACTCTACAGTTTAAAGTAACCACTCAATAAACTTTTACATAAAGTGTAACGTTTAATGTAAAAGCAAACTGCGTGCCAAACTTTATACATGTATCTTTTTTTTAGATAGTTTTAACTAAAATAATTCAATTATGGGCATTAGTATTTAAAATATAAAAGTGAGATATTTGCTTAACTAAAAAAAAGCATAATTATATATGAATAGAGTACTTGTATTATTACTAGTTTGTTTATTGGTTTCTTGCGGAGAAGAACAACACGATTTAACTGTTAAAGGCCATATAGATGGTTTAAAAAAAGGAACTGTTTATCTTAAAAAAGTAAAAGATTCTACGCTTATTAATGTAGACTCTTTAGTTATAAGTGGAAATCCTAATTTTGAATTACATAGTACATTAGAGTCTCCAGAGGTTTTCTTTTTATTTTTAGATAAAAACAGCAAGAGAGAAGATGGTATTTCATTTTTTGCAGATAAAGGTGTTACAGAAATAAACACATCTCTTAAAAATTTTATGTACGATGCTAAAATTACAGGATCGGAACAACAAAAAGTACTGGAAGATTACAAAACCATGATTAGCCGATTTAACAATAGAAACTTAGATTTAATAAAAGAAAAGTTTGATGCGCAAATAGCTGGCGACACGACTAAGTTAAAGAGCGTAGAAAAGCAGTATAGCACCATTTTAAAACGCAGATATTTGTTTACGGTTAATTTTGCACTAAACAATAAAGACAGCGAGGTTGCTCCTTATTTAGCTTTAACCGAAATATACAATGCTAGAACAAGTTTACTAGATACTATTAATGTATCGTTAACCGATAAAGTAAAAGCATCTAAATACGGAAAGGAATTACAACGATTTCTTGATGAGATTAAGGCCGCTGAAAAAGAATAGCAAACCTTACTTTTTAAGCATAAAAAAAGACCTTTCAAATTTGAAAGGTCTTTTTTATTTTTAAGAGCCGATGGAGGGACTCGAACCCACGACCTGCTGATTACAAATCAGCTGCTCTAGCCAGCTGAGCTACATCGGCTTTTTTAACGAGTGCAAATATAGTATCTATAATTAGATATGCAACATTTATGTCAAAAAATTTATCCTAAATTGTTAATTTTTTCGATTAAAGCCAATCCTTTAGTCTCTAACTCTACGTTAATAGCCTTAAAATGCGCTTTTGCATTATCATGTTTAGCATTTAATTTAACTATCAATTCGTCGAAAGTAGCTATTGCTTCATCAATAATTGCTTCACTTTGCTTAGTATCTTTATCTGTGTTTGCGTATTCCCAAACATATACTGCTTCTATAATATCACCTAAAACATAATTAATGTCCTTTTTTAGGTTTCTAACATTTGCCATTTTAATTGCTTTTAAATTTTTTACAAAATTAAACATAAACTTCTAAACCGTTTACATTTTTAGTACTATTTTAATAACGTACTGCTATTACTACACTATAAGTTGATTTTCATTCTGCTTTAAAAGCAGAAACTCCATTTTATTTACCCGAATAGGTTACAAAATTTCGTGGTGTTTCATAAAGTGTAATCTCCAAAGCTAATTTAGTATCCAGCTTAGGCTTTAGTTTATTGTAGATTACCACAGCTATATTTTCGGCTGTTGGGTTTAAATCTTTAAACTCGGGAACTTCTAGGTTCAGGTTTTTATGATCGAGTTGATCTTCAACTTCTGCTTCTATAAGGTCTTTTAAAACTTTCATATCCATTACAAAACCAGTTTCCTTATCTATTTCACCGGTAACACTAACTATAAGTTCGTAGTTATGCCCATGAAAATTAGGATTGTTGCATTTACCAAAAACGGCATCGTTTTTTTCAAAACTCCAATCTTTGCGATACAATCTATGTGCCGCATTAAAATGTGCTTTTCTGTTAACTGTAACTTCCATATTAAGATATATTTATATGCTCGTAGAATTTTTCGAAAATAATTTTAAACCATTCTGTATATTCTTCTGGGTGTTTAGCCATATCGTCTTTAACATCTTCAACAAGCATCCATTTCCAACTTTCAACCTCATCAGGGTTTATAACAGGTGCATCATTATAATGTCCAACCATAATATGGTCGAATTCATGCTCTGTTAAACCATTATCAAAAGGTGCTTTGTATATAAAAGATGTTGTTTCCTTTAACTCAGCAACAAAGCCCATTTCTTCTTGCAAACGTCTTTTACCTGCTTGTAAATTACTTTCACCATCGCGTTGATGACTACAACACGTGTTAGTCCAAAGCGCAGGAGAATGATATTTAGTTAATGCACGTTGTTGTAACATTAACTCATTTTTATCGTTAAAAATAAATACAGAAAATGCACGATGCAAAACTGCTTTTTCATGAGCTTCCATTTTTGGCATTAATCCAATTTGCTCATCTTTTTCGTTTACTAAAACAACTTTTTCTTCAATCATAGAACACAAAAATACCAACTAATTTTTAAAAAAAAGAATAATACTTATTTAAACGGAAGAAGCCAACGTGCCAATGTATCCCTAAAATGAATGGATAATGATAATTACAAGGGGATTATCCTTTTTAAAATTTAAAACCTTACAATAAATGTATTTTTACGGCTATATTTGCAATCGCTTTTCAACATAAATTTATGAGTTTTTTAAAAGAAATACAACGCAGACGAACTTTTGGTATTATCTCGCATCCTGATGCTGGTAAAACAACCTTAACAGAAAAACTATTATTATTTGGTGGAGCTATACAAGAAGCTGGAGCCGTAAAAAGTAATAAAATAAAGAAAGGTGCCACGAGTGATTTTATGGAAATTGAACGTCAGCGTGGAATTTCGGTGGCAACCTCTGTACTTGCTTTTGAGTACAATGGTATCAAAATTAATATTCTAGATACACCTGGTCACAAGGATTTTGCTGAAGATACTTTTAGAACACTTACCGCTGTAGATAGTGTTATTGTTGTTATTGATGTTGCAAAAGGTGTTGAGGAACAAACGGAAAAACTAGTTGAAGTTTGCCGTATGCGAAACATCCCTATGATTGTTTTTATCAATAAAATGGATCGTGAAGGTAAAGATGCTTTCGATTTATTAGATGAAGTTGAACAAAAACTAGGTTTAAAAGTAGCACCTTTAAGTTTCCCAATTGGTATGGGTTACGATTTTAAAGGTATCTATAATATTTGGGAGAAAAACGTTAATTTATTTAGTGGTGATAGTAGAAAAGATATAGAAGAAACTATTGAAATTTCGGATTTAGCATCACCAGAATTAGATAAATTAATTGGAGAAAAAGCAGCCAACACACTTCGTGAAGAGATTGAACTTGTTGAAGGCATTTACCCAGAGTTTAACAAAGAAACGTACCTTAATGGTGAGCAACAACCTGTATTTTTTGGTTCTGCCTTAAATAATTTTGGAGTTCGCGAATTGCTAGATTGTTTTGTTGAAATTGCACCAAAACCGCGACCAAAGCAAAGTGAAGAGCGTTTAGTAAAACCTGACGAAGATAAATTTACTGGTTTTGTATTTAAAATACATGCCAATATGGATCCAAACCACAGAAACCGTTTGGCCTTTGTTAAAATTGTTTCGGGAGAGTTTAAACGTAACGCACCTTATTTACATGTTCGCCATAATAAAAAAGTAAAATTTTCTAGTCCGAATGCCTTTTTTGCTGAAAAGAAAGAAATTGTAGATATCTCCTACCCTGGTGATATTGTTGGTTTACAAGATACAGGAACTTTTAAAATTGGTGATACTTTAACAGAAGGTGAAATTTTAAACTATAAAGGTGTACCGAGTTTTTCTCCAGAACATTTTAGATATATTAATAATGCCGACCCATTAAAATCGAAACAACTTTTTAAAGGTATCGACCAATTAATGGACGAAGGTGTAGCGCAATTATTTACTTTAGAACTTAACGGAAGAAAAGTAATTGGAACGGTTGGAGCACTTCAATATGAAGTTATTCAATATAGACTAGAACACGAGTACGGCGCTAAATGTACCTACGAGAATCTTAATGTGTTTAAAGCGTGCTGGGTTGAACCAGAAGACCCTAAAAACGATGAATACAAAGAATTTGTGAGAGTAAAACAACGTTTTCTTGCAAAGGATAAACAAAACCAATTGGTGTTCTTAGCCGATTCGTCTTTCTCTTTACAGATGACACAACAGAAATACCCAAGTATTAAGTTTCACTTTGTTTCTGAATACTCTTAAAATATATTAGTATAAAAAAAAGCCACTTTTAAAAAGTGGCTTTTTTTTATGTTTTATATTTTGCTCTTATTTATCTAAGCAAGACTTTCCGTTTATACTAGTTACTATAAACTCACTTCGTCTATTTTTATTATGTTCTTCTTCTGTACAAGTAGATCGGTTATTAGAATCGCAATCACAATGGTTTATTAACTGAGATTCGCCATAACCTTTAGCCGTTAATCTGCTAGCCTCTATACCTTTACTTATTAAGTAGTTTTTAGTAGATTTAGCTCTATTGCTAGATAGTGTCTCGTTGTAAGCATCGGTACCTCTACAATCTGTATGACTACGTATATCAATTTTCAAAGTTGGATATTGCTTCATTAACACCAATACCTTTTGTAAATCGACCTCAGCATCATATCTAATATTATACTTATCAAAATCGAAATAAACCACAGGAATATCTAAAATCTTAGCTAAATCGGCACATGGTGTAATGGCCTGAATATCGATTTCCAAATTCAAATCAATCACCATATCTTCTGTACCCATTAAGGTTACAAAATTCTTTTCGTCACCAATATAATCCGTCTTTTCTGCACGAATTAAAAAAGGTTCATTACAAATTAACTTAGAAAAACTATACGCTCCTGCCTGATCTGCAATAACAGTTTCTATTTTATCTCCAGATTTGGAATATAATGTTACCGTCGCTTCTGCTAGTAATTCTTGCGTATTTTTATCTAATACAGTTCCTGTTACAATTTGCTCACACTCTATCGCTTTAAAACTATAAATATCATCATCGCCTTTTCCGCCTTCTCTATTTGATGTGAAGAAACCTTCTTTTGTTCCTAAATTTTCATAGTAACCAAAATCGTCTTTAGGACTATTTATTGGCTTTCCTACATTTTCAACAATTAAAGGTTGATTACTTTCACGCTTATTTTCAAAATCTCTAACTACATAAACATCTAAACCTCCTAAACCTGAAAGTCCGTTTGATGAAAAATACAAATCACCTGTTTCATTTATAAAAGGAAACGTTTCTTGAGCCTCTGTATTTATAGAAGCGCCTAAATTTTCAGGTTTACCTAAAGTACCATCTTCTAGGATATCGACTTCATATAAATCGGATTGACCAATAGTTCCTGGCATATCGGAAGCAAAGTACATTTTTGTTCCTCTTACATTAATGGTTGGGTGTGCCACACTATAATCACTACTATTAAAATGAACAGATTCTACATTACCCCAATCTCCATTTACGTTTTTTGTAGCTTTAAATATTTTTAATCTATTTACACCTTCATCATCTTTTTTATAGCGTTTTTTGTAATAGTTGTTTCTAGTAAAATACATCACTTCATCATCTGGAGTAAAAGCAGCTGTAGACTCGTGGTACTTTGTATTAATATCCTCATTAAAGGCTACCACGTTTTTATAAGAGCCATCACCTTGTTTTGTTGCTTTGTATAAATCTAGGTAAGGTTGCTTATTCCATTGGTATATTTTTTCTCCTAATCTTGAAGAAGCAAATATTAATTCATCTTTATATTGATTCGTTCCAAAATCTGATTTTTCGGTATTCAAATCCAAATTTGAAACTTCTAAATCTCTACTTAGCGATAAAATAGACTCTAAATAATCTTTTTTACCCGCAAAAGCTTTTCCTCTTAAATCATCTTTATTAGCTTCATAAAATTTTTGCATCCAAGCATCAGACTCTTCATAAGATTCTGTTGCTTTTAATGCTTGAGCATACCTAAAGTAGTATTCACTATCTAAAGCGGTCTCTCCAACTTCTTCAAAAAGTTTGCCGTACCATTTGGCAGCTTCTTTCATTTCATTATTAAAATATAATGAATTGGATAATTTTTGTAATAGCGTAACCGATGTGTAACCATTATTAGCTACTTCAAGTAAAATATCACTTGTTTTTGCGTACGAAAAATTATCGTAAGCTTTATTTGCTTTTTGATAATCGGCCTTTTGCGAATAACTAAGTACTGCACTTAGACTTAAAAATATAGTTAGTATGTGTATTTTCATTTTCATAAAGTTAGGCTTTAAAAGAATCTTGGGGATAATAAACGTCCTGCTTTTCGTAATTCGAAACGTAGCATAATTTCGTGAGAACCACTATTGTAGTTATTTAAACCCGTGGTTGTTAAATCGTATGCATAACCTACGTATAAACCATCTGATATTTGAAAACCAGTAAGTAAACTTACAGAATCGTCCCAACGCCATGCTAAACCAAGCGTTAATTTTTCTCTATACAATCCATTTAATGATATATCGCCAATTACCGGTGCTCCAGAAACGGCTTTTATAAATGCTGAAGGTTTCAGTTTTAAATCATTATTAATATCGAATACATAACCTGCAATGGCATAAAAATTTATACGCTCTGTAGCTATCGATTCTATAAAATCATCATAATGATCTGTGGTTAATAAATTAGGTGCAGAAACGCCTAAATACCATTCTCTATTGCTGAGATACACACCAACACCAACGGTAGGAGATAATCTACTGACATTTTCATTAAATAAAGGGTCTGAGGTTTGATACTGACCTTTACTCCAGTCGGTACTTAATTGATGAAGTCCTGCTTTTACTCCAAACGATAGCGTTGTATAATCGTAATCCAAAGGTATGCTATAACTTAAATTAGCATCAATATAGGTTTCTTCTGCTGGTCCTAAGGCATCATTTACAACAGATAGCCCTATACCAATACGCTCGTTTCTTAACGGTGAATGAATACCTAAAGTTTGTGTTTTTGGAGCTCCATCGATACCAACCCATTGTGTTCTATATAAACCTGTTATACTCAAAACTTCTCTTTGCCCTGCATATGCTGGGTTGATACTCATGGTGTTATACATATATTGAGTATACTGCGGATCTTGCTGCGCAACGGCATCTAAACTACTAAATATGATTAAGCATATTAATAATAGAAAAGACTGCGTATTTAATTTAAATTCTTTCATTTTTATAAAATCTATTTCTTAAAGATAATATTATCTGTTAATATATAACCATCCTACCATAGGTTTTGATCCGTTTCCTAAGTCTAAAACATAATAATATGTTCCTACTGGAAGTTTTTCTGATTGAAGTAAAGTACTTCTACCATCTGAAGTTCCATCCCATTCATTAGTGCTACTATAGCTTTTTTTCTTGTAAACTATATTCCCCCAACGGTTATAAACTTCTAAACTGTTATTTGGGTAATTATCTATACAATTAATAACTAAAGTATCTCCAAGACCATCTCCGTTGGGAGAAAACTCGTTTATAACAGATACACAACCAAGCTCTGTAACTGTGGCATCTTCTTCTAAATCGCCATCAAAATCATCACCATCATCACTTATATCGGCAACAATTTGATTGTTAGCTGTTTTTCCCGATACAGAAACACTATTACTAACGCTTCCTGCGTTTAAAGCTTGTTCATTAATTGTAAATGTAGCTATGTAAGTTGCTATTTCTCCTATTAACAAGCTACCTTCTAGGCTACCTAAATCTGCTCCATCAAAAGTTGGTTCGCTAGTTAATGTTAATGTTTCATCATTTGCATCTAAGAAGGTATCTATTAAAGCAATCTCTGTTAAATCGTAATCTCCAGTATTTTCAACGTAAATAGAATAACTAATTTGTTCTCCTAAATTTGTTCCTGCTACATCTGCTATTTTAGTAACAGTTATTTCTGCAACACACCCAGTTGATATTGGACTGCATGGATCTGTTTCATCTGAAATCCCCGTTGGAATTGCTTCCGTACTTGGGTCATCGATTCCTGTTGTTTCTTCACAATCGGTAAAACCATCGCCATCTGTATCAATAGAACTTGTACATGTGGCGGCATTCACCGTTATGGTTACAGTTGCTGTATCACAATTTCCAGGAACTGCAACTTCACAAATTGTATAAGTTACAGTATATGTTCCAGGTGTTGTATTAGGAGCAACATCTACGCTTCCGTCCGCATTTACTGTTAATGGTCCGTTAGTGTTTGGTGTTACCGAAATATCATTAACATCTACAGCAATACCATTTAAAGTATCATTAGTTAAAATATCTGAATATGTAATTCCTGCAATCCCTTCTGCTTCTGTAGCCGTGTAATTATCTTCTATGGCATCAATAGGTGTTGCCTCAACTATAATAGTTACTGTTGATGTATTACAATTTGAAGGATTTAGATTCTCACAAATTGTATATGAAACAACATAAGTACCAGCCATAGAACCCGAAGGTACAATTATATTTCCACTAGCATCTATTGAAACACCATTTAACCCATCATTACTATCTAAAGTAATTGTGATATCTGTGTCCAAAACAGGATCCCCGTTTAGAATATCATTGCTAGTAACATCTCCAACATTTCCTCCTGTAGTTCCGTTTATTGGAGTTGTACTAAAATCATCAACTATTGCATCGATTACTGCTGATTCAACTATTACAGTTACTGTTGTAGTATCACAATTAGTTGGGTTTAAATTTTCACAAATAGTATATGTTATATCATAACTACCGGCTGGTGTTCCTGCTGGAACGTTTACAAGTCCATTAATATCGATACTAGCTCCTATTAAACCATCATTATCATTAAGTGTAATAGAAATATTGGCATCTATTACTGGGTTTCCATTAAGTGTATCATTCAAAGTAACATCTCCTGCTACACCTCCATCAATACCGCTAATTGGTGTTGCTGTAAAATCATCAACAACCGCATCTATAATTCCAACTCCTACAACTACAATAGCCGTAGTTGTATCACAATTAGTCGGGTTTAAATTTTCACAAATAGTATATGTTATGGTATACGTTCCTGAAGTAGAACTTGGAGGTACAATTATACTTCCATCATTATTGATAGCAACTCCAATTAATCCGCCATTATCATCTAAAGTAATATCAATTGAATTATTGTCTACAAGAACTCCATTTAATGTATCATTTAATGTTACATCTCCAGCTGTTCCTCCTGTTTCACCATCAATTGTAGTTGTACTAAAATCATCGCTAATAGCATCAATTATTGCTGCTCCAACAACAATTATTACTGTTGCTGTATCACAGTTTGAAGGGTTTAACACTTCACATATTTGATATTCTAAAACATACGTTCCTGCTGGAGTGTTAGCCGGAACATTTATAGTTCCGTCTGTATTTATTGTTGCTCCATTTACCCCTGCAGTATCTGTTAACGACACTACAACATCATTATTTGCAAAAGAATTTGTGTTGATGGTATCATCTCCAAACACAGAAGCTGTAACGCCTCCTGTTAATCCGTTAACTGGTGCTGCTGTAAAATCATCGTTTACAGCTTCAATAATTGGAGCTTCAACAACAATACTGATTACGGCATTATCACAGTTTCCTGAATTTATGTTTTCACAGATTTGATAAATAACACTGTAAGTTCCTGCTGCAGTTCCAACAGGCACTGTAATATCTCCGTTAGCATCAATTGTAATACCTGTTAATCCGCCGTCATTAATTATAGCTATTGTTACTTCTGAAGCTATTACGGCATTACTTGCTAGCGTATCATTTAATAGAATATTTCCTGGTGCTCCACCATCAGAACCATTAATTGGTAATGCGGTGAAATCGTCATTTATAGCATCTATTGTTCCCGCTCCTACTTCTAATATTGCAGTTGCCGTATCACAGTTTGTTGGATTTATAACATCACAAATTTGATAGGTTATAGTGTACGTTCCTGCAGAAGTTCCTGCCGGAACCTCGACAACTCCATTTGCTCCTATAGTAACACCTGTTAATCCACCATCTGATGTTAATGTGACATTAACTTCACTTGATGTTATTGGATCTCCATTTAGTGTATCATTACCAAGTACATTTCCAACAGCTCCACCATTTGTTCCATTTACCGGACTTGCAGTAAAATCATCAACAATAGCATCAATTATTGGCAAATCAACTACAATTATGGCAATTGCAGTATCACAGTTTGAAGTATTTAAAACTTCGCAAATTTGATATTCAACATTATAAGTTCCGCCTATAGAATTCTCAGGAACATTAATTGTTCCGTCGTTATTAATGGTTACTCCCGCTAAACCTCCATCATTAACTATACTTGAAGTTACTGCTGTATTAATAAAAGGATCATTGTTTAAAGTATCATTTGTATATACTGAAGTTGTTGTTCCTCCATCTAAGCCGTTAAAAGATGTTGCTGTAAAATCATTATTAACAGCATCGATAATAGCTGTACTAACTAATACAGTAACATTTGCAGAATCGCAGTTTGTTGGATTAAGATTCTCACAAATAGTATATTCTATTGTATAAGTACCTTCAGGTGTATTTGGCGGAATAATCAAATTACCATCGGCATCGATACTCGCACTTGGTATACCTCCATTATCAGTAATAAATATATTTCCATCATCAACAGGATCTCCGTTTAAGGTATCGTTAAGCGTAACATCGCCGGCAATACCACCTTCTAATCCATTTATAGGGTTTGAAGTGAAATCATCATTAGTAGCTTCAATTGTTGCAGGCTCAACTACAACTGTAACCGTAGTAGTATCGCAATTACTTGGATTTAAATTCTCGCAAATAGTATAAGTCAACACATAAGAACCAGCAGGTGTACCAGCCGGCACATTTACCTCGCCTGTAGCACTAATACTTGCGCCCACTAGACCTCCATTATTATCTAATGTGATTGTTATTTGAGAATCTGTAACCACAACACCGTCTAAAGTATCATTAAGAGTAACATCGCCTACTATTCCTCCATCATATCCATTTATAGGCGTTACACTAAAATCATCAATTATAGCATCAATAACTGCTGTTTCAACAACAATTATTGCTGTTGTAGTATCACAGTTCGTTAAAACTGCTATTTCACAAATAGTATAAGTTATTGTATATGTTCCTGAAGTCGTTCCTTCCGGTACGATTACATTTCCATTAGCATCAATACTTACGCCTACAAGACCTCCATTATTATCTAAGGTGATATTAATTTCTGAATCATCTACCGCAACTCCATTTAAGGTATCGTTAGCAGTAACATCACCAGCAGTCCCTCCTGTTTTTCCATTTATAGGAGTTGCTGTGAAGTCGTTTACAACAGCATTGATAGTGCCACCAACTTCAATATCTACAGTTGTGGTATCACAGTTACTTGGTACTGCAATCTCGCAAATCGTGTAGGTTAAGGTGTAATTTCCTGATTCTGATCCTGCTGGTACAATGACGTTTCCGTTAGCATCGATGGTTACTCCCGTTAATCCACCATCATTATCTAAAGTGATGTTGATTAAGGTATCATCTACTGCTGCTCCGTTTAAGGTATCGTTAGCTGTAACATCGCCTGCGGTTCCACCGGCAACACCATCTACTGGTACTGCTGTGAAGTCATTTATTACAGCATCGATGGTGCCGTCTACTACGATATCTACTGTCGTGTTATCACAGTTACTTGGCACGGCTATTTCGCAAATCGTGTACGTTAAGGTGTAATTTCCTGATTCTGATCCTGCTGGTACAATGACGTTTCCGTTAGCATCGATGGTTACTCCCGTTAATCCACCATCATTATCTAAAGTGATGTTGATTAAGGTATCATCTACTGCTGCTCCGTTTAAGGTATCGTTAGCTGTAACATCGCCTGCTGTTCCTCCGGCAACTCCATCTATTGGTGCTGCTGTGAAATCGTTTACAACTGCATCGATGGTACCGTCTACTACGATTTCTACTGTTGTGGTATCACAGTTACTTGGTACTGCAATCTCGCAAATCGTATACGTTAAGGTGTAATTTCCTGAATCTGCGCCTGCTGGTACAATGACGTTTCCACTAGCATCGATAGTGACTCCAGTTAATCCGCCATCATTATCTAAAATGATGTTGATTAAGGTATCATCTACTGCTGCGCCGTTTAAGGTATCGTTAGCTGTAACATCGCCTGCTATTCCTCCAACAACACCATCTACTGGTACTGCTGTGAAGTCATTTATTACAGCATCGATGGTGCCGTCTACTACGATATCTACTGTCGTGGTATCACAATTACTTGGCACGGCAATCTCACAAATCGTATAGGTTAAGGTGTAGTTTCCTGAATCTGCACCTGCTGGTACAATTACGTTTCCACTAGCATCGATGGTTACTCCCGTTAATCCACCATCATTATCTAAAGTGATGTTGATTAAGGTATCATCTACTGCTGCTCCGTTTAAGGTATCGTTAGCTGTAACATCGCCTGCGCTTCCTCCAACAACACCATCTACTGGTACTGCTGTGAAGTCATTTATTACAGCATCGATGGTGCCGTTAACTACGATTTCTACTGTAGTGGTATCACAGTTACTTGGTACTGCTATTTCGCAAATCGTATACGTTAAGGTGTAATTTCCTGAATCTGCGCCTGCTGGTACAATGACGTTTCCACTAGCATCGATAGTGACTCCAGTTAATCCGCCATCATTATCTAAAATGATGGTGATTTCTGTATCATCTACTGCTGCGCCGTTTAAGGTATCGTTAGCTGTAACATCGCCTGCTGTTCCTCCGGCAACTCCATCTATTGGTGCTGCTGTGAAATCGTTTACAACTGCATCGATGGTACCGTCTACTACGATTTCTACTGTTGTGGTATCACAGTTACTTGGTACTGCTATTTCGCAAATCGTATACGTTAAGGTGTAATTTCCTGAATCTGCGCCTGCTGGTACAATGACGTTTCCACTAGCATCGATAGTGACTCCAGTTAATCCGCCATCATTATCTAAAGTGATGTTGATTAAGGTATCATCTACTGCTGCGCCGTTTAAGGTATCGTTAGCTGTAACATCGCCTGCTATTCCTCCAACAACACCATCTACTGGTACTGCTGTGAAGTCATTTATTACAGCATCGATGGTGCCGTCTACTACGATTTCTACTGTCGTGGTATCACAATTACTTGGCACGGCTATTTCGCAAATCGTGTAGGTTAATGTGTAGTTTCCTGAATCTGCGCCTGCTGGTACAATAACATTTCCGTTAGCATCGATAGTGACTCCAATTAATCCACCATCATTATCTAAAGTGATGTTGATTAAGGTATCATCTACTGCTACTCCGTTTAAGGTATCGTTAGCTGTAACATCGCCTGCTGTTCCTCCGGCAACACCATCTATTGGTGCTGCTGTGAAATCGTTTACAACTGCATCGATGGTACCGTCTACTACGATTTCTACTGTTGTGGTATCACAGTTACTTGGTACTGCAATCTCGCAAATCGTATACGTTAAGGTGTAATTTCCTGAATCTGCGCCTGCTGGTACAATAACATTTCCGTTAGCATCGATAGTGACTCCAATTAATCCACCATCATTATCTAAAGTGATGTTGATTAAGGTATCATCTACTGCTGCCCCGTTTAAGGTATCGTTAGCTGTAACATCGCCTGCGGTTCCGCCAACAACGCCATCTACTGGTGTGGCTGTGAAATCGTTTACAACTGCATCGATGGTACCGTCTACTACGATTTCTACTGTCGTGGTATCACAGTTACTTGGCACGGCAATCTCACAAATCGTATACGTTAAGGTGTAGTTTCCTGAATCTGCGCCTGCTGGTACAATTACGTTTCCACTAGCATCGATGGTTACTCCGGTTAATCCACCATCATTATCTAAAGTGATGTTGATTAAGGTATCATCTACTGCTGCTCCGTTTAAGGTATCGTTAGCTGTAACATCGCCTGCTGTTCCTCCAACAACACCATCTACTGGTACTGCTGTGAAGTCATTTATTACAGCATCGATGGTGCCGTCTACTACGATTTCTACTGTCGTGGTATCACAGTTACTTGGTACGGCTATTTCGCAAATCGTGTACGTTAAGGTGTAGTTTCCTGAATCTGCACCTGCTGGTACAATAACGTTTCCTGTGGCATCGATGGTTACTCCTGTTAATCCGCCATCATCATCTAAAGTGATGGTGATTTCTGTATCATCTACTGCTGTTCCGTTTAAAGTATCGTTAGCTGTAACATCGCCTGCTGTTCCTCCGGCAACACCATCTACTGGAGTTGCTGTGAAGTCATTTATTACAGCATCGATGGTGCCGTCTACTACGATTTCTACTGTCGTGGTATCACAGTTACTTGGTACTGCTATTTCACAAATCGTATACGTTAAGGTGTAATTTCCTGATTCTGATCCTGCTGGTACAATAACGTTTCCTGTGGCATCGATGGTTACTCCTGTTAATCCGCCATCATCATCTAAAGTGATGGTGATTTCTGTATCATCTACTGCTGTTCCGTTTAAGGTATCGTTAGCTGTAACATCGCCTGCTGTTCCTCCGGCAACACCATCTATTGGAGTTGCTGTGAAATCGTTTACAACTGCATCGATGGTGCCGTCTACTACGATTTCTACTGTCGTGGTATCACAGTTACTTGGTACTGCTATTTCGCAAATCGTATACGTTAAGGTGTAATTTCCTGAATCTGCACCTGCTGGTACAATTACGTTTCCTGTGGCATCGATAGTAACTCCGGTTAATCCACCATCATTATCTAAAGTGATGTTGATTAAGGTATCATCTACAGCGGCTCCGTTTAAGGAATCGTTAGCTGTAACATCGCCTGCTGTTCCTCCAACAACACCATCTACTGGAGTGGCTGTGAAGTCATTTATTACAGCATCGATGGTGCCGTCTACTACGATTTCTACTGTCGTGGTATCACAATTACTTGGCACGGCAATCTCACAAATCGTATACGTTAAGGTGTAATTTCCTGAATCTGCGCCTGCTGGTACAATGACGTTTCCTGTGGCATCGATGGTTACTCCCGTTAATCCGCCATCATTATCTAATGTGATGTTGATTAAGGTATCATCGACAGCGGCTCCGTTTAAGGTATCGTTAGCTGTAACATCGCCTGCTGTTCCTCCAACAACACCATCTACTGGTACTGCTGTGAAGTCATTTATTACAGCATCAATAGTGCCGTCTACTACGATTTCTACTGTCGAGGTATCACAGTTACTTGGTACTGCTATTTCGCAAATCGTATACGTTAAGGTGTAATTTCCTGAATCTGCACCTGCTGGTACAATTACGTTTCCTGTGGCATCGATAGTAACTCCGGTTAATCCACCATCATTATCTAAAGTGATGTTGATTAAGGTATCATCGACAGCGGCTCCGTTTAAGGTATCGTTAGCTGTAACATCGCCTGCTGTTCCTCCAACAACACCATCTACTGGAGTGGCTGTGAAATCATTGATTACAGCATCGATGGTGCCGTCTACTACGATATCTACTGTAGTGGTATCACAGTTACTTGGTACTGCTATTTCACAAATAGTATACGTTAAGGTGTAGTTTCCTGAATCTGCGCCTGCTGGTACAATGACGTTTCCACTAGCATCGATAGTTACTCCAGTTAATCCGCCATCATTATCTAAAGTGATGTTGATTAAGGTATCATCGACAGCGGCTCCGTTTAAGGTATCGTTAGCTGTAACATCGCCTGCGGTTCCGCCAGCAACACCATCTACTGGAGTTGCTGTGAAATCGTTGATAATAGCGTCGATACAACTTACTATAATAGTGAATGCAGAAGATTCTGTTGAACAACCATTTCCATCTGATACTGTATAAGTAATATTTGTAGTACCTGCAGATACAGCCGTTACTTCCCCTGTATTAGAATCAATTGAAGCCACCCCTGGAGCATCTGAACTCCACACTATAGTTCCTGTCGCAGTTGTTGATAAAGTCGTCGTTTCAGTATTACAAAGAAGTCCGTCTCCTGTAATAGCTGGAGCATTAGGAACATCATTTATTGTTACTGAAACATCTGAACTATTTGAACAAGTTCCCGCTGTTGTATATGTTACTGTATACGTCGCAGGAGTTGATGCACTCACATCAATGACTCCGGTTGAAGCATTGATTGATAATCCAGCTGCACTTGAAAATGTTCCGCCTGCTAACCCTGAAATGGTTGGCGTTGGATCGGTAGTATCTGCACAATAGGCGGCAGAATCATAATTGAAACTAGCATCGTCTAAAGCATTTATTGTTACTGAAGCTGTTGAACTGTTTGGACAAGTTCCCGCCGTCGTATATGTTACTGTATAAGTCGCAGGAGTTGATGCGCTAACATCAATAACTCCGGTTGAAGCATTGATTGATAAACCTGCTCCACTTGAGAATGTTCCGCCGGCTAATCCTGTAATGGTTGGCGTTGGATCGGTAGCATCTGCACAATACGCGGCAGCAGCATAACTGAAACTGGCATCGTCTAAAGCATTAATTGTTACTGAAGCCGTTGAACTATTTGGACACGTTCCCGCCGTCGTATATGTTACTGTATAAGTCGCAGGAGTTGATGCGCTAACATCAATGACTCCGGTTGAACCATTGATTGATAAACCTGCTCCACTTGAGAATGTTCCGCCTGACAATCCTGTAATTGTTGGTGTTGGATCCGTAGCATCTACACAATACGCGGCAGCAGCATAACTGAAACTCGCATCGTCTAAAGCATTGATTGTTATTGAAGCTGTTGAACTATTTGGGCACGTTCCTGCCGCAGTATATGTTATTGTATAAGTCGCAGGAGTTGATGCACTCACATCAATGACTCCTGTTGAAGCATTGATTGATAATCCAGCTGCACTTGAAAATGTTCCGCCTGCTAATCCTGTAATTGTTGGCGTTGGATCGGTAGCATCTGCACAATACGCGGCAGCAGCATAACTGAAACTAGCATCGTCTAAAGCATTGATTGTTAATGAAGCTGTTGAACTATTTGGACATGTTCCCGCCGTAGTATATGTTACTGTATAAGTCGCAGGAGTTGATGCACTCACATCAATGACTCCTGTTGAAGCATTGATTGATAAACCTGCTCCACTTGAGAATGTTCCGCCTGACAATCCTGTAATTGTTGGTGTTGGATCCGTAGCATCTACACAATAGGCAGCAGCAGCATAATTGAAACCAGCATCGTCTAAAGCATTTATTGTTACTGAAGCTGTTGAACTATTTGGGCACGTTCCTGCCGTCGTATATGTTACTGTATAAGTCGCAGGAGTTGATGCACTCACATCAATGACTCCGGTTGAACCATTGATTGATAAACCAGCTGCACTTGAGAATGTTCCGCCGGCTAACCCTGTAATGGTTGGGGTTGGATCTGAATCACTCACACAAAATGCAGCAGCAGTATAATTGAAACTGGCATCGTCTGATGGATTTACGGTTAAAGTGGCTTCCGCCTCAGCGAAACAAATATTAGCCTCATTTGTAAAAACGACTCTATAGATGTTTCCATCCATGGCGTTAGTAACATTTGTTAACTCAAGTGAAACGGTAGTACCACTTGGCACCGTACCGGTTTCGGAAGCTAAATTAGAATAATTAATACCATCAGTACTTACAGACCACTGATACGTAACATCTGTACTTGCTGTAGCTACTGGTGTATTCGTTCCTACTGGTGCAGCACTTGCAACAGCATCAAACTGCGCTGTTTCTGTTTCACATTTTATTTCATTTGAAGGAGCTGTATCTATAGCTAAAGTCATCCCTTCTTCAAAAGTATTTAATCCCCCTGCAGTAGTTGTAGGTATTGTGTTGTATGCATTTCCGGTAACTCCAGCTAAAACAACTAATCCATTTGCATCAACACCTCCATTTGCTAATGTTGGTGTATCTGGGCCATAAACTCCTGTATCATTGTCATCAGCATCTATATTATTATAAGCTTCATTGGCATCACTACATCCATCGGCATCAGAATCTAAATCTAAGTAGTTTGGTGTTCCATCGCCATCTGTATCGATACATAAACTAGTCAAAACTAAATCGTCTAAAGCCATATATTCTGCATCCGAACATACTGTTCCTGAATCTCCAACTTGTCTATTGTTTATATTTTCAACTTTAATAGAAATCACATCTAAATCTGCCAAAACATCTGTTAAATCTACTCCAAAATTGGTTGTAGTTAAATCTACAGATATCGCATGCCATGTCCCTGTATTTATAAGACTTCCTACTACACCTGTAAGCGGGTATGTAACAGATTTACCTCCTCCATTTAACACAATAATCATATCACTTGAAGTTGGAGTTGTTCCTCCATAAACACCATTTATCCAATTAAAACTTAAAGTTCCATTATTGGTTAAGTCTGAAAGATCGAGGTTTAAATCTGTAGCGTTTTCAAAATAAACATTCCCAGCAGTTACATCGGTCCATAAAATATAATCAGTATTTGATGGACTGGCCGGTATAATAGAATAATCACAATTTGAATTAGTTAATGCGGCTGTTGAATGCACGGTATTTCCATCATTTCCATCTAAATTATTATTATCAATAATCCATCCTTCATTATCTAAATCAAAATTAACACTATAACTTGTTATATCACATTCTACAGTATCTGAGATCCCATCATTATCGTCGTCAAGATCACATCCATCTGGTACGCCGTCGCTATCGTTATCTGCTGTATCATCGAAACCATTACATACATCATTAGCATCTAAAACTCCATCGTCATCTGCATCACATTGTCCGAAGCTATCGTAAGCTGTATTATCTGTAGAGGTTCCGGTTGTTTGCCCATTATTAACATCTACATCGTTTGGCACTCCTGTAGTACCATCAACTGTTCCTGTTAACATTCCGTTTTCATCAACAGCTCCAACGGTAATATTATCGCCTCCTTCTAATGCATCTGGACAGCCGTCGTTGTCGGAGTCGGTGTCTAGGTAATCTGCGATGCCGTCATTGTCGGTATCTAATGCACAGGCAAGTAATAGCGCTGCATTTTGAATGGTTATATCATCTTCCTCAGTAAGTGCAGCAAAATTTAATTCTACAAATGGGTCAACGACATAGGCTGGTAAGTGCAGCGTAATAGTAGTCGAAGTAGTACCAAAGCCTGAGTAATCAATATAATTACTACCCTGACTACTAGGATTTGAGTTGACTAAAGTAGCTCCATTAAAAGTTGTAAGAATAGCATCACCACCAAACTCTGTTGCATTGTCTGTTACGTGACTACCATCCGATGGTGTTTCCATAGAGAAATATTTTACACCATTAACACTAATATCCAAAATGGCTTCCGTGTCAACACCACTACCTGCATTGTTCCATCCAGCATCAAAAGTTAATTGCTTTGTACCTATGTTAATACTACCTGCTAAACAGGTTGCTGTTTGACTTTTGTTTGCTGTTGTACCGGAATTTACACCATTCAAGTTATTTAAATCAAAAGAAGAAATATCAAGGCCTTCATTGGTATCTGTAATCCCATCATTATCATCATCGAGATCACAAGCATCTGGTACTGTATCTCCATCAGCATTTGCATTATCATCGAAACCATTACATACATCATTAGCATCTAAAACTCCATCGTCATCTGCATCACATTGTCCGAAGCTATCGTAAGCTGTATTATCTGTAGAGGTTCCGGTTGTTTGCCCATTATTAACATCTACATCGTTTGGCACTCCTGTAGTACCATCAACTGTTCCTGTTAGCATTCCGCTTCCATCAACAGCTCCAACGCTAATGTTATCGCCTCCTTCTAAGGCATCGTAACATCCATCACCATCACTATCTTCATCAAAACAGTCTCCTATACCATCTCCATCTGAATCAATTTGTGGGACGACATATAAATCATATCGAGAAGTAACTCCTGTAGGTGTGTCATTTGTTGTTGTAAACGTAATACTAGAAGTTGTACTTAGGGAATTCCATTCAAAGAAACCAAATGAATTATTAGTGTCTCCAGTAGATGTGGTTCTTTGAATCCTGAATTCATTTGGAACAGAGTTATCTTCTATGTATTGAGCTTCTAAAGCAGTTGTTTGATCATAAAGTGTTCCATCAGAAATAATACCATCATAAGCCATTCCTGTTGGTATACTTGGACCATGCAAAGCTCTAAAATATAATGCTTTTGTTCCTGAAAAAGTAAAATTAGGATAAGCACCATTGTTTACAGGATCAGTAACATCTGTAGCCCAAAAATTTTGTGCTGAATTTTCTGAAATGTTGCTTACATCTAAAATTATACTTCCTACAGGTAATCCGAACTCTGCACTAATATCAATATCAGATTCAGAATAATTTAAGACTCTTCCGGATCCGCTAGCTACTGAAAAAGCAGAACTGTAAGTTCTTAAAACATCTGGAGTTATATTTATAAAACCGGACTCATCTATACATTCTACACTATCTAATATCCCATCATTATCATCATCGAGATCATCAACGTTTAATATGCCATCTCCATCACAATCATCGACAGCTATACATTGGGCGGAGGTAAATTGAGAGAAAGCAAAAAGCAGAAATACAAAACAATAAAATGTTTTAACTTTCTGCGAAGTAGGAATGCATGATTTCATAAGTTGCGTAATTATTTTAATCAATAGTATTACAAATTTAAATATTTCTAATATGTTACTTTTATGGTATTCTATTAAAAGCAAAAACAGCGCGATGAATAACATAAAAGTACCGACGAACGGTTTTAATTCCATCATTACACCACTCGTCTAAAAGCTACATTATAAAAAAAAAAACGTTTCAAACTACCTTAAAAATAAATAAAAACTTACAATAAATAACATAAAAAAGTACATTTCCTTAAAAAAATCTAAATAAAAAAGATTTTCACAAGTTAACAGGCTAAAAATAATACCTCTATCGAACAAAAATTATAGGACAAAAAAAAAGCAACTTAAAATAAGTTGCTTTTTTTTATGAATCAATATCAATTATGCCTGTCCTGTTGGACCAAAATTTAATGGTATTGGAGGTTGCTCATAGTCTTTAATCTCTCCGTGTGCGCTCTCAAAACGTGTTACATTTTCACTTAGCGCTTTCAATAAACGTTTAGCGTGTTGCGGTGTTAAAATAATACGAGATTTTACTTTACTTTTTGGAACACCTGGCATGATGTTTACAAAATCGACTACAAATTCGGAAACCGAATGATTTATAATCGCTAAGTTAGAGTAAGTACCTTCTGCTACTTTTTCATCTAACTCGATATTTATTTGCCCTTGTTTAGGAGCTTCTTTTTCGTTTGCCATTGAAATTGTGTTTTTTGCTCCTTTTTTAGAAGGAGCCTTATTATTTTTATTAATAAAAAAGCCTTCAAACAACTTAATGCATGAAGGCTTTTATTTTATAGATTCCCGCCTTCGCGGGAATAACAAATACTAGTTATAATTTAACTCTTGTTTTACTTGCATCATTTCGTCGAATTCTTCTTTAGAACCAACTATAATATCAGTATAACTTCTCATACCTGTACCTGCAGGAATTCTATGTCCAACAATTACATTTTCTTTCAAGCCTTCTAAAGCATCTATCTTACCAGCTACTGCTGCTTCGTTAAGTACTTTAGTTGTCTCTTGGAAAGAAGCTGCAGAGATAAACGATTTAGTTTGAAGTGATGCTCTAGTAATACCTTGCAGTATTGGAGTAGCCGTTGCTGGCTGCGCATCTCTAGCAGAAACTAGTGTTTTATCTTCTCTACGTAAAATAGAGTTTTCATCTCTTAACTCACGAGGCGAAACAATTTGACCAGGTTTTAAGTTAATTGAATCTCCAGCATCTTCAACAACTTTCATTCCGAAAATATCATCATTTTCTAATATGAAATCTGCTTTATGAGCTAATTGATCTTCTAAGAATATAGTATCACCAGAATCAATAATTCTAACTTTACGCATCATTTGACGTACTACAACCTCGAAGTGTTTATCATTAATTTTCACACCTTGTAAACGATATACTTCTTGTACTTCGTTAACTAAGTATTGTTGAACTGCAGATGGGCCTTTGATATTTAGAATATCATTAGGTGTAATAGAACCATCAGATAAAGGCATACCAGCTTTTACGAAATCATTTTCTTGAACAAGAATCTGACTTGATAATTTCACTAAGTATTTCTTAATATCTCCTGTTTTAGACTCTATTATAATCTCACGATTACCACGTTTAATTTTTCCGAAAGAAACAACACCATCAATAGCACTAACAACTGCAGGGTTAGATGGGTTACGTGCTTCGAATAATTCTGTTACACGAGGTAGACCACCTGTAATATCTCCTGCTTTAGAAGATTTACGCGGTATTTTCACTAAAATTTTACCAACTATAACTTTTTCACCGTCGTCAATCATTAAGTGAGCTCCAACTGGTAAATTGTAAGAACGTATTGTCTCTCCTTTACTATCTTCAATATGAAGTGTTGGAATTAACTTTTTGTTTCTAGATTCAGAAATCACTTTTTCTTGGAAACCAGTTTGTTCATCAATTTCAACTTGATATGTAATACCTTGCTCAATGTTTTCATACTTCACCTTACCAGCAAATTCTGAAACAATAACACCGTTATATGGATCCCATGTACAAACTACATCACCTTTTACTAGTTTCTGACCATTTTTAACAATAATCGTAGAACCATAAGGAATGTTATTTGTACTTAATACAATACCTGTTTTCTTATCAATAAGTTTAAGTTCAGATGTACGAGAGATTACAACATCAATATCGTTTCCTTCGTTATCTTTTCCTTTAACTGTTTTTAAATCTTCAATTTCTGCAACACCATCAAATTTAACAACTAATTTATTTTCCTCTGAAATGTTACCTGCAATACCACCTACGTGGAATGTACGAAGTGTTAACTGTGTACCTGGTTCTCCAATAGATTGTGCAGCAACTACACCTACAGCTTCACCACGTTGTACCATTTTACCCGTAGCTAAGTTACGTCCGTAACATTTAGCACAAATACCTTTTAAAGCCTCACAACTTAATGCAGAACGTACTTCTACACTCTCAATTGGAGAAGCTTCAATGGTTTTAGCGATATCATCTTCGATTAACTGACCAGCTGATACTAACAACTCTTCTGTTAATGGATTATAAACATCATTTAAAGATACACGACCAACGATTCTTTCTTCTAAAGTTTCAACAACTTCATCATTTTTCTTCAATGGTTCAACTTCTACACCTCTTAATGTTCCACAATCTTCAGTGTTAATAATAACATCTTGAGAAACATCTACTAAACGACGTGTTAAGTAACCTGCATCGGCTGTTTTAAGAGCTGTATCCGCAAGACCTTTACGAGCACCGTGAGTAGAGATAAAGTATTCTAAAATTGAAAGTCCTTCTTTAAAGTTAGAAAGAATTGGATTTTCAATAATAGATCCACCACCAGCTGTAGATTTTTTAGGTTTCGCCATTAATCCACGCATACCTGTAAGCTGACGAATCTGTTCTTTAGATCCCCTTGCTCCAGAGTCAAGCATCATAAACACCGAGTTAAACCCTTGTTTGTCTTCTCTAATACGTTTCATTGACAATTCTGTCAATTCAGCATTTGTAGATGTCCAAATATCAATAACTTGGTTATAACGTTCATTATTTGTAATAAGCCCCATGTTATAGTTTCCAGTAATACCGTCAACTAAACCATTAGCTTTATCAATCATACTTTGCTTTTCTGGTGGGATAATAATATCACCTAAACTAAATGATAATCCACCTTGGAATGCAAACTTAAATCCTAATGTTCTAATACTATCTAAGAAATCAGCACATTCAGGAACAGATGTTGCCTTAAGAATATCACCAATAATATCTCTTAAAGATTTTTTAGTTAATACTTGGTTGATGAACCCTGCTGCTTGTGGCACGTGTTGGTTAAATAACACACGACCAACAGTAGTTTCAACAATCATTCTGTCTAACTTACCATCTTCATTAATATCAATAGTTCTTACTTTGATACCAGCATTTAATTCCACCTTTCCTTCATTAAAAGCAATCTCTACTTCTTCTGGAGAATAGAATGTTAAACCTTCACCTTTTACTTTTACTTCTGCAGTAGAAGTACGTAACTTAGTCATGTAGTATAAACCAAGTACCATATCCTGAGAAGGTACAGTTACTGGTGCACCGTTTGCTGGATTTAAAATATTATGAGAGGCCAACATTAACATTTGACACTCTAATATTGCTTCTGGTCCAAGCGGTAAGTGAACTGCCATCTGATCACCATCAAAATCGGCATTAAATGCCGCACATGCTAATGGGTGTAATTGAATTGCTTTTCCTTCAATTAATTTTGGTTGAAAAGCTTGTATACCCAAACGGTGTAAAGTAGGCGCACGGTTTAGTAATACCGGATGTCCTTTAAGAACGTTTTCCAAGATATCCCAAACCACTGGTTCTCTTTTATCTATAATTTTCTTTGCAGATTTTACTGTTTTTACAATACCTCTTTCAATTAGTTTTCTAATTACGAAAGGCTTGTATAACTCAGCCGCCATATTTTTAGGCAATCCACATTCAAATAATCTTAATTCTGGACCAACAACAATTACCGAACGTGCAGAATAATCAACACGCTTACCAAGTAAGTTTTGACGGAAACGTCCTTGCTTACCTTTTAATGAATCTGATAATGATTTTAATGGTCTATTAGAATCCGTTTTTACAGCAGATGATTTACGTGTATTATCAAATAACGAATCTACAGATTCCTGTAGCATACGTTTTTCATTACGTAAAATAACTTCTGGTGCTTTTATCTCAACCAATCTTTTAAGACGGTTGTTACGGATAATTACACGACGGTATAAATCATTTAAATCTGAAGTTGCAAAACGACCACCATCTAACGGCACTAAAGGACGTAATTCTGGCGGTATAATTGGCACAACCTTCATAATCATCCATTCTGGACGATTTTCTCTATTTTTATTAGAATCTCTTAAGGCTCCAACAACTTGTAAACGCTTTAAAGCTTCTGTTTTACGTTGTTTAGACGTTTCAGTATTCGCTTTATGACGTAATTCATATGATAAAGCTTGTAAATCAATACGAGCTAATAAATCGATTAAACACTCAGCACCCATTTTAGCTAAAAACTTGTTAGGGTCTTCATCATCTAAATACTGATTATCTTGTGGAAGTGACTCAAGAACATTTAAGTATTCTTCTTCCGTAAGGAAATCCATTTTTTGTAATGGTTCACCTTCTTCATTTTTAGCATTACCTGGTTGAATTACTACATAACGTTCGTAGTAAATAATCATATCTAATTTCTTAGATGGTAACCCTAATAAATATCCAATTTTGTTTGGTAAAGAACGGAAATACCAGATATGAGCTACAGGAACCACTAAGTTAATGTGCCCTACTCTATCTCTACGTACTTTCTTTTCTGTTACTTCTACACCACAACGGTCACAAACGATCCCTTTGTAACGTATTCTTTTATATTTACCACAAGCACACTCATAATCCTTTACAGGACCGAAGATACGCTCACAGAACAAACCATCTCTTTCTGGTTTGTGCGTACGATAATTGATAGTTTCTGGTTTTAAAACCTCACCTCTAGATTCTGCTAAAATAGATTCTGGTGATGCTAAACCAATTGAGATTTTATTAAACCTCTTTACTGTATTCTTATCTTGTTTTCTTGCCATGTTTTTTAAGTCTTCAGTTTGAGTTCTCAGTCAACATTATTTAGTCTAAAAAATAGTCTATTTAATGTTGACTGTTAACTGCCAACTATTTTTTTACTCTTCTAATCTGATATCCAATCCTAAACCTTTCAATTCATGCATTAATACATTGAATGATTCTGGTAATCCTGGATCTGGCATTGGTTCTCCTTTTACGATAGCTTCGTAAGTTTTGGCTCTACCAATAACATCATCAGATTTTACAGTTAAAATTTCTCGTAAGGTGCTTGATGCTCCATAAGCCTCAAGTGCCCAAACTTCCATCTCACCAAAACGTTGACCACCAAATTGTGCTTTACCACCTAATGGTTGTTGTGTAATTAATGAGTAAGGTCCAATAGAACGTGCGTGCATCTTATCATCAACCATGTGTCCAAGTTTAAGCATGTAAATCACACCAACTGTTGCTGGTTGATCGAAACGCTTACCTGTTCCACCGTCATATAAATAAGTATGTCCGTATCTTGGAATTCCAGCTTCATCTGTAAATCCGTTAATTTGTTCTATAGTTGCACCATCAAAGATTGGCGTTGCATAAGTACGACCTAATTTTTGACCAGCCCATCCAAGAACTGTTTCATAAATTTGACCAATATTCATACGAGACGGTACACCTAATGGATTTAATACAATATCAACTGGCGTTCCATCTTCTAAGAATGGCATATCTTCTTGACGAACGATACGAGCAACAATACCTTTGTTACCGTGACGCCCTGCCATTTTATCACCTACTTTAAGTTTACGCTTTTTAGCGATGTAAACTTTAGCTAGTTTGATAATTCCTGCTGGTAACTCATCACCTACAGAAATCGTAAACTTCTCACGACGTAAAGATCCTTGTAAATCGTTCTCTTTAATTTTATAGTTGTGAATTAAATCGGCAACTAATGTATTTGTGTGCTCATCAGTTGTCCATTTTCCAGACACTAAATGCGCATAATCATCAACAGCATTTAACATTTTAAGTGTGAATTTTTTACCTTTTGGTAATACTTCTTCACCTAAATCATTAAAAATACCTTGAGCAGTTTTTCCGTTTACAATATTGAAAAGCTTTTCGATTAAAACATCTTTTAAATCTTCAAACTTTCTATCATATTGCGCTTCTAAAGCTAAGATATCATCTTTATCTTGAGCTCTTTTACGCTTATCTTTTACCGCTCTTGCGAATAATTTCTTCTCGATAACAACACCATGTAATGAAGGAGACGCTTTTAACGAAGCATCTTTAACATCACCTGCTTTATCACCAAAGATAGCACGTAATAATTTTTCTTCCGGAGTTGGATCAGATTCCCCTTTTGGCGTAATTTTACCAATTAAGATATCACCAGGTTTAACCTCTGCTCCAATACGGATCATTCCGTTTTCATCTAAATCTTTAGTAGCTTCTTCAGAAACGTTAGGAATATCATTAGTTAACTCTTCGTTACCTAATTTTGTGTCTCTAACATCTAAAGAATACTCATCAATATGAATAGATGTAAATATATCTTCACGAACTACTTTTTCTGAAATTACGATGGCATCCTCAAAGTTATACCCTTTCCAAGGCATAAAGGCTACTTTCATATTTCTACCAAGAGCTAATTCACCTTTTTGAGTTGCATAACCTTCACATAAAACTTGACCTTTAGCAACTATATCTCCTTTAACCACAATTGGTTTAAGGTTGATAGAAGTACCTTGATTCGTTTTACGGAATTTCACTAATTTATAAGTCTTAATATCGCTATCGAAACTTACCTTAGCTTCATCTTCAGTACGGTCGTATCTAATTTTAATTTCATTAGCATCAACATAAAGAACTTCACCTCTTCCTTCTGCGTTAATTAAAACACGTGAATCTGAAGCTACTTGACGCTCTAAACCTGTACCAACAATTGGTGCATCTACTCTTAATAAAGGCACTGCTTGACGCATCATGTTAGATCCCATAAGGGCTCTATTCGCATCATCATGCTCTAAGAAAGGAATTAAAGAAGCCGAGATAGACGAAATTTGGTTTGGTGCAACATCCGTATAATCTAACCTAGTAGGCTCGATAACAGGGAAGTCACCTTCCATACGCGCAATTACCTTATCATGTAAAATTTTACCGTTTTCATCAACCTTAACAGTTGCTTGTGCGATTAATTTTTCTTCTTCTTCTTCTGCACTTAAATAAGTTGGTTCGTTAACAATATCAACAACACCATCAGTTACTTTTCTATATGGTGTTTCAATGAATCCCATTGAGTTCACTTTAGCAAATACTGAAAGTGAAGATATAAGACCAATATTTGGTCCCTCAGGAGTTTCAATTGGACATAAACGGCCGTAGTGTGTATAGTGAACATCACGAACCTCGAACCCTGCTCTCTCTCTCGAAAGACCACCTGGTCCAAGAGCCGATAAACGACGCTTATGTGTAATCTCAGCTAATGGATTGGTTTGATCCATAAATTGAGATAACTGGTTTGTTCCGAAGAAAGAATTAATAACAGACGATAATGTCTTAGCATTAATTAAATCTATTGGAGTAAACACCTCGTTATCACGAACGTTCATACGCTCACGAATAGTACGAGCCATACGTGCTAAACCAACACCAAATTGAGAAGATAACTGCTCACCAACTGTACGTACACGACGGTTAGATAAGTGATCAATATCATCAATCTCTGCTTTAGAGTTAATAAGCTCGATTAAGTATTTTATAATCGTTATGATATCTTCTTTGGTAAGCACTTGCTTATCCATACCAATATCCAACTGTAATTTTTTGTTCATTCTGTAACGCCCAACTTCTCCTAAAGAGTAACGTTGGTCTGAGAAGAATAATTTATCAATTATTCCACGAGCAGTTTCCTCATCTGGCGGCTCAGCATTACGTAATTGTCTATATATATGTTCAACAGCCTCTTTTTCAGAGTTTGTTGGATCTTTTTGAAGTGTGTTATGAATAATAGCGTAATCGCCTTGCTCATTACTTTCTTTGTGTAAAAGAACAGTTTTAACATCAACTTCAAGAATTTCTTCTATGTTGTCTTTATCTAAAATAGTATCACGATCAAGCACAATCTCGTTACGCTCAATTGATACTACCTCACCAGTATCTTCATCAACAAAATCCTCATGCCATGTATTTAATACACGGGCTGCTAATTTTCTTCCTAAATACTTTTTTAATCCAGATTTCGATACTTTAACTTCTTCAGCTAAGTCGAAAATCTCTAAAATATCTTTATCACGCTCAAAACCGATAGCACGGAAAAGCGTTGTAACAGGTAATTTCTTCTTTCTATCAATGTATGCGTACATCACTTGATTGATGTCGGTAGCAAACTCAATCCATGATCCTTTGAATGGTATAACCCTTGCTGAATATAATTTTGTTCCATTAGCATGAAAAGATTGACCGAAGAATACACCAGGTGAACGGTGTAACTGAGATACAACCACACGCTCGGCACCGTTGATACAAAAAGTACCAGAAGGTGTCATGTAAGGAATAGTTCCTAAATAAACATCTTGAACAATAGTTTCAAAATCTTCGTGTTCAGGATCGGTACAATATAACTTTAACCTAGCTTTAAGCGGAACGCTATATGTTAAACCACGCTCAATACACTCTTCAATGGCGTATCTTGGTGGATCTACGAAGTAATCTAAAAATTCTAAAACGAATTGATTACGAGAATCGGTGATAGGAAAGTTTTCCATGAAGGTATTATATAAACCTTCATCACCTCTTTCTTCAGATTTTGTCTCTAATTGGAAAAAATCTTGAAAAGATTTTATCTGAATATCCAAAAAGTCAGGATAATCTGTCTTATTTACAATAGACGAGAAATTTAATCTTTCAGCTTGTGTTGACAACATCAATGGACGGAATTATGATTAAAAAAATAATGATAGTGCTTTAAAACACTAATTAAACTGCAAAAAACAAGTCAAATAATTTGAGTTGTTTTGGGTATTGCTTTTGGTATAAAAACTATTATACACAAAATGGTCTAGGTCTGGTAGCGCGTGCTCCAGACCTAAACCGTTATGTTCTTGAGATGTTAAGTTTACTTTAACTCAACCTCTGCTCCAGCTTCTTCTAAAGATACTTTTAAAGCTTCAGCTTCGTCTTTAGTTACACCTTCTTTGATTGCACTTGGTGCATCATCAACTAAACCTTTAGCTTCTTTTAAACCTAAACCAGTTAATTCTTTAACTAATTTTACAACAGCTAACTTAGAGCTACCTGCAGCTTTTAAAATAACATCAAATTCAGTTTGAGCTTCTTCAGCTTCTCCACCAGCAGCAGGACCAGCAACAGCAACTGCAGCAGCAGCAGCAGGCTCGATACCGTACTCATCTTTTAATATAGTTGCTAACTCATTTACTTCTTTTACAGTAAGGTTAACTAATTGTTCTGCGAAATCTTTTAAATCTGCCATTTTTCTATCGTTTTAATAAATTTTAATAATAATATAATGTAATAAAGTGCGTACTATTTAATACTACTCTGATCTCTCAGAAAGTGTTTTTATAAGTCCAGCTATTGTTCCACCACCTGATTTAAGTGCTGAAATAACGTTTTTAGCAGGCGATTGTAATAATCCAACAATCTCTCCTAATAACTCTTCTTTAGACTTGATATCAACTAACATGTCTAATTGATCGTCACCGATATAAACAGACTCCTCAATGAATGCACCTTTTAATAAAGGTTTATCAGATTTTTTACGGAATGTTTTAATAAGTTTCGCTGGTACGTTACCTGTTTCAGAATACATCACTGATGTATTTCCTTTTAATACAGATGGAAGGTTTCCGAAATCTCTTTCTGATGCTTCCATTGCTTTCTCAAGTAATGTATTTTTAACAACTGCTAATTTTACGTTTGCTTTAAAACAAGCACGACGTAAATTTGAAGTAGTATCTGCATTTAATCCTGAAATATCAGCTAAATAGATATTTGCATTATTAGCTAATTCTGCAGTTAACTCCTCAATTACTTGTGATTTTTCTTCTCTTGTCATAATAAAAGTTTTAACTTAATTAACCAATTTTAGGATCAACAGCGATACTTGGGCTCATTGTAGAAGACATAAAAATGCTTTTTACATAAACTCCTTTTGAAGCTGTTGGTTTTAGTTTCATTAAAGTTGTTAATAATTCATTTGCATTACCTGCAATTTTATCAGCACTAAAAGATGCTTTACCAATAGCAGCGTGTACAATACCAGTTTTATCAACTTTAAAGTCAATTTTACCAGCTTTTACTTCTGTTACAGCTTTTGCCACATCCATAGTTACTGTACCCGTTTTTGGGTTAGGCATTAAACCACGTGGGCCTAATACACGTCCTAAAGGACCTAACTTACCCATAACACTCGGCATAGTGATAATTACATCAACGTCCGTCCAACCGCTCTTGATTTTATCAAGATACTCGTCTAAACCTACGTAATCAGCTCCAGCTTCTTTTGCTTCGGCTTCTTTATCTGGTGTTACTAATGCTAATACTTTTACATCTTTACCAGTACCATGAGGAAGTGAAACAACACCTCTCACCATCTGGTTAGCTTTACGTGGATCTACTCCTAAACGTACTGCTAAGTCAACTGATGCATCAAACTTTGTATTAGAAATTTCTTTTACTAATGCAGATGCTTCATTAAGAGAATAAACTTTCCCTTTTTCAATTTTTGCTAAAGCCTCTTTTTGCTTTTTTGTTAATCTTGCCATTTTCTAATGTCTTTAATAGATTAATTAGGGAATTGCCCTGTTACAGTTATTCCCATTGATCTTGCAGTTCCAGCTATCATTTTCATTGCAGACTCGATAGTAAATGCATTTAAATCTACCATTTTATCTTCAGCGATAGTTTTAACCTGATCCCAAGATACTTTAGCTACTTTTTTACGGTTTGGCTCTCCAGAACCCTTCTTCAACTTAGCTGCTTCCATTAACTGGACTGCTGCTGGAGGAGTTTTAATTACAAAGTCAAATGATTTGTCTTTGTAAACAGATATAACAACTGGTAATACTTTACCAGCTTTATCTTGGGTTCTAGCATTGAATTGCTTACAGAACTCCATGATGTTAACACCAGCGGCTCCTAAAGCGGGTCCAACCGGTGGCGACGGATTCGCAGCACCTCCCCGAACTTGTAACTTAACTACTTTACTTAATTCTTTTGCCATTTTTAATAATTTAATTCGAAAAAACCTCTCTTTTGGAAGCGAGACGTTTAATCTATCTTAATGTAACACTGTTATACTTTTTCAACTTGCATATAGCTTAACTCTAATGGTGTTTTTCTTCCGAAGATTTTTACCATTACTTCAAGCTTACGCTTTTCTTCATTTATGTTTTCGATAGTTCCATCAAATCCATTAAAAGGCCCGTCAATTACTTTAACAGTTTCTCCTTTTGTGTATGGTATTGCTACTACAGAACTTTCTTCAACAGCCAACTCATCAACCTTACCTAACATTCTGTTTACTTCAGACTGTCTCAATGGCACAGGATCTCCACCTTTTGTTTCACCTAAAAACCCAATAACATTTGTTACTGAACGAATAATATGAGGAACTTCACCTGTTAAATTTGCTTGTACCATAATATATCCTGGGAAGAATACTTTTTCTTTATGGATTTTTTTTCCGTTACGGATTTGGATAACGCGTTCTGTAGGTACTAATACTTGGTCTACATAATCAGTAAGACCTAAACGAGCAATTTCATTCTCGATATATGTCTTAATTTTGTTCTCTTGACCACTTACAGCACGAACTACGTACCATTTTTTCTCACTTACTTCAGACATAATTTTTTTTTATTTAATTAGATCAAAGTAAAATGATATAACATTACTAAATACTGTATCTACTCCCCATATTGCAAGAGAGAATATAATTGAAAACACAGCAACCAAAATAGTTAAACTTTGAGCTTCTGCCCATGTTGGCCAACTTACATTGTTTTTAAGTTCTCCAAATGATTCTTTTATATAATTTACAAATCCAGCCATTTTTACTTTTTTTTACAACATCTAAAAGATGCTTAGTGTAAACACTTCATTGAGATTTATTAATCTCTGATATTTTGCACGGGCGGAGAGACTCGAACTCCCGACACCTGGTTTTGGAGACCAGTGCTCTACCAACTGAGCTACGCCCGTAAATAAAGTCAAGGTATTCCAAAAAAGGAATACCTTAACTTTTTTTATATGCTTTGGACTATATTAGTCTAAAATTTCAGTTACCTGACCAGCACCAACTGTTCTACCACCTTCACGAATTGCGAAACGTAAACCTACAGTCATTGCAATTGTTTGAATTAATTCAACAGTAATAGTTAAGTTGTCTCCTGGCATAACCATCTCAACACCATCAGGAAGCGCAATGTTTCCAGTTACATCAGTTGTACGTACGTAGAACTGTGGACGGTAATTGTTGTGGAATGGAGTGTGACGTCCACCTTCTTCTTTCTTAAGGATGTAAACCTCAGCTTTAAATTTAGCGTGTGGAGTTACAGAACCTGGCTTAACAATAACCATACCTCTAGAAATTTGAGACTTCTCAATACCTCTTAATAAGATACCAGCATTATCACCAGCTTCACCTCTATCTAATATTTGACGGAACATTTCGATACCTGTGATAGTAGATGTTAATTTCTCAGCACCCATACCAATGATTTCTACAGGATCTCCTGTATTTGCAATACCAGTTTCAATACGACCAGTTGCAACAGTACCACGACCAGTAATAGAGAATACATCCTCGATAGGCATTAAGAAAGGTTTATCAACCTCACGTAATGGCTCTTCGATCCAATCGTCACAAGCTTGCATTAATTCTAATACTGTATCAACCCACTTTTGTTCACCGTTAAGTGCACCTAAAGCAGAACCAGCAATTACAGGTCCATTATCACCATCGTACTCATAGAAAGATAATAAATCTCTAACTTCCATGTCTACTAATTCGATTAATTCTTCATCATCAACCATATCCACTTTGTTCATGAATACAACGATACGAGGAATACCTACCTGACGTCCTAATAAGATGTGCTCACGAGTTTGTGGCATTGGACCATCTGTAGCCGCAACTACTAAGATAGCACCATCCATTTGTGCAGCACCAGTTACCATGTTCTTTACGTAATCCGCGTGACCTGGACAGTCAACGTGAGCGTAATGACGGTTTAATGTTGCATACTCTACGTGAGATGTATTAATTGTTATACCTCTTTCTTTTTCTTCAGGAGCATTATCAATTTGATCAAATGATCTTGCTTCAGAATAACCTGCATCAGCTAATACTTTAGTAATAGCAGCAGTTAAAGTTGTTTTACCGTGATCTACGTGTCCAATTGTACCAATGTTTAAGTGTGGTTTTGAACGATCAAAAGTTGCCTTTGCCATGTTTTTAAAATGATTTTAATCTTTGTTATATAATAATATTAGTGTATTCTAATTTTTTCTTTAGAGCCAATGACGAGAATTGAACTCGTGACCTCTTCCTTACCAAGGAAACGCTCTACCCCTGAGCTACACCGGCGTAAAGTTTTTATTCCCTATTCTTTCAATCTATCTTAAAAAAAGATTTTTTAAAAGAAGAGATTCCTGATTTCGCAGGAACTTTGAGCGAGAGACCGGGTTCGAACCGGCGACATTCAGCTTGGAAGGCTGACGCTCTACCAACTGAGCTACTCTCGCATTAATTAAAAATTTCAAATCTAAATTTAGAATTTCTACAAAAGTAGAATTCTTTTTTATAGATACAAAAATCTTTAAAGGGTATTATCAATATTTCAATAAACTTTTTAGATTAATCGCTTAATCCTTAAAAATTGTGGGGAGAGCAGGATTCGAACCTGCGAAGACGTAGTCAGCAGATTTACAGTCTGCCCTCGTTGGCCGCTTGAGTATCTCCCCTAAATTCAATATTTCAATCTAAAACTCTTATTTCTAAATAATTAGAATTCAAATTTTAAAAGAGCCGATGGAGGGACTCGAACCCACGACCTGCTGATTACAAATCAGCTGCTCTAGCCAGCTGAGCTACATCGGCTTTTTTCTTTTTTTACGCATAAAAAAAGTCCGCTATTTCTAACGGACTGCAAATGTATAGATTTATTTAAATATTCAAAACATTTTTTCAATAAATTTTACATAGAATTTCAAACTATTTTCAAATTCTATTAAAAACCATGTATTTTAGATTCATTTCTTCTATTCTTGAAACGCGATTACTTTAATAATAACGGGGTATTCCATTCTTTTTTCACTAAAACAAAACTGTTTCTATAAAATCGTTCTAAATATTATAAATGTGCTCTTAATTTTTCTTTTCGTTTTTTTAATTGGCGCTCTAATGATGCTATGGCCATATCTGCACCTTCCTCAAAACTTTTACACTGTTTTTTTACAACAAAACTATCGCCTGGTACACTTACACGTGCTTCAAATACTTTATTTTCTTTATCACTGGTGTTTTCTAACTTTAAAAAAACATCCGATTTAATTACCTTATCATAAAACAAATCTAATTTGTCCATTCGTTTTTGGATAAAATCTATTAATTTTTGATCTGCGTTAAAATTTACGGATTGGGTGTTTACTTTCATACTTGTGTTTTTTTGGTTAAACAATTATTAAAGTTGAAATTAAAAACTTCAGCTTAGTTTACTTTATTTTTTACTTCTAGGATGCGCGCTAACATGCACCTTTTTTAATTCGGCTATACTATTATGTGTATAAACTTGTGTTGCCGCTAAACTTGAATGACCAAGAAGCTCTTTAACAGCATTTAAGTCTGCACCTTGGTTTAACAAATGTGTTGCAAAAGAATGCCTTAGTATATGTGGGCTCTTTTTAACCTTTGAAGATGCTAAACTAAAATACTCATTAATTACTCTGTAAACAAGTGTTTCATATATTTTAACACCTTTTTGGGTTAAAAACAACCTGTCAGAATCTACAAGTACTTCCAATTCATTTCGGGCCTTTAAATAACTTTTACAGCTTTCAATAACCGATGGTAATAATGGTATAATACGCTCCTTATTTCGCTTCCCTTTAACCTTAAGTGTTTTATTACTGATATCAAATCGAGAGAGTTCTAACTCTACTAACTCTATTCTACGAATGCCTGTTGAATAAAACAGCTCTATAATGAGTTTATTACGCAAGCTCTCGAAGTCGGTGCCGAAATTCAATTCGTTTAACACGTTTGCTACTTCGGTTTCAGAAAATGGCACTTGTATTTTTTTACTTGTTTTTAGTGCGCGATGTTTTGCTAATGGGTTTAATTGAAGATCTCCTACTTTTAAAAGAAATTTATAATAAGTATTTAATGATGAAATTTTTCGGTTTATACTCCTATTGGAAATACCACTTTCTACCAAAGAAACAATCCAGCTACGAATTTGCGAATAGTTTACATTTTTGATAGAATCATCTTCAAATTGTTTTTCTATATATTTTGAAAAGGCTTTTAAATCTGCTTGATATGCATTTACAGTCAATACCGAATAGTTTTTTTCCAGTAGGAGATAATCGGTAAAGGATTGAAAAGGCATGTATTTTGGGGTATGATTTGTTTTTAAATATACAATGTTTTTTCATCACTTCGAAGTGAAACACAAACAAAAAAGTAAGATTTTTATATCGAAAAATCACGTAAACGTCATAACATCTTGATGTCGTGATACTTTTTTAAACAAAAAAAATCCCGCAAATTGCGGGATTTAATATTATAAAGAACAGAAATTATACTTCTTCTGCATCTCTTAATCCTTGGATGTATTGAGCCTTTTGAACCTGAGCTCTACGTACAATAGAAGGTTTGTTAAATTGCTTACGCGTGTTTAACTGGTTTTTTACCGTTGTTTTTACAAACTTTCGTTTGTAACGCTTTAACGCTCTATCTATATTTTCTCCTTCTTTAACTGGTATTATTAACATAGTGTCTTAACCTCCTCTCTTTTAGAATTTTCAGGGTGCAAATATATAATAATTTCTAAATAATAATTAAAATTTAAAATATTTTTTTTGAATTGTTTTATGCAGATATACCACACGCTATCTTTTAACACTTAGAAAGCAGATTTTCCTGCAAAAACGATTGATGCGGCATCCTTTTTTGTGCTTTCCCTAAACATAAATAGATGTGAAAAATTGAAATGTTCGCCTAATGTATTAATAAAACTAAGCCTTATTAAGCTCAAAAAAGATATAGCGGAAAGCGTGTTTGCGCCGAAACCCTATTCTGTTTTAATAGAAACTACGCCTTAAATTAATCTTTCCATATTAAAAAAACACAAATTATAATAGGCGCAATTTGCCCAAATAAATTATGTTGCTTCTTTGTATTCTTTTTTATCGATGATGATTTTAGCTAGAATTTCTCGCAAAATTTCTGATGTTCCGCCGCCAATTGGACCTAAACGACTATCTCGTAAGAGTCTTGCCATTGGATAATCTTCCATGTAGCCGTAGCCACCTAGAAATTGCAGACATTGATAAATAACCTCGTCGGCCATTTTAGTAGACCTTAGCTTAGACATGGTAGCTTCTTTCACTACGTATTCCCCTTTATTTAATCGATATGCTACGGCGTAGTTAAATGTTTTACACATTTCCATATCGGTATATAAATCGGCAATGGTATGGCGTAAAGCTTGGAATTTATCAATAGTACGTCCGAAGGCTTGACGCTCGCTCATATATTTTAAAGCATATTCTAGCGCAAATTCTGCTCGTGCATGGCCATTAATACCCATAATTAAACGCTCTAGCGCAAAATGCTGCATAATGTATGCAAAACCTTTATCTTCTTCGCCTAATATTTGATTTGCTGGGATTTCAACATTATCAAAAGCTATTTCTCCTGTATCGGATGCTCTCCATCCAAGTTTGTTAAGTTTAGTTGCCGATAAACCTTTGGTTTCACGATCTACCACAAATATACTAATGCCTTTATTACCTAATTCTGGACTTGTTTTGACCGCAACGACTAAGTAATCGCTTAAAACGCCATTTGTTATAAATGTTTTTGAACCATTGATAATATATTTATCACCTTTTTTAACAGCAGTGGTGCGCATACCTGCAACATCACTTCCGCCGAAAGGTTCACTAATACACAAACACCCTATTTTATCTCCAGTAATACTCGGTACTAAATATTTTTGTTTTATCGCCTCATCGCCTTCTGCATTTAAATGCGTCATGGCTAAATAAGTATGCGCCCAAATAGCAGCGGCAAAACCACCTGAATTTATTTTTTGAAGTTCTTCGAGCAGAATTACAGTATAGAACAAATCTAAATCTAAACCACCATAAGCTTCAGGATATTTAATTCCGAAGAATCCCATATCACCAAATTTTTTCCAAATAAAACGATCTATTAGACCCGTTTGCTCCCACTTTTCAATATGTGGAACAACTTCTTTTTGTAAAAAATCTTGAAGACTTTTCCTAAAAAGTTGGTGCTCTTCTGTAAAGTACATGCTATTCATTAGTTTGTGTTGTCAATTCGCAAATATAATTCAATTATCTCGATTTTATTTACTGGAAAGTCTTTTACTTTTAGTAATTCTGAAAAGGATTTAAATCCCTCTCGTAAACTACGCTGCTCGATGATATGGTGCGCCAAATCGTAATCAATATGTTGTATGTTAACCAATTGATCTACGGATGCCGTATTTAAATTTATTTTATTAATATGTCGCGGTGTTTTAACCGTGAAATCTAATTGTATTTTCTGAATAACTTCTGGTGTTAGGCCATAAACATCTTGCAATTGCACATCGGCTATAAAACCACCTTTAAATTTATTTCTGAATTTGATAATTCGTTTTGAAAAAGCTTCGCCAATACCATTCACTGCTTGAAGCTGTTTAGCCGTAGCCGTATTCAAATCTTGTTTTTGAGCAAAAGTTTTGGGTTTGGTTTTATATGAATTGCTATAGGATGATTTAAACGTTTTAGGGTTGGTTACCCATTCCGGGAATTTAAAATACGGAGATATACTATTTAATAGAGAATCTGAGACTTGCGTGACTTCTTGAAATTGTTTGGATGAGTTTATCCACTGGTCATGTTTTCTAAAATTAAGAAGCCTGTCTATTTCCAGATTACTCATACCCAAAGTAGCACCTTTGTAATCTGTAATAAAATTAGGATTGAAAGGGAATATTTTTGGTTTACGGGCTTCTAACTCTATAGCTTTAAGCGAATCTATTTCTTTGGTGAATTTTGCTAACTCGTCATTGTTGGTTTGAATGTCTTCTCCCGAAAAATCAACAAAAAAGTAAACACATTGTAAGGCAATGATGAGTAGAGCCAATAAAAAAATCCCATGCCGTTGGTTTTTAGAAAACGTGACATGGGATTTCATATATAAAAGTTTTAGATTTTAGTTTTCTAACGCGTCCTTTTTAAGTTTTATAGCTCCTAAATATCTATTTAATTGTTTTTTAACAACTGGGAATAAGAAGTAAAGACCTATCATATTAGGGAATACCATTGCAAATATCATAGCATCTGAGAAATCCCAAATTGATTTCATACTAGCAGCAGCTCCAATAACTACAAAAGTTAAAAATAATATTTTATAAGTTAAATCTGCAGCTTTACCTCTTCCGAATAAAAACTTCCAAGATTGTAAACCGTAATACGACCAAGAGATCATAGTTGAAACTGCAAACAGCACCACTGCAATAGTTAAAAACACATTAGAGTAAGGAATATACTCTGCAAAGGCTTTTGCTGTAATACCTGCTCCCTCATAAGATTCGCCATTGATAATTGCAACACCTTGTCCTGTAACATCTCCATACTCAAAGAATCCGCCAAAGTTAAAAATGATAATAACTAAAGCTGTCATAGTACAAATTACAACCGTATCAATAAATGGCTCTAATAAGGCAACTAAACCTTCACTAGCAGAATATTTTGTTCTTACCGCTGAATGCGCAATAGATGCAGATCCTGCTCCTGCTTCGTTTGAAAAGGCAGCACGCTTGAAACCTACTAACAATACACCTATAAATCCACCAACACCAATTGCTGTTGGGTTAAATGCTTCTTCTAAAATTAAACCTACAGCATCATCAATAAGTGTGAAATTACTTAAAATGATGTATAAACAACATATGATGTATAATAACGCCATAAATGGAACTACTTTTTCTGTAACAGATGCTATACGTTTAATACCACCAATAATAATGATACCTACAGTAAAAGCTAATATAACTCCAATCCAGAATCCAGCTCCAGTACTCTCTAATCCTAATAAATCTTTTATTACAATTGTAGCTTGGTTTGATTGTGCAGCATTACCTCCACCAAAAGAACCTCCAATACAAAAGATTGCAAATACAACCGCTGCCACTTTTCCAAGTTTAGCAAAACCGCGTTCCTTTAAGCCTTTCTTTAAATAATACATTGGTCCTCCGTAAACCGTACCATCTTCACCAACATCTCTATAATGTACACCTAAAGTACATTCTACAAATTTGGTTGACATCCCTAGTAATCCACAAATAATCATCCAAAAGGTTGCTCCCGGACCACCAAGTGCAATCGCTAAAGCTACACCTGCAATATTACCATTACCAACAGTACCTGATACTGCAGTTGCCAATGCTTGAAAATGACTTACTTCACCTTCGCTACTTTCATCTCTAATGGTATCAACAATATCACCATCTACGGCTAAATCATTTTCAACGCTAACAAGATGCTCTTCTATATCATCTATTGTATTGATATCTATACCTTGAGCAACACCACCTTCACCATAAAGTTCTTTAGCGCCATGCTTTTCAATATCTTCATATTTACCTCTTACCGTTTTAATAGCCTTTCCAAAATATCTAACGTTTGGAAAACCGAAGTAAATAGTAAAAAATAATGCACTTACTACTAAAAGAATTAAAACAAATGGGGTACCGAATACTTGAAAGAAGATAACGTTCGAGAAAAAATCTGAAATCGGTTTAAACGCCTGGTCTATTTGCTGATCTATACCTAACTCGGCTGTCTCTTGTGCAAATGTTAAAAAAGGTGCTATTAATGTAAAAATTGAAAGAAGATATTTCTTCATAAGATATTATGTTGGTTAATTAAATTTCAAAAAACTAGCTCATTCTCTTATAGAATGACACAAAAAAGTAGCAAGATGCTAAAAAAAAACGGTATTTTAAAAAAAATACCGCTAAAATCGTATGATTACTGCTCTATATTATACTCTGTATTTAATGCTTCAATTTGTTCTGGACGTCCCAAAACAATAATTTTAGAATTTTTCGCCAGTTCTAATTCTGCTTCTGGGTTAACAATATATTCTCCGTTTTCATCTTTATAACCAATTACGGTACAACCCGTTTTTCGGCGTAAATCTAAATCGCGAATGGTTTTAACTATATTATTACTATGTAATTTTTCTACAGCTACTTCTTCTATATTTATATTCGATTTACCGACAATAGATAAGTTATCAATAAACTCCATAAGTCCTGGAACAACAACTAAAGATGCCATATGATCTCCACCAATTTTATCTGGTAAAATAACATTATTGGCTCCTGCAAACTTCAACTTACTATAAGATGACTCTTGAGATGCACGACTTATTATATTAATTTTTGGGTTAATTTGTCTAGCTGAAAGCACTACAAATAGATTATCAGCATCACTTGGTAAAGCAGATATAAAACAACTTGCTCGATCTACACCAGCCTGCACAAGCGTTTCATCTTCATTAGCGTTACCTATAACATAAGGTGCGCCGTCTAACTCCAACTTCTCAATCATTTCTTTGTTCTTCTCAACAATAACATAAGATCGGTTGTGCGCAGCCAATTTTACAGCTGCCTGTTTTCCATTTCTACCGTAACCGCAAATAATAACATGATTGGCAAACGTATCAATTTTCTTTTGCATCTTTTTCTGTTTTAATTCTTCAATGTGGTCTTTGCTTAAAATATACTCGGTAATGGTAGATAAAGCGTAACCAACAATTACAATACTAGTTAAAATTAAAAAAATAGTAAATATTTTGGAATTATTATCGAGCGGTACAACTTCTCCAAAACCGACCGTAGTTATGGTAATAACCGTCATGTAAAGGGCATCGATAGCGGTATAATCCGATATCATCATGTAGCCAAACACGCCAACGAGTAGAATAAGAACCAGCAAAAATACGGCTGTATATATTTTAGTTCTAAAAATTCTTATTAATGGATTCATAAATTATAGGTCAAAAACCGAAGAGCGTTTTGTGTAAATTAAATCTTTTATACGCATCCAAAAAGCAAGAAATAAATACAAAGCAAAGCCAAAACCAACCGTTACAAACGTTACATACATAAAAGAGGTACGCACCACTTTAGCGCGAATACCAAAACGATCGGCAATACGTTGACACACGTAATAACCATGCTTCTGAAAAAACAATAAGGGTTTATAGATATTGTTCATGCTTGCAATTTAAGGATTCCTTTTTTTGTTTAAAAGCTATTAGGTTGAAATATTTAACGCTTTCTTAATATTAATAACAATACCCTGTCAAATATTGAAATCCTTAGAAAAACAATAACTATTTAGTTAAAAGTGAATTTCCAACGGCACATTGTAAACATTTATTTTTATCGCAGTACTCTGTTTTTAATTGAATAAGCGATTGTGATTGAAAGGCCGATTTAGACACTTTTTTTAGTTTATTAAAAGCATCGATGATACTATTTTTTTCTGAATTGATTTCTGAAGCTATCTTTAAAATGGAGCGATCTATATCTTGCCCTTTTTGTTTAGCATAACAAAATTTTAAAGGAAGAATCGTGTTTATTAACAATAAATCTGTGAATGCTTTTGTAATGGCTTTTGTTGAAGATTTAGATGATTTTTGAAACGTATAATGTGTTTTCCAAAACTCGGAAGTTGACACATTAAAGAGTTTATAGAAATCTTCGAGCTTATCGAGCTCGATTACTTTAGAGAATAGATTTTGATGCTCGTGATATAAATTTGCGAATTGAGACAGTCGTATGGTTGGAAAATTTGGTGGCCGTAATCTAAAAAACTGTAATGGCAATACTTGATTTTCTTTAAGCTGAAACTTCTGTTTTAAAAAACTGTATTCTTTTGATAAACTTATATAGTAAGCATCTTCCACAGATTCTGACAATAAATTAGCTTGTCCAAACAGTAAGGCTTCTAAACTTTGCAAATTAGATTGTGATTTTCTAACCACCGAAAAATCGACCGATTGCGCCAAACTTAAAAAAGCATATCCATTTACTTTTAGCCCAAAGTTTTTGGCAAGCATTTTAAAAAGTACGGCTTCCCAATCGTTTTTAGATTCTTGCAAAAGCAATTCAATAGCTCCTGCTTTTCGTTCTAGCCTTTCAAAATACAAGCGCTCTAGCCAATTGGTTAAAACAAAATCGTCGGTATTTACAAAATCATTTTCACAATTAATCCATGTGTTTTGTTTTGCAAAAAGCTTTTTATAATTGTTTAAAAGCGTAAAATCAATATAATCGCGCAACACTAATGTTGGAATAGGCGTATTATCTTTTCTAAAAATCTCGGTATCATGCTCCCAAACTACGTGTAGAATAACACCATCGTAAGCTGGATCTTGTTCATGATTGTGCAAATACCAATCGGATGATTTTATATGAATTTCCACATTACCCGCCCAAAGTTGCTCGCCAATAGTAAGTTTTGCATTAAAAAAATCGGGACCAGAATTAAAGTTATGTTGCCCTACAGAAGTAATAGTTATAGCTTGATTTGCTTCTGTTTTTAAACTTTGAGTTTGAAATTTCTTGAATTTCCAGATGTAGTGTAGAAAATCTTCTTGCATTTTTTAAAGATAGAATACCAGTTTAAAATTTCCAAATGAAATTAAAAATTGAATTCTATTAAAGTAAAACACAGCGAGGTAATAATCTTGAGGATTAATTAAATTACTAACTTTGCAATCTAGTATAAAACTACATTATGGAACAACTTACGCTTACTACTCCTGCTCTTTTATTTTCGGCTATTTCCTTAATTATGTTAGCATATACCAACAGGTTTTTAGCTTACGCCGCAACTATTAGAAATCTACATGATAGGTATACTGAGAAAAAAGATAGTGTATTAATGGCACAAATACAGAACATAAAAAAGCGTTTGTATTTAACGCGAAGTATGCAAATTTTCGGTATTTCGAGTTTACTATTATGCGTAGTGACTATGTTTTTAATTTACATACAACAAAATGCAATTGCTGTTTGGGTGTTTGGCTTGGCGCTACTTTTGTTAATCGCTTCGTTATCGCTTTTAATTATTGAAATTCAAATTTCAGTTAAAGCTTTAGAGCACCATATTAGTGATATTGAAAATAATAAGTAACACTAGTAAAATTTAAAAAACGTAATAATAAACAGAACCTTGACTGATAATGCGCTAGGGATTGAACGGTTTGTTTGAGCTCCCTGACTTTTTAGGAGGGAGCGAGTAGTGAAAGCCCGACCCTTGGGGTAGCGCCCAAAATTTTAAAATTTACTGGAACCTAATGGCTTTTACTGGAGATATTTTTGTAATAATATACGAGGGTATTAAAAGCATAAGTAAACACAGAATTAGTGTCCCTACATTTAGCGCAACTATATAACCTAAACTTATATATACTGGGGCTTCGGAAACGTAATACACACTTGGATCTAGCGGAAATAGTTTGAAATATTTTTGCGCAAAGAGCAGCCCTAAACCGAGCAAGTTACCCCAAAATAAACCTAGTAAAATAAGGTAGGATGCATTGTATAGAAAAAGTTTACGGATGCTCCAATTGTTACTTCCTAGGGCTTTTAAAATCCCTATCATTTGCGTACGTTCGAGTATTAAAACGAGTAGTGCAGTAATCATGTTTATACCTGCTACGAGAATCATGATCCCAATAATGCCGTAAATATTTTTATCGAATATTTTTATCCACTCAAAAATGGAACTGTACTTATTACTTACGGTAATCGTGTTGAGTGTAGACGGTGTGTTTTGGTAAATTTCGATACCTTTTCTATCAAGTTGCGAATAATCGGAAATAAAAACTTCGAAGTTCCCTATTTGATCTTCTTCCCAATTATTAATACGTTGTATATGGCGAATGTTCCCTAATAAATATTGTTGATCTAATTCCTGAAAACCGGAATTATAAATACCTACAATTTGAAATGATATAATGTTTGGTGCTTTTTCGGTATCGTCTTTTGCAAATACCATTTGAAATTTTTCACCAACCTTAAAACCTAGCCTATCGGCTAAATATTGCGAAATTAAAACCTCTTCGCTCCATTTTTTGGTAAAGCTTGGTAGTTTGCCTTCTACAAGAAATTCTTGAAAGTAACTCCAATCGAAATCTTGACCGACACCTTTAAACACGGCCCCTTCGAAATCGGTTTCTGTTCTAATAATTCCGAATTTTGTTGCTACGGCTTGTACGTGCTTTATACCATCAACCTCTTTAAACTCTGGATAAAACTCCTGATTTTTAGAGATTGGCACGATACTTTCTTGTGAGTTATTACTATCGAAATTACTAATGGTAACATGCCCATTGAAAGCGACCACTTTATCACGAATTTTTTGTTGCAAACCAATACCTGTAGCAATGGCAATCATCATGACCACAATACCAATAGCAATAGCGGCAATACCAATTTTTATTATTGGTGCCGATACACTACTTTTATACGCTTTACTACCAATAATGCGTTTGGCTAAAAAAAACTCGTAATTCAAAATTTATTATGCTATTAAATGTTTTCAAAAATACTGTTTTATTATTTGTTTTAGTAATGATTTCTTGTGGGAATGTCACGAAATCGAAGTCGGAAAACTTAACGCTTTTAGATAAGGAGCGTCCAAAACAAACTGAAACAAAAAAAAGCATCACTGTTGGTGCCAACCAAACGGCTCTTTATTTACCTACACTAGAAGGCAAACGTGTTGGTATTGTAGCCAACCAAACTAGTGTTATTTTTAAAGGAGACACCAATACACATTTAGTAGATTCCCTACTTGCCTTAAACGTTGATATTAAAACGGTTTTCGCACCAGAACATGGATTTAGAGGTACGGCAGACGCTGGCGAAGTTATTAAAGATGGTGTAGATATAAAAACCAACTTGCCTATAGTTTCCCTTTACGGAAAAAACAAAAAACCTTCGGTGGAGCAATTGAAAAACTTAGATTTGGTTGTTTTTGACATTCAAGATGTTGGTGCTCGTTTTTACACTTACATTTCGAGTTTACATTATGTAATGGAAGCTTGTGCCGAGCAGAATATTCCTGTTTTAATTTTAGATAGACCGAACCCTAACGGGCATTATTTTGATGGTCCTGTTTTAGAAACAGCTCATAAAAGTTTTGTGGGCATGCACCCTATACCAACTGTGCATGGCATGACGATTGGAGAATATGCAAACATGATTAATGGTGAAAAATGGCTAAACCAAGGTATCACTTGTGATTTACAGGTTATTCCTGTGAAAAACTATAACCATAACCTAGAATATAGCTTACCTATAAAACCTAGCCCGAATTTACCAAACGACAAATCGATAAACCTTTACCCTAGCCTTTGCTTTTTTGAAGGCACAAACGTAAGTGCTGGTCGTGGAACGGAAACGCAATTTCAGATTTTTGGGAGTCCGTTTTTAAATAAAACTCAGTTTTCTTTTCAGTTTACACCACAACCCAATCATGGTGCTAAGCATCCAAAATATGAAAACAAATTATGTTATGGTGAAAACTTAACTACAGCCGAAAACCTAAATGCTCTTAATTTAAATTGGCTGATAAAAGCTTACAACAACACCGGAAATAAAACAGAATTCTTCAATTCGTTTTTCACGAAACTAGCCGGAACAAAAAAATTACAACAACAAATTGAATCTGGATTAAGTGCCAATGAGATTAAAGCAACTTGGAAAACAGGCTTAGATGCCTTTGCTAAAACACGCTCAAAGTATTTAATGTACGAGTAAAATTTAAACGTATTATTTTAAAACAGTAATGAGTCTATCTGGGTAATCGGTAATAATCCCGTTTACGTTATAGTCTATCATAAGCTGCATATCTTGTTCGGTGTTAACCGTCCATGGTATCACTTTAAAACCTCTATTTTTTAGATCACTAACTGTTTCTTTATTTATCAACTTGTAATAGGGACTTATAATAGCTGGCAAATAACTCATTTCATTAAGTTTCTCTAAAATAATCTCATCGTCCTCTACCAAAAGGGCAACCTCCATTTTAGGAGATTGAATTTTTATTTCTTCTAAAATCTGTAAATCGAAACTTTGCAAATTGGTTTCGTTACAAGCGTTGTTTTCAGTTAGAACATTTAAAACTAATGCTACAAATTCTTTAGGCTTTGGAGTAAAAACATCATAATACTCCGGATCTGATTTTATTTCAATATTGAATTTTATTGCTGGATTTATTTTTTTAGTTTCTTTTAAAACCTCAGATAAAGATGGCTTGTATGTTTTTACTTTTTCCTGATTTGGGAATTTAGAATGATATTTAGAACCACAATCAAATTGTTGAATATCGGCTAAAGTCATTTGATACAAATTATACTTCTTTGCATCTTCATCTAAAATAGCGTCACCATTAGGACTTAAACAAATCACAGAATTCATATAAGGTTCATGGCTAACAACAACTATTTTATCTTTAGAAACTGCCACATCCAACTCTAAAGTATCCACACCCAATTCCAATGCCTTTAAAAATGCCGGCATACTGTTTTCAGGTAACAAACCGCGACAACCACGATGCCCTTGAATATCAATCTTACAATGTTTCAAAATAAAAAAGTATTAATCTTTATCAGAAATTATAGTTGGTCTATCGTATTTCTTAAAAGGCTGTTTTAAGAGTTCTTTTATGTTTCCGTTAGCTTTTTCATCTGGAAAAACATCAACGCCATAAATTAACTTCTCACGATCAAAATCCATATAAGTACCAAGCAGTCTATCCCAAACTGAAAATATATTTCCGTAATTAGAGTCCGTATAAGGCAACATATAGTGGTGGTGTACCTTATGCATATCGGGCGACACCAATACATAACTCATTATTTTATCGACACTTTTTGATAACTTAATATTAGCATGTGTAAACTGCGTAGCCACCAAAGACATTGATTGATATAGCATAACAATACCAATTGGAGCTCCAATAACAAAAACACCTAATAGTGTGAACATAAAACGAATAATACTTTCCAAAGGATGGTGTCTATTGGCCGTAGTTGTATCGACTTTATGATCGGAATGATGAACCAAATGCACCATCCATAACATAGGCACTTTATGCTCTACAAAATGCGCTAAATAGGCTCCAAAAAAGTCCATTAGAAATACACCTAGAATAATGTACAACCATAGTGGCATTTCTGGTAACCAGTTTAAAATCCCAAAATCGTTAGCCATTACCCAATCTGCTGAGTTAAGTAGTAAAAAAGCTAACGCAAAATTAATAACGACTGTAGTTAAAGTAAAAAAGATATTTGGAGCTGCATGCTCCCACTTTTTATAATTGAATTTAAATAATGGTACCGCACCTTCTAAAAGCCAGAAAAAGGCCAAGCCTCCAACTAAAATTATACTACGGTGTGATGATGGTATAGTCTCGAAATAGTTTAGAAATGTTTGCAAGAGTGGTTGTTTTTGTTTTACAATATAGTAAAAAAGTTATTATACCAAGCCTAGTAAAATAACAATCAGACTTCAAAACTAAACCTTAATGCGCTTTTTCATTTCTTCTACAATATTAAATGCAGCCGGACAAATAGCCACGTTTTTTAAAGTAAGATGCGAAATTTGTTGAAACTTACTTCTATCTGTATGTGGAAACTCACGGCACGCTTTTGGACGCACATCGTAAATAGAGCAATAATTATCGGCATCTAAAAAGGTACACGGTACACTTTGTAAAACATAATCATTCTCATCATCTACACGCAAAAATTGCGATATAAATTGCTGTGTTTTCATTCTAAAATGTTTAGCAATTCTATCTACATCTTTATCTGTAAATAGCGGCCCAGTGGTTTTACAACAGTTAGCACACTCCAAACAATCGGTACGTTTAAACTCTTGTTCATGCAAATCTTGCATAACGTAATCTAAATTTTTGGGCGGCTTCTTTTTTAGCTTTGTGAAGAATTTTTTATTCTCGTTATGCTTATCTTTGGCCTGCTTTGGAAGATTATTAATAATGTCTTGCATGGCGCAAAAATAACAATTTTAATTGATGCCCTTTTCACTTTCGTGGAAATGAAACTCGCTTTTTTATGAAAGACCTTTTCGGACAAGCCTTATTAGATTACCAAAACGGAAACTATACTGAAGATATTATAACATCTACAAGTATTTCTGATGATGATGCCTTGCCAATTCCTTATCTATTTCGCCAATTCGAAGAGATGCCGAAGCTAGAGCAAAAAGCTTTAAAACTAGCAAAAGGTGACATTTTAGATGTTGGTTGTGGCTCAGGAAGCCATAGTTTGTATTTACAAGAAAACAATAAAAAAGTTAAAGCTATCGACGTTTCTAAAGGCGCCATTGAAGTTGCTAAACTTCGTGGTGTTGTAAATGCTGAAATAAAAAATATTTTAGATGAAACAGAAACGTTTGATACCATTTTATTATTAATGAATGGTACCGGAATTTTTCAAGAATTATCTCAAGTTTCAAAATACTTAACTCACCTAAAAGGGTTGCTTCATCCTGGCGGACAAATTTTAATGGATTCATCGGATATCAAATACATGTATCAAGATGAAGATGGCGGTTATTGGATGGATACTAACTCGAACTACTATGGTGAGTTAGATTATTTTTTATCTTATAAAAACGAAGAAGAAATCCCAATGAAATGGTTATATCTAGATTTTGAAACTTTAAAATTGGCTTGTGAAACGGTTGGTCTTAAATGCGGCATTATAAAGGAAGGTGAACATTTCGATTATTTGGCGCAATTGACGCATTTTGAATAGTTTTGATGTTGTTTAACTCAATATTTTAAAGCATATAAATCTATTCTAACATTGAACTTTATACGATTTCTCCTTATGTCGAAATGACTAACGGTTACGCATCTTTAAGTGTTTTTGTCATAGCGACATTAGAACGTATCACAATCGCCCCCCTGGACTTTAACATCTGCTTTTTATTCAATAAAAAAAGCTAAAGTTCAAAAAAATGAAACCTTAGCTTTTCTATTTATTATATTTTTAAACATTTATCGCTTTCGCGGAAACACCAACTAAATGTATCTTAAAAATCAAATTTAAATGTTGCTCCTGCTAAAAACTGAATAGCCTGAACAGGTGTATTTTGCCAACGTTCGTAATTATTATTGGCTATATTATTTGCTTTTGCAAATACTGAAATTTGCTCTGTTACATGATAACCAACATGTGCGTTCGCATCAAAATAACTATCCAAAGTAATAGTTTCTGGTGTTGATGTTGTTAATAAAAATTGATCTTTACGTTCGCCTGTGTAAAACAAATTAGCTCCTGCAAACCAATTTTGATTAATTTGATAATCTAAAAACATAGATCCTTTTACATCTGGTAAATTCCATGCTTCGGCTTCGGTATCGCTAGAATAGCTAAAATATTCGGCTTTTAAACCTAAGTTAAAGTTTCGGTTAATATCAACATTTATTTCACCTGAAACTCCAAAAGTATTAATGTCATCGTAAACAACTCCAAACGAGTTTCCATAGGTATAGTCCTCAAAAGAGCGGGTAATTTCATTAGATAAAAATAAAGCTTTGTTTTGGGTCGATGCATAACTTCCGTTAACGTTATAACTCATAGTGCTAGAAAGTTTTCCTTTTAAACCAACATACGCATTGTATTGTTTATCTGTTGGCGTAATGAATAATGTTGGAGAAACAAATGGGTTTTCGGTAGCAAAATCGTAATAAGAATTTTGTTCTAAATCACCTTGAATACCTCCATAAGCAATTACCACATCGCTAACCACTCTATAGGTTGCTGTAATGTTTGGATAGATATAGAAGTTGTTTGATCCGCTTTCTGTATCATTTAAATAATAGGCAGAAACTCCAAGATTTAATGTTAAATCGTCTCTAATAAGTTGATAGCTTGGCATAATACCAACCTGAAAATTACCATAATCGATACTTTCTAAACCAGAATATAGGTTACTAAAACCGCCACCTAAGTAATCAATCTTTACTTCCGTAGAAATCTCTTCTCCATTAACAGGAACATCTACTTTCCCTTTTGCTATAAAACGATTTTCTCCTGAACTTTGATTATCAGCAAAACGTCTAAACAATACACTTCCAGAGTTAATGTAAGTATCTTCAAAACTAATATCTCCTCCTACATGTGCATTATAAAATGCGTGACCGACATTTATATTATCGTCTTGTGCAAAAACCACTTGAGAGTCTGGAACACCATACCAATTGTAGTTTGAGTATTGAAAACCTCCTTCTACATTCCAAGCCATATCGCGCATACGACTCGCATAATTCACGTTTATTTTTGAATCTGAAAATCCATCATCAAATTCTACACCTTCGATATTTCCTCCAGAAGAATGATGACTTACATAACCACCAACACTTTCGTTTCGGCTTATGGCATGATTTAAATATACTTCACCTAAAATAGTAGTATAACTACCCACACCAAGTGTTGCGTAATTATCAAACAATTTTACGGGTTTTGCTTTTTCTACAACTGCCGCCTTTCCTTTTGAAGGTGTAAAGGTTGACGCTACTGGAAAAGAAAAAATGTTGTATTTAATTTCTTTTTTAGTTTCGGTAGTCGCATCGTCTAAAGTTGGTGATTCTTTTACTTTAAACGCATCTGAAATTGATGGCGCGTATGGTTTAACAACGTCTATAACACCTGTATTTAAAGTATCATTCTGTTTGCTTTGTGCATACCCAAGTGTTGCTATACATGTTGTTGCAACGGTTAATATTCTATTGATGTGCTTACGCATATTTTATAATTTTTATTTCTTAATTAAATTCTAAGATTCAAATTCTAACCTACTTAAAATGGCTTTTGAATAAAACTAATCTTCTGGTAAAATAGATGAATTGGTTTTAGATTCCTCTTTTTTAATTTTGCTTAATTCAGCTTTAGCTTCTGCTACAACATCATCAAATTCTTTAAAATTTGTAATAACACTCTCTAAAATATATGTGGCCTGAAAAGCATCTTTTAAAGCATAAAAATTCTTAGCCATTAGCACTAAGCCTTTCGCACTATAATATTTGTAACCCGAGTAGTTTTTAGCTAATTGTTGCACCGTAACATTAGATGCTTCGTGCTTACCTTCCTTGTTTTTAAAATAAGCGTTGTAATATAAAGCCTCGGCAGCAGTTTCGCCTGTAGCTACTTTTTCTACTTGAGTGTATGCCGTTTTTGCTAAATCTTCATTATTTGTTTTAATAGCCGAACGTGCAATTATAACTTGAGCATCTGCTTGAATTTTATTGTCGATTTTAGGATTCTTAAGCACTTTTTCAGCATAAGACACGGCTTCGTTATAATTATTCAATTCGTAATTCGCCTTCATTAAATTAGATTGTGCAAACACAACGTTTTGAGGAAAATTTGCCTCACTCTCTAATCTTGCTAAAATAGGCATCGCTTTGTTCCAGTTTTTAGAACTTAAATAAAATTGAGACAACTTCATTAAAGCCTCCTCTGTGTATTCACTTCGAGAAGCATCTACAACATACTTATAATGGGGAGCAGCATTCTCTAACAAATTATTTTTTGTATAAAGTTGTGCCACATAAAAATGTGCCTGTAAAGCATGTAACCCACGTGGAAATTCGTTTAAATATTTATTAAATTGTGTAATGGCCTTATCTGTGTTATTATCTAAATACTGTTTTTCCGCAGCCTCGTAAGTGGCATTATCTAAATCGGCATCGGTAACTTCTACATAGTCTAATTGCTTAACCCAAACCGCATATTCGTTTACACGACCTAAATCGATATAAATTAATCTTGCCGTTGCAACCGCTTGCACAGCTTCTGGAGTACCAGCATAATCGTTTGCTACTTTTTTAAACTTCACTAAAGCTTGCTCGTTTTGACTAGAATTATAATACACCAAACCTTGACGCAACAAACCTTTTGGCACAAACGAACTCATTGGGTATTCGTTTGCCAATCTATCGTAAATTGGCATAGCTTTATCGGTTTCATTTGCTTTTACATATGAATTACCTAGCTCGAACATAGCATCGTCACGAAGTTTTGATTTTGGGTATTTTGAAATAAAACTACTTAATTCACTTATTTTCCCTGAAGTATTTCCGGCATAACCGGTACTTATTGCTTTTTGAAAAAAGGCATAATCAGATTCTATTTCATTTAATCTAATAGCATTCTTATAAGCATCTATAGCACTGCTATATTCACTTGAAACAAAATGCCCATCACCTAAACGTAAATAAGCATCATTCAACCTTACTTTATCATCTTTTTTACTTGAAATAAATTGATTGAAGTACTTTGTAGCTTGTTCATAATTTTTAAGCTTGAAGTAAGTGTAAGCTAAATTATAATCTAAGTTTTCAAACTCAGGAGTAGATGTCGCTTCGTTTTGTTGCTGAAATTGTTTAAAACCAATTAAAGCATCATCGTAATTAGTTAAATTATAATCCGTTTCAGCTTTCCAAAAGGTTGCTCTAGCCGTAAATCTTTGGTCTTGTTGTTCTTTTAATGAACCATTAAAAAGCGCCGACGCTTCTTTAAATTTATTTTCATTATACAATTCTAAACCACGGTAAAATGCTACTTTTTGATAAGCTACCTTGTTTTCGAAACTACGTTTCCCCTCTAATAACTTAAGCGCTTCTGTATAATTTTTTGATGTAATGTAAGAATCTATTAAAAGCGTTTCCACTTCTTCTTTATAACTTGTATTTGGGTATTTCTCTAAATAACCAGCTAATACTTGTGGTGCCGATTGGTAAGAGTTTCCTATTTCGTAACTAATTTTAGCATAATTAAGCCAAGCATCTTCTTGGATTTTTAAATCGAAATCCATTTCCGAAGCATTTTTAAAAGCATTTAAAGCCTCTTGCTTTTTTCCTAAATTAATATAACTTTCACCTAAATGATAATATGCATTTTGAGCAATTGAGTTCTTACCTCCAATAATTTTATTGAATTCAGACACTGCATTTTCAAAATTACCTTGCTTGTAATACGCATAACCTAATTGGTAATAATCGGTATTACTCCACTTCCCTAAGCGATCTCTTTGTCCTTTTTTTCCTTGATATGCCGTTAAATAAGGAATAGCCTCTGCATAATTTTCTAGGTTGAAATAACTTTCACCAATAATTTTAGAAAGCTCAGACACTTCATCTGCATCACTTTTACTTAATTGAGCTTTGGCTAATTTAATAGCCTCTTCAAACTTACCTAGCTTAAAATGTAAATCGGCTTGATAGTATGATAATTTTTCTTTGTAACGCTCTTGGTCGTTTACTTGTTCAAAATATTCATTTGCCTTATCGTAATCATCACCCTCATAAGCCATAAAACCAATGTAATATTTGGCCTGCGACCCATACTCTTCAGAGTTTTCTACTTTAGTTAAATACTTTTTGGCATCTTTAAATTGCTTTGTTGTAAAAGCGGTATAACCATTATTGAAGTAAAACTTTTCTTTTTCAGATTTACCTAAAGCATTTACATCTACTTTTTGATACCACTTTTGAGCGTAGGAGTATTTTCCGTTAACGAAATAATAATCGGCCACATCTACAAAAGCTGTGTTTCTTTTAGTACTTGTTGGGTAATCTTCTACAAAGTCCTCAATAAGTTGATCGGCGTTTTGCTGATTTAATCTTACTGCACAATTGGCTATATAATAGGCACAGTCGGACTGTAAAACATCTTCTTCTGCCGTTTTTTCAACATTAGCAAACAGCGATTTTGCTGCAAGATATTGTTGATTATTATAAAGTGATAATGCTTTTTGATACTCTACCAAATTACTGGTGTAAACAGCCGATTTTTGTGCCATAACCTGACAACTAAAACCAATGACAACCAGCAGTGAAAAAATATTATTTTTAATCATTAACAATTCGTTTTTTAATTTAAAATCAAAGATAATTGAATATTGAATCTATAACGAAATAATCGTGCCATAATTATAATTAGAGGTGTTAAAAATTCAAAAAACATGAGAACAATCTACCTTGAAATTAAAATTAAAGTTCGTTGGCAAAAACGTGTTTCAAATTTTTCGTGCTTAACTTTCAACTTTTCAGTTTTTAATAATACATTTACAGCACTTTAAAAATCTGCTTTTATGTCGAATGCCATTTTAGAATTAAAAAACGCGTCTATTTTTCAGGGAGAAAGCTTAGTGCTTTCTGATGTTAATGTTGAAATTAACAAAGGGGAATTTGTGTATTTAATTGGTAAAACTGGTACCGGAAAAAGTAGTTTTATGAAAACACTTTATGGCGATTTACCGCTTACAAAAGGTGAAGGTCATATTGTTGACTTCAACTTGAAAACTTTAAAGGAAAAAGAAATTCCGTTTTTACGCCGAAAATTAGGTGTGGTTTTTCAGGATTTTAAATTACTTCCAGATAGAACTATAAACGACAACTTGATATTTGTTTTAAAGGCTACAGGATGGAAAGTAAAAGCTGAAATGAATACTCGTGTTGAAGAGGTTTTGAATAAAGTAGACATGAAAACTAAAGGTTTTAAATATCCGCATGAGCTTTCTGGTGGCGAGCAACAACGTGTTGCTATTGCTCGCGCTTTACTTAATAACCCTGAACTTATTTTGGCCGATGAGCCTACTGGTAATTTAGATCCACAAACGAGTATTGAGGTTATGGAAGTTTTGCAAGACATTAATAAAAATGGTAACACCATTTTAATGGCAACGCACGATTATGCTTTACTTTTAAAATACCCAAGCAAAACACTTAAATGTGATGAGAATGCAGTTTACGAGGTGGTACAACGTAAGGGTTAATTATGTTATCGATACTAATACCAACCTTTAATTACAATATTACTTTACTTGTAGAAACAGTACACGTACAAACAAAAACACTAAATGTGCCTTTTGAAATTTTGTGTTACGATGATGGTTCTACAAATAACGAAATTATTACCGAAAACAAAAAAATAGAGAACCTCGAAAACACAACCTTTAAAATTCTAGAAAAAAACATAGGAAGAAGTGCTATACGTAATCTATTAGCAAAAGAAGCAAATTTTGAATGGGTATTATTTTTAGACGCCGATGTTTTACCAAAAAACGATGATTTTATTGCTTCTTATTTAAAACACATAACTAAAACCTCTCAAGTTATAAATGGCGGCATTTTATATACCGAAAAAAGACCAATGGACTCAGAGTTATTGCGTTGGTTTTATGGAAAAAAACGAGAGGCCCTTTCTACCGATAAAAGAAACAAAAAACCTTATTTAAGCTTATTAACCTTAAATTTTTTAATAAAAAAAAATGTTTTCAAAACGGTTTCTTTTGATGAGGATATCCCTAATTTAAGGCATGAAGACACCTTGTTTTCATTTCATTTAAAAACAAACAATATTAACGTTAAGCATATAGAAAACCCTACTTATCACTTAGGACTAGAGGAAAGCCGTGTGTTTTTAAAAAAATCTTTAGAATCTGTAGATGCCATTTACCTGTTTTTAAATCAAGGTTTAATCCCTAATAATTATACATTAATAACCAAAGTGTTTTTTCAATTAAAAAAAGCAAAACTACATTATGCATTGGCGTCTACCTTTACGACTTTTAGATCTAGTTTTGAACGACATTTACTTTCTAAAAAACCTTCGCTTTACTTATTTGATATATACAGATTAAGTTATCTTTGTTATCTAGACACCAATTAAATGCCGTTTTTTTCAGTAATAATACCATTATACAACAAAGAAGGTTTTATTGCAGACACTATAAAAAGTGTTCTCAATCAAACTTTTACAGATTTTGAGATTATTGTTGTTAATGATGGTAGTACAGATAAAAGTTTAAAAGAACTACAATCAATTAATGATGATCGATTAATTACTATTCAACAAAAGAACCAAGGTGTTTCGGTAGCCAGAAATAACGGAATAAAAAATGCTAAAGGCAATTATATAACTTTATTGGATGCAGATGATGAATGGAAACCAAACCATTTGGAACTATTTTATAAAACCATTAAACAATTCCCCAATGGAGCTTTATTCTGTAATGCTTATGATATAAAATCATCAGACAACTACACAATAAAAGCAACTTACAATATAGCAAAAGTTAATGAACCTCTTATTATTAAAGATTACTTTAAAGCAAGCCTAATAGATGCTATTGGCTGGACTTCTGCCATTTGTTTTAATAAAAACGATTTTTATGATGTTGGTGAGTTTGTCCCAGAATTTACTTCTGGACAAGATTTAGATTTATTAATACGGTTTGCTCTAAGAAAAACAATCGTTTTTAATCCTACAGTAACATGCTGTTACAATAAAACTGTAAAAAACAGTTTGTCTAAAAAAAACTATCAAGAAATTAGATACACTATTGTTAATAGTTTTAAAGACGAAGAATCACAAAACGCTTCGTTAAACAAATATTTAAACCTAAACCGTTATGCACTTGCTATGCAGTGCAAACTTATAGGAAACAAAGCGCTTTACAAAAAATTAATATCTGAGATTGACTTAAAGCCTTTAAACTTAAAGCAAAAAACATTACTAAGAATACCACGATTTTCAGCAATCTTAATGAAGAAATTCTACTTTTTCCTTTTAAAGAACAAACTATATATTTCCTCTTTTAAATAATTTATAATCGTTATAATCTCTTATATAATCGTCTTCATCAAACACATCTGAAGCCATCACTAAACACACAGAACCTGATGAGAAATTCTCTAACTCTCTCCAAACTCCCACAGGGATTAACAAGCCTTTATTAGGTTTATTAAGCATAATAGTTTTAACATTTTCACCATTGTCCAATTTAACCTCAAAACTACCACTTAGCGCAATAAGGACTTCCAACTGTAGTTTATGAGCGTGTCCTCCTCTACTAGCATCACTAGGTACATCGTACAAATAATAAACACGCTTAATATCAAAAGGAAGTGTGGTTTTTTCTATTACAGAAATATTGCCTCTTGGGTCTGTGATTTTTGGAATATCTATAATTCGAATATCTTTTATCGTTTTATTAATCATCGTTTTTCATTTAATAAATTACTCCATTCTTCACCTACCTTTAACAGACTCAAATGTTCTATGCTTAACCTAGAGTTTTGTTTACATGTTGTATATAAATCTTTATTTAAAACAAATTTATTCATAGCTCCTGCCAAGGCTTGTTTATTATAGTTTTCAACTATTAACCCGTTATATTCATTTACAACTATTTCAGACACTCCTGAACATTCAACAGATAAAACTGGGGTTCCTACCGATAGTGATTCTATTAATACTCTCGGAAAACCCTCATATCTACTCGTTAAACAACAAAACCTAGCATGTTTAACATACGGGAATGGATTATTAGTAAACGGCTTAAAATTTATATTGTCACTATTTGCTTTATACTTAAGCATATCTTTATCTTTTCCGTCCCCCAAGATTAAAAGCTTAATATTTTTCTCTGGTAATTGAGATATTTTGTAAGCTTCAATCAATAAAGAAACATTTTTAACTTCGTCACTTAATCTGCCATAAAACAGAATATAATCTTCTGTAAAATCTATTCCCTTTTCAGTCGAAGAATTATTGTCATCGATTTCTACAGGGTTATTAATTTTTATTACATTTTTAAACTTATAAGAGTTACTAATTTCATCTCTAATTTCTTCAGAAACTCCAACATAAGCATAAGCATTTCTAAAGATTCTCTTACCCCAAAACATACTTTTAGTAAAATATTTTGTGATTTTTCTACTCCGAATTACGTATATAATATTTTTATTTTTATACAGAATTCTTCGGGTAAAAAACTCAGTGATTATAGACTGTCTAACCCTATTATCTATGATAAAATCGAATTTATTCTCTTTTAGATAATTTTTAAAAATAAAAAACCGATTTAACCTCCCTTTGATAGAATTATCTTGTTCCTTTAATTCACCAAGATTTAATAATGATCCGGCATATTCGTAATCAACATCTTTTAAAACAGAAACAATATGTACATTATAACCTAAATTATCTAACATTTTAGTTAGTAACGCAGAAGAGCGTTCAGCCCCTCCACTTCCTAATGAGTTTACAACAACACAAATTTTCTTTCTATTCAAAATATCTTATTTGTTTGAAGAACTGTTTAATAATTTCACCCAAGTTTTGAGCACCTCTTTATCTGAATATTTTTCTACTGAAGACTTGCTATTTTCTTTACAAATCGCATACAGTTCTTTATCAGAATACATATTATCAATTGCTGTTTTAAGTGCGATAAAGTCTTGATCTTTAACTAAAATTCCGTTTTTTTTATCTTGAATAATTTCTGAAGGCCCTACTTTACAATCAAAAGAAATAACAGGAACACCTAAAGCTAATGCTTCAATTAAAACAATTCCAAAACCCTCTAATTTACTCGACAACAATAGAAATTGACTCGACTTAATATATGGATAAGGATTGTTTTTAAAGCCTAACAATTTAACAATATTACTTAAGTTATTCTTTAAAATAATTTCCTCTAACACTTCTTTATCCTTACCTCGACCTAAAATAAAAAGAGGAATACCTTTTTTTGCAGGCAATGAATCTTTATAGGCTAGTATGAGTTTATCGAACTGTTTTACTTCATTTTTTAATCGTCCAACCGCAATAATATATTTACCGTCTAATGGCTGAATACTTTCTTCACTTTTAAGAAAAATATCAGAGTCATAAAAATTTGGTATATACTCCAAATTATCAAAATCAAACAACCGTTTTGTAGCATCATAAATTCCCTCAGAAACTACAACTACCGACTTAGCTCTATTGTATAATTTATAAAATAAAATATGCCGAGGCATATAATTATGAATTCTAGAAGAATGAATTGTTAGAACTGTTTTTTTTATATCATAGATAAAAAAATGAAACATGAGTTCTCTAAAAGAATTGCTTTTAATTCTGAAATCCAAATAGAAATCTGCATTAATTTTATTCCATGTTTTTTTGAGAACAAACATTTTTTTTAGAGATTTAAAAAAGGGAATTTTATGAAAAATACCACTTAAATCGTAAAGGTCGCCTTTAAAATCATAATCTATCTCGCCTTGCATGGCAATAATAGAAACATGAAAATTTGCTTCATGAAAAGATTTTGACACCAATGAAGCTGCTTTTTCTGCTCCTCCACCTGTTAAGCAATCTACAAGAATGCATACGCTCTTTATCTTACTTTTGGTCATTTTCTAGTATTGCAAATTTGCTAACAAATATAATTATAACTCTAAAACTCATAGTATATTTGTAAGTTTACTAAATTAAAATTAAACAAAATAAAAAATTAGTCTTTTTGATTATAAATCAGTGCTATGTTAAACAATAATTCTTTAGTAACTGTAATCTGTTCTTGCTACAACCATAGTGATTATATTGAAAAAGCTTTAAATTCCGTTATAAATCAAACCTATAAAAACATTCAATTAATAATAATTGATGATTACAGCAATGATAACTCTATTGAAATAATTGATAGATGGATTTTAAAAAACGAAACAGGTATATTCATTAAAAACGTGAAAAATCTTGGCCTTACAAAATCTGTAAATGATGCTTTCAAAAATGTTAATGGCGCTTTTTTTATAGATTTAGCCGGAGACGACGTATTATTACCTCACTGCATAGAAACTCAAATATCGATATACAACGCTTATTCTCAAGATAAAATTGGTATTGTTTATGGTAATGCAAAAGTAACGGACACAATTAGCAATACATCCTATATATTTTATGATAAGTTTCTTCAAAGTAAAAAAACAACCTCACCTACAGATGGCTTTATTTACAAAGAAATACTCAACCACTCAAACACCATTTGCTCTGTAAGCGCTTTAATTAACACTGCTTTATTTAAAAAACTAGGAGGCTATGATGAAAATCTAGCTTATGAAGATTATGACTTATGGCTGAGAGTAGCACGAAAATACAGTATACTATATGTCGATAAAATTTTAGTAGAAAGAATAAAATTAAAGACTTCTTTAGGAAACATAAATTACCAAATATTTAGTAAAAAGGCCCTACAATTTAAATACTCTACATACATAATTGTAAAAAAGACCTTAAAAATGAATTTGACTAAAGAAGAAGATTTAGCTTCTATTCAAAAAATAAAGATAGAGGTAAAACAAAACTGGAAAGTTCTAAACGTTTTATTAATTGCAAAATATTATATTTTATTACTCAAATTAAAATTTAGAAAATAAAGTTAAAATACTTTAAGAAATTAAATAATCACCTCTAATCACAAAAAAACTAAACCTTTCCAATAATTACTGCAGGGCAACCACCAATAACGGAATTCTTAGGAAAACTTTTTGTGACTACTGATCGTGCGGCAACAACCACATTTTCCTCTAAACAAACGCCTTTCAAAATTGTTACATCGTTCCCGATAAAAACATTATCCTGAATTATAACCGATTCAGGTCTAGGATCACTTTCATGTCGTTTTTCAGGAGCTAGATTGTGAAAATTACTATCCATAATACTACAATTATAACCGATAAGAACATTGCTACCGATTATAATTTTTTTTTCTGCAATAATTGAAACGGCATTATTCATGTGGGTATTGCTCCCTATAGTAATTTCAGAAACACTAGTTCTAGCCTCAACATATGCATATGTATTATGAAAAAAAGGAGAGTTAACAACTCCAAATTTAACATTATCTCCCATTCTAACCTCTCCTTTTCCCTTAAAAACTATCGGCTGAAATGATTCATAATCACCATGTATATTTGGATTATTACTGTATTGCTTATAAATAAGTCGTTTAATCCAATTATCTAATCTAAAAACTATTTTACCAATCATTTCTGTAAATATTTAAACATGAATTACCCGACCCTACCAATTTTATAATTACTTATTAAATTTCTCTTTTATAAAAGATTTAACATCTAATTTTTTGTTTAAATTATATATCGTAAAAACACTAGATATCAAAATTAGAAAAACTAATAAAAAGCTTTTAAGTAGTACATCTCCTACATAAGTAATGCAAAAAGTAGAAAATACCAATAATAAGCAAACAAAGTAAACCTTTATAAACTCTGAAACAAAAACAAACTTATACCTAAATTTCATTATTAAAGAAATAATAACAAGGTGCAAAAAATAATAAATTATATAACTAACTCCCAATCCTAACAAACCATAGTTTGAGTATCCAAAAATATTTATTACTAGAAGTAAAACATTAAAACCTATTGCTGTTTTTATAAAAACACTTGAGTCACCATTTGCAATAATAACGTAGCCCAAAGACCAAGAAACTGCTTTAAATAAAGTCCCCATAATTGCTATGTTTATAAACAATAAAACTGGTAGAAAAGCTTTCGAATAAAGAATTACTATAAAATATTCTGCAAAGGTTAAAAATAAAACAATTACAGGAGTAATTAACAACACCACTACCATTGCCTGTTGTGTCACCGTTCTTTGAACACTTTTAATATCCTTTATAATTTCAGATAGCCTTGGAAAATAATCTTTACTCATAGACTCAAAAATGAGTCCCACATAAGAATTTATAATTATCATACCGACATTATAATACCCTACTTCCGTTAAACCTCCTACATTTGTAATATATACCTGAATTAAATACGCTACAAATAAAGTAATGATGCTACCAACACTTAATGTTACACCAAGTTTAATCATTGGTTTTCCTTCATGAAATACATTTTTCAATGATTTATGATCCGATTCAATTTCTACCGACAACGTAAAATACTTTGATATTAAATACCCTAAAAACGTTGTTAAAATAATAGTTGGAATAATAGCTTCTAAACCCAAAAAATAATACAAAGGCACTACTATAAAAACAGAACATACGCTACTATATAAATTAACCATAGCTAATTTCTTTAGTTTCCGTAAGCCCTGTAATATAGCCATATTACCAAATGTCAATTGTTTAAATAAGACAGCTACGGAAATCCAAATAAATGAAAACGTAAAAGATTTACTTTGGAAAGCAATCTCACTTAAAAAAGGAGATAATATTGAAGTTACGACCGTTCCCAAAACACCTGTAACCCATAATAATCGTTTTAGATTATAAATAACATTAGATACGTTTCTTTTATCTTCTAATTTATTTGCAAATGCTATTTCCTTAATAGAACTTGTATCTAAACCCAATTTAAAGATGCTAGTAATTAAGTGTATCGTAGAATTCAAAACTCCCATAATACCTACTCCAGCAGGACCTAAAAATATTGCAGCAAATTTAGACCTTAGTATTCCTGCTAATATATTTATGATTTGAACACCTCCAAACAAAGACGCACCCTTGAATACTTGTCTGTATGCTTTTTGGTTATCTGTCATAAAATAGATCCTGTTTTAAATTAAAACTTATTTACAGCTTTAACTATTTTATTAATTTCCTTTGTTTTCAAAGCGGGATGTAACGGCAAACTAACTACCGTTTTATGCATTTTTTCTGTTACGTTAAGAGATAGCGTGTTATAACCATTGAATGCTTTTTGTTTATGAGGGGGAATAGGATAATGTACCGAAGTTTGGATATCACAATTCTTTGTGTAGTCTACAAACTTTTCCCTTTCCTCACACCGAATAACAAATTGATGAAAAACATGATCTTTTTCACCTGAAAAATAAGGTAAAGTAATTTTAGAATTATTGATGTTGTTTAAGTACAAGTTAGCCAGTTCATTTCGTTTTAAATTATCACTATCTAAATGTTTCAGCTTAACACTTAAAAATGTGGCTTGCAACTCATCTAACCTGCAATTAAAACCTTTAATATCATTTTTATATGTTGATGTTCTGCCATAGTTTCTAAGTTTGAATATAGCTTCAGCTAATTCCAGATTATTGGTAGTTACGGCTCCGGCATCACCTAAGGCACCTAGGTTTTTTGTTGGATAAAAACTAAAAGCAGCAGCATCAGAAACATTTCCAGCTCTTCTACCATCTGCGTATCGCGCTCCATGTGCTTGCGCTGCATCTTCAATTAATAATAAATTATTTATCTTACAAACTTCTTCCAAACGCTCTACATTATACAGTTGCCCGTATAGATGCACACCTAAAATGGCTTTTGTTTTCTTTGTAATCGCCAACTCTATTTTGCTTACATCTATATTATAAGTATGGATATCAGGCTCTACTAAAACTGGCACTAACCTCGTATTTGAAATAGCCAAAATAGTCGCTATATATGTGTTTGCTGGCACTATAACTTCATCACCTTCTTTTAATTCACCTAGCACTTTATACGCTTCAAAAATAAGTTGAAGTGCATCAAGACCGGAGCTAACACCTATACAACGCTTTACTCCACAATAGGCAGCAAATTGATCTTCAAACTTTAAAACTTCTTCACCTAAAATGTATTGTCCTGAATTTAAAAATGCGTCAAATCGTGCTTTGAATTCTTTTTCAAAATTCTTATTAATTAATTTTAAATCTAAAAACTTAATCATATAAACACATTATTAAGTAACGGATGATTATTAACGCTTACCTTATAAAAATTTTGGATAACCGTTCTAGCTCCAAAGCCTTCTTTCCAAAACTGGAGGCCTTTGTTGACATGCAAACCATTATTTTCATTTGATGTTCCAAAATCAAAATACTTTTTCTCTTTAAACACGTCTTTGATTAAATGATGATGCAAAAAATCTAAACTTCCGTGTTCACTTTTATTTTCATTTCCTGATATATACTGAGAGTGCGCTACAAATTCAGTTTCAAAAACGGTGGTTCCTGCAACAATTTGGTCGTCATCATAAACATTAAATTGCCTAATATTATTCGGGAAACGCTTTTTCAATAGTGCTATTTCAGATAAACTATGTACAGGTTTAGCGTTGTGTTTATCCTTTAAGTTTTTAATAAGAATTGAATTCCAAAACAACTCGAAATCGTCATCTTCTTTAACCACTAAATCATGTTTAATTCCTCGTCTATAACCTTCTAATCGATTACTCGAAATTTGTAATTGACTATCCTTTAAATCAATAACCGACAATGTATCTTTTCTAAATAATTCGGCTTTCAAAATAAACATTAAATAGTCTATTTCTTCAGTGAAAACAGTGGTATATATAACTGGCATTTGTTTTAAAACAAGACTTTTAAACCCCGCTAAACTTAAATACTTCAGAAGTTCCTCAAAAATAGCCAGTACCTTTTCAAATTTAATTTCCTTTTGCAAAATTAAACCCCCATAGGTTAAGCCTTGATGGGAATAAATTTCATTACCCAACGCATTAGCAGGCAATACAGCTATGAGTTTATTTTTTTTATAAACAAGTAAAGAAAAATCTTGAAACCGATTGTTATGATAATCCATAAAATCTCTTTGGAATAAAAAAGTAGCATTTTTTGCTTTAGCTACAAATTGATTCCATGCTCTATAATTTGAGACGTTATACCTAACAATATGAATATCGTTCATTAGAAAATTATATCCTTAAGATTTACATAGGTTATTAGTTATTTATTTTTTTCTTAAAGAAATATCATTAGAGTCTAAACCAAATAAAGAACTCCATAACAAAAGAATAACAATGCCAAAATACATAAGATAACTAACAAAATGTGCGAATACAGCACCTTTTACACCATCGAATATACCTATAAAATAAACACTTGTAATATATAATATTACAACTAGAAAAAGTTCGGTTAAAATATAATGCCAAAACATTTTTTTCGCTAAAAATTGATAGGCTATTATAACAGCAAGAATTCTAACAAAATCTCCCAATAACTGCCATAAAAACAAATCTTCCACTAGCCTAAACTCATTGGTAAAAACAAGACTTATGATAGGCGATTTTAATGCATAAATTACTAAAAAACCGACAATCAAAATAGGAACTAATATTTTGTAGTAACTCGAAATCTCTTTTCGGAATTTTTTAACATTATTAATTTTAGATAATCGAGGTAAAATAGACATCCCGACTATAGAAGTGACAAACATTAAGTAATACCTAGACACTCTATTCATGGCTTCCCATAAACCGGCTTCTTTATAACCTAAATCTTCAATGATATAAGATCTTATGCAAATGGCTACAAGTGGCATAAGAACAGCTGAAAACAACGCCATAATCGATATAGGCCACATTTTTCTAAAAACATCAAAACTTATATTTTTTACTTGAACAAGGTGGGCCAAACTACGCCTATTGAAAATACCAACTAGTGTGATTAAAAATATTAAAGATTCTGATATTACTACAGATATTAACGCACCATCAATTTTACTCTGGTAAATTAAAACTAAGGCAATAGATACACTTAAAATCTGACCTATTATGTTTATTTGGCACATACCCTTGTATTTACCAAAACCACTCATGATAGAAAAGGAATACATGTTTATAGCATAAAAAGGCAATGCTATTGCAAATATTTGAATAATATATGCGTAATTATTGTACTTCGGAAATATAAAATCATTAATAGTCTCTGCGTTTAAGTAACATAGTATTGAGACCGTAACTGTGGTAATAAAACAAATATAAAACACAGTAGAAAGTGTTTTACTTAAAGATTTGGTATCTTCCTTAAATAGCGCAACATATTTTACAACCGTGTTATAAGAACCTAAAACGGAAATATTATGAAATGCACTTACAAAATTCTCTAAATTACCTATTAAAGCAAAACCTACAGGACCAATTACTAAAGCAATAGCTTTAGAGGTTAAAATACCTGCAAGAATTTTAACAAACACCAACACCGTTTTCAACGACATTAATTTAATTAAAACATGCTTTTTAATGTAATCTATTAATTTCTTCAATTAATATGAATTTTGTGGTGTTATATTTTGAAGTATTAACGCTTATTTACCCTAGATATTCTTGCAAAACATTTCAAATATACAAAATCATTTAATTTACCATAGTTAATTCGCTAAGCACTAATACAATATTATTTTTTAGCTTTTAGTAAGTAAAATAAATTAACACAAATTATAGCACCATTTGTAATAACAATGGGCTTTGACAAAGGAGATAACATAATGCCATAAAACACGAATAGTAAACACCCTGCGGAGTTTACTATTCGTAATTTATTTACAGATGACATTAAAAAGGATATTAAAACGGTAGCCATAGCGGCATACCCTACCCAATCTGTAATTGAAATTCCTAAGAATTCCATTTATGTTATATAGATTTGTTTCTCTTACGGTCTGCTTCACTTAACCAAATTTTACGTAAACGTAAGTGGTTTGGTGTTACTTCAACGTACTCATCTTTTTGTATGTATTCTAAAGCTTCTTCTAAAGAGAATTTAATTGCTGGTACAATTTTCGCTTTATCATCTGCTCCAGAAGAACGTACATTACTTTGCTTTTTAGCTTTAGTAATATTAATATTCATATCATCCTGACGAGAGTTTTCACCAATTACTTGGCCTTCATATATATTCTCACCTGGCTCTACGAAAAACTTACCACGATCTTGTAATTTATCAATAGAATAAGGAATTGCTGTTCCGTTTTCCATAGATACTAAAGACCCAGAAATACGTCCAGGAATAGCACCTTTTAATGGTTGGTATTCTTTAAAACGGTGTGCCATAATAGCCTCACCAGCAGTTGCTGTTAATAACTGGTTACGTAAACCAATAATACCACGAGAAGGAATTAAGAATTCGCAAACCATACGATCTCCTTTAGCTTCCATGCTTAACATTTCACCTTTACGTAAAGTTACAAACTCTACAGCTCTACCAGAAACAGTTTCTGGAAGGTCAATAGTTAACTCTTCAATTGGCTCACATTTAACACCATCGATTTCTCTAATGATTACTTGTGGTTGTCCAATTTGAAGCTCGTAACCTTCACGACGCATAGTTTCAATTAAAACCGATAAGTGTAATACACCACGGCCAAAAACCATAAATTTATCTGCACTACCAGTTTCACCTAGTTTAAGTGCTAAGTTTTTCTCTAATTCTTTTTCTAAACGATCTTTGATATGACGAGATGTTACATACTTTCCATCTTTTCCGAAGAAAGGAGAATCGTTAATAGTAAACAACATACTCATTGTAGGCTCATCGATAGCGATAGATTTTAATCCTTCAGGATTTTCTAAATCAGAAACAGTATCTCCAATTTCAAAACCTTCTACACCAACAAGAGCACAAATATCACCAGTTTGAACGCTCTCTACACGTTTACGTCCTAAACCTTCGAATATAAATACTTCTTTAATTTTACTTTTTGTAATAGTACCATCTCTTTTTACTAAAGCGATTTGTTGTCCTTCTACAATGTTTCCTCTTTGTACTCTACCAATCGCGATACGACCTGTAAAAGAAGAGAAATCTAAAGATGTAATTAACATTTGAGTTGTTCCCTCTGGAAATACAGGAGTAGGAACATGCTCAACAATCATATCTAACAATGGTTCAATATTATCTGTTTCATTTCTCCAGTCATCACTCATCCAGTTGTTCTTAGCCGATCCGTAAACGGTTGGGAAATCCAACTGCCACTCTTCTGCACCAAGTTCAAACATTAAGTCAAATACTTTTTCATGTACTTCTTCTGGAGTACAGTTTTCTTTATCAACTTTATTTACAACCACACATGGTTTTAAACCTAAATCAATTGCTTTTTGTAATACAAAACGCGTTTGAGGCATTGGGCCTTCAAAAGCATCAACTAATAAAACAACACCATCTGCCATGTTTAAAACACGTTCCACTTCACCTCCGAAATCGGCGTGACCTGGTGTATCAATAATATTAATTTTTGTATCTTTATATACAACAGAAACGTTTTTAGAAGTAATGGTAATACCACGTTCTCTTTCTAAATCGTTATTATCTAGAATTAAATCTCCAGTGTTTTCATTTTCACGAAACAATTGGCAGTGGTACATAATCTTGTCCACTAAAGTTGTTTTCCCGTGATCTACGTGCGCAATAATTGCGACATTTTTAATATTAGCCATAATGTGTGCCTTATTTTAAGCCTGCAAAGGTACATGATATTTTCTTATATAGTTAAAAATTTGTTATAATTAAAATCAAATATAATTTTAAACGTCTGTTTTCGTTATTTTTATAAGAAATATTCTCTCAAAATAAACATCAAAAACAAATTGCTATGCACATAATTAATAGAATCACTAAAAGCATCCCTTACCTATATTTTATTGCCATTGCCGCGTATTGGTTCACTACAATTAACCGTACCGAAGGCTTAACGGCATACCCTATTTTACTCTTCGGAATTCCATTTTTATGGCAAATAATAAAGCCTAATAAAAAATTAAATTTCGCTCTAGGCATCACATTCGTATGTTTATCATCATATTTAATTATTGCATACTTGTCTAAAATTATCAATTTCAGTCATTTAGCCTTCAATTCAAATAGTGTAATGCTTACTGCCGGTTTATTTGTGGTTACAAACTTTATTATGGCCATGTGGATAATAAAAAACAGCCTTAGAAGTCGTTTTTAATTTGATTATCTTTGTCGCCTAAATTTAAGTCGATGATACTTCAAGATATTCCAAAAATAAAACACGCTAATTCAAACAATTTCTTTCTTCTTTGTGGCCCTTGCGCTATAGAAGGCGAAGATATGGCTATGCGTATTGCCGAAAAAGTAATTACCATTACTAATAAATTAGAAATTCCTTACATATTTAAAGGTAGTTTTAAAAAAGCAAACCGTAGTAGAATTGATAGCTTTACCGGTATTGGAGACGAAAAAGCGCTAGAAATTTTAGCAAAAGTATCAGAAACTTTCGATGTACCAACAGTAACCGATATTCATGAAATTTCCGATGCCGCACTAGCCGCTCAATATGTAGATGTGCTACAAATTCCTGCTTTTTTAGTACGCCAAACAGATTTAGTTGTGGCAGCTGCAAAAACAGGTAAAGTAGTTAACCTTAAAAAAGGTCAATTTATGAGTCCGGAGGCCATGAAACACGCCGTTCAAAAAGTAAAAGATGCTGGTAGCGATAAAGCATGGATTACAGATCGCGGTACTATGTTTGGCTACCAAGACATGATTGTAGATTTTCGCGGTATTCCAACCATGCGTCAATTTGCACCAACCGTTTTAGATGTGACACATTCTCTACAACAACCCAATCAATCTGCAGGCGTTACAGGCGGTCGACCAGATATGATAGAAACCATTGCACGCGCAGGTATTGTAAACAATGTCGATGGTTTATTCATTGAAACGCATTTCGATCCAGCAAATGCTAAAAGTGATGGTGCCAATATGCTTCACCTAGATAACCTAGAAAACCTACTAAGCAACCTCGTTAAAATTAGAAAAACAATACAAGCCCTGTAAAACGAGTTAAACCTAGTAATAATGAAATCAAACCTACACCTAATCATACTTTTTTTAAGTATTATTAATTTCAGCGCTTTTGCCCAAGACACCAACGCTGTAAAATACACCGCATCAAGCAAAGGAAAATTCTTTGTAAGTTGGGGTGGCAATAGAGACTCGTTTAGCAAATCAGATATTCATTTTGAAGGAGATAATTATAATTTCACCATAAAAGATGCCACAGCCCGCGATAAACCTAAAGGTTGGCACTTAGATTATATAAACCCAACTAGAATGACGATACCACAAACCAATTTCAAAATGGGGTATTTCATTTCAGATAAGTATTCCATTTCTCTTGGTTTAGACCACATGAAATACGTTATGGAAAACGAAAAAACCCGAACTTTAAGTGGTTATATCGATTTACCAACAACGGAAGAAGGGTCAAAATTTAACGGTATATATAACAACGAGGCTACCTTTTTACCAGAAGATTTTCTAGGCTTCGAGCACACCGATGGATTAAATTACATCTACACAGAAATTGCTAGACACGACGATATTTCGGCATTATTTAACCTACCAAATACCGATAAATTTCAAATAAATTTAACCGAAGGTATAGGCGGTGGTTTTTTGTTGCCAAAAACAAACAGCACACTGTTAATAAAAGAAAGAAACGACGAGTTTCACCTAGCAGGCTATGGTGTTTCGGCACGAGCAGGTATTAATTTCACTTTTTTTAAGCACTTTTTTATGCAACTCGACCTAAAAGGCGGTTACATAAACATGCCAAATATCCGCACCACGCCAGACCCAGCCGATCGCGCATCGCAACATTTCACTTACTTGCAACGCATTGTTTCTTTCGGAGGGATTTTTAGAATTTAAAATATTTGGGCGGGTTTTTAAGAAAAATAAAAACCGCGCTATCCGCTATATCTTTTTGTAAAGTTGTAGCAATACATTAAAAGTATTTACATGCCATAAATCATAGTTAAAACTGAGGTTTATGGCATTTTTATTTTACAAAAAGGATGCCGCTACTATCGCTCCCGCACTTACCAGTTAAATATAATACAAACAGAATGAGCTAGCCTATTTGCAAATTAAAGACTTCCCCAAAAGCATCAATTAATAAACCAAGCGCGTTTACTTTCGCTTAATAACTTCGAGGCTGCGTGCAGTAATTCAACAAAAACATCATAATCCAAATCTTCCAAAGTTTTTAACTGAATAGAGCGCACTTGCTTTCGTTTGTTATCATTCTTTAAAATAGGAAATTCTTTTTCGAGCAAAACACCTTGCACAAAAGCTACATCAACATAATCGGTTCCTTTTAAAATATTCAGATAAATCATAGGCTTCTTATGGCAATTATAAAACGGAATTTTATAACTATACCGCTCTTCTACCTCAGGTAACGTATTCAAAATCACACCTCTAACAAATAACATAATCGCTTGATAAGGTTCTTTCTGACTTAAAAAATAATTATCTATCGGATTCACAGTAAGAAGTTTATTTTCAAATTTAATAAAAATAAGTAGTCGAAAATTCAGAAATATTTATTTACTTTGCAATTCAAAGTACTTTTACATGGAGCCAAAAGATTATTTAAAAGACATATCAGACATTAAAAATTTAATGAATAAGTCTTCCCGATTTATTTCCTTAAGTGGTTTATCTGGAATTTTAGCAGGAACATATGCCCTTATTGGTGCAGCGGCAGCCTATTGGCTTGTTAACCAATATAGTTATGGCACATTAATTCTAGATGGCAAAATTTTTAGAATGGTTATGCTTATTTTAGCGCTAGTTGCTGGTTTTAGTGCGTTAACAGGCTATATACTTTCAGCAAAAAAAGCAAAAAAAACAGGAGCAAAAATGTGGGATGCCACATCAAAACGATTAGTCATTAATTTTTTAATTCCGTTAATTGCAGGCGGTTTATACATCCTAATTATTTTAAGCAATGGCAAATACGGACAAACCGGAGGCTTAATGCTTATTTTTTATGGCTTAGCACTAGTAAACGCATCAAAATATAGTATTGGTGATATTCGCTACTTAGGTTATATAGAAATAGTTTTAGGTTTAATTGCCACGCTACTACCTGGTTATGGATTTTGGCTTTGGGTTTTAGGCTTTGGAGTAATGCACATAATATACGGTAGTATTATGCACTTTAAATACGATACAAAATGAATAAAGCAATCATAATTGCAATAGTGACGTCGGTTATTATTTACGGCCTCGGATTGGCATACTTATATTATTCTAATGAAAGTTACGAGCAAGAGTTTGCACTTTACGACGTCAATAAAAATGGTGTTATAGATAAAGAAGAACTCACTTTAGAATCTCAAAATATTACAGCTCAAGGCGCGAAGCGTAAAACTATAAAAGAAGGTGCTATTGTTTTAATTCCTTTTTCATTATTTATAGGTGCTTTTGCATTTGCAGTAACGTTTCTTTTTGGTAAAATCAAAACCATTAATGACAACGAAATAATAAAATCAAAAAGCAAACAGGCTTAGATCTATGAGCATAATAACCAATATAAATAAAGCATTCGATCATAGAATTAGGCTAGGCATTATGTCTATTTTAATGGTGAACGAATTTGCCGATTTTAATATGCTAAAAGAACTTTTAGGCGCCACCGATGGCAACATTGCTAGCCATGCCAAAGCTTTAGAAAAAGTGGAATATATAAAGGTTGAAAAACAATTTATAGGCCGCAAACCGAACACCCGCTACTCCACCACCGATTTAGGTCGTGCCGAGTTTAAAAAACACATTAATGCACTCGAAAAATTAATTAATAAAAGCTAGACTTTAGTCTCACGAAAACAACAAAATCTTTTTTTTAATATTTTACTTTGAAATTCAAAGTACTTTAAATTATTATTATTATTATGGAAAATACAAACAAACCACAGCAGAACAAATTCGGAAATTGGGTAAAAACATCAATCACAGCAAGAATGCTTATGGTAGGTTTTTTAGTTATAATTTTGCTCATACCTCTATCTTTTATTAACTCCTTAATTACCGAACGTGCCTTTAGGCAAAGTGATGTAGTAAACGAGATTAACGAAAAGTGGGGAGAAAACGTGCTTGTTTACGGTCCTATTTTAAAAATCCCATATAAAACATATACAGAAACAAAAACGTATAACGAAAAAACAAAAACCTTTTTCACTGAAGTAGAAACGCATATAAAAAACGCATACATTTTCCCTGAATCTTTAAATGCAGATGTAAATGTAGATTCTAAAACTTTAAACCGTGGTAATTTTGAATCGGCTGTATTTACAACAACCATGGATTTTTCAGGACATTATATCCCGACTGATTTAACTTCCAAAGGCATTAAAAATGAAGATATAATTTGGGATAAGGCCACCGTGATTTTAAAAACCTCTAACCTAAAAGGTATCAAAAGTGAAATGCTTTTAAAACTAAATCAAAACACCTACTCTTTTCAAACAAACTTCAATGAAAACTCAACACAAAACAGTGACTACTTAGATGTGCTAGAATCTGGTTTTATAAACCCAACAGATTTATCGAGTAAAAACAATGCACCGTTTAGTTTATCTATGGCCTTTAATGGTAGCAAGCAAATAGAACTTATTCCTATCGGCAAAACCACTACCATGACCATGGCTTCTAACTGGGCAGATCCAAGTTTTATTGGCAACTATCTACCTAACGATGAAACTAAAACCATAACAAAAGATAGCTTTAATGCCGATTGGAAAGTACTTCATATCAACCGTGCTTTCTCTCAACAACATTTAAATAAAATACCAAACCTTAACAAATTTGCATTCGGGACTAAATTTATGGTCATGGTAGATGAGTATCAAAAAAGTGAACGATCTGCCAAATATGGTTTCCTAGTCATAGGTCTTACTTTTTTAATATTCTTTTTAATACAAACCTTGAGTAAAATTAATATTCATCCATTTCAGTACTTAATGATCGGGTTGGCTCTCATTATGTTTTACACTTTACTAGTATCTATATCTGAGCATAGTAATTTTCTAAAAGCTTATTTAATAGCTGGAAGTTCCGTTATTGTGTTAATCACCTTGTACTCAAAATCTATACTTAAAACACTTAAGTTCCCTTTATTTATTGGCTTATCCCTTTCTGCTTTATACGCCTTTATTTATGTTATTATTCAATTAGAAAACTACGCGCTTCTTGTTGGTAGTGTTGGTCTATTTTTAATACTTACTATCGTGATGTACGTATCTAGAAAGATAGATTGGAATAACGGATAATTTAATTAGGCGCTATTTCTCAAATAAAAGGAGTAGCGCTTTTTCTATTTCAATTATTAATACAAAACGAAAATTATGTACAGCATTTCTAACATAGGAAGAGCAGTTGCTATTCTTAGTGTTATTATTGGCACTACGCTCTTTTCTTTTTTTCTTTATTTCGGAGAAACTTTTATACCAATAGGCGTTGGTTTAGGATTCATTGGAGTGGCTATTACAGTAAATGCGATACTTCTTGTTTCCAACCTTATAGCGAGTCTGATTTACGAAACCGATAGATATAATAACTTAAAAACTTGCGGTATTATTTTAATGAATATACCAATAGCTATTTTATACTTCTACATTATTATTTCCTTAAACGACATTAGATTATAACAAAATGACATACAAACTCAACAAAACCTACTTAGCCTTAGCGTTTCTCTTTTTATTAACCGAAATACTAATTGCCGCTTACCTCAAAACAGGTTTTATACGCTACACGGTCGGAGATTTTCTATCGGTAATTTTACTTTACTGTTTTTTTAAAAGCTTCTTAAAAATAAATCATTTTAAACTAGGAGCCGGAGTATTAATTTTTGCTTTTTTAATAGAATTTGCTCAATACTTCAATCTATTAAAATTATTAAACCTAGAAGACCACAAACTACTAACCATCATATTAGGCAGTACGTTTCAAGTGGGCGATTTAGTGGCTTACACCTTTGGTATTATTACCGTCTTAATAATAGAACAATTTAACTCTAAACTTCATGAATTACATTAACAACCTTATATCTTATCGCTATAAATCTCTAGCGCTATTAAGCGTTTCAATATGCTCTACGCTAATTTTACTTATGATTAGAATGAAACTCGCGCACTCCTACAATTATCTTTTTTTAGTTTGGAATCTATTCTTAGCAGCCATTCCATATGCTATTACAATTTATTTAGTAAGTATTCCCAAGCTTAACAAAATAACACTGCTTTTAGCATTTGGTATATGGTTGCTTTTTCTTCCGAATGCACCTTATATACTAACCGATATGTGGCATTTGAGATATAATGAACCACATATATTTTGGTTAGATATTTTATTAATTTCTGCTTTTGCTTTTAATGGTATGATGCTTTTCTATTTTTCGGTTACCGACATGAAAACCGTTTTATTAAAAATCTTAAATAAAAGAAAGACGAGTTTCATAGTGACATTTGTATTTTTTATATCCGCATTTGGCGTGTATTTAGGTCGCTTTCTACGCTATAACTCTTGGGAGATTTTAACCAACCCAAAAGTTTTATTTATTGACATAATAAACATGATTGTACAACCATTAGGAAACAAGGAAGTTTGGCTTTTTACTTTATTATTTGGTGCTTTTTTCTCTTTAGGATACTGGATATTTACCAATATAAATATGGAATCTAAAAATAAGGATTAAGAATAAAAACTTTATTCTGCTCTATTTTTAGCCTGAAGTTTTCTAACAATAGATGTAGCAGCATTACGCGTAATAAACCTTGGAATAACAGCTAAAACCTTATTAAAACGACCAGGTATAGCATAACTTTTCCCTTTTAGCATGGCTTTGTAACCGTAAAGCGCGACCTCTTTGGCGCATGCCATATTGAATGTGATTTTATTATCGTTAGCATCTTCAGAAACGGTTTCTTGAAACGCCGTTTTTGTAGGTCCAGGACAAAGTGCAGTTACACTTACTCCGGTCCCTTTTAACTCGTTTGCAATAGCTTCGGAAAAAGATAGCATATAACTTTTTGAAGCGTAATAAATAGACATTAAAGGCCCTGGCTGAAAAGCTGCTAAAGAAGCCATATTTAAAATTTTACCCGAGCCACGTTTTACCATGCCTTCGAGCACCAACTTTGTTAAATGCGTAGTAGTAATAACGTGTACATTTAACATAGCCGATTCGCGTTCCCAATTGGTTTCGGCAAAAGTGCCAAACAAACCAAAACCAGCGTTATTTATTAACACATCTATAGGTGCATCTCCAATATCGTTAATAATATCTTGAGAGATGTTGGGTAAACTTAAATCTTTAATTAATGTTATAACCTCTACATTAAATTGGGTTTCTACTTCGATTTGCACATCGGCTAATTTAGCTGAATCAATATCGACTAGTATCAACTTATACGCGTCTTTTGCTAATAATAAAGTTAACTCATAACCCAATCCTGAGGCTGCTCCTGTTACTAATGCTGTTTTAATAATGTAGGTATTTTGTAATTATTGCAAACTTATTAGTTTCCGTCAACATATCCCTGCAAATAGGCGAAATTTTCGGTTAGCTTGCCATTTTCGGTCATTTTTGCTCGTTGTAAAACACCATCGGCATCGTTATTAAAAAAAGCAGGAATTACAGCTTTTAAAAACATCTCGCCAAAACCTTCACTTGCATCTTGAGGAAGTTCGCATGGTAAATTATCTACCGCCATAACCACAATGGCTTTGCTGTCTTTATAATCGATTTCCGATTCTGTTTCAGGATTGTAACCATAAACAGGATCTGCAATGGTTGATGCGCGCAGCGTTGTAGCTACTGGCCCATCGACATCACAACTTACATCGGCAACAACTTTAATATTAAAATCTGAAGATTTCACATCGCTGCGTGTGTATAAATATGGTGCTCCATCGCCGTAAAAATGACCTGCAATATAATAATCGGTTACTTTTGCGAAACGCATAAAATCCGACTCATAATCTTGTGGATTATCGAAAAAATCTTGATTATCGATGACCTGTCCGTCTTTACGTTTATTATAATCTAGCACGTCTATTTTACAATATACGGGCTCGTTAAAGGTGTTTTTTAAATAATCGGTTACCGATACACTTTTTATACTCATAGCATCGAGCATTTCTTGCGCGCCATTTGCTACTTTACCACTACCGGTTAGCAATATTTTTATGTTTGGTAATGTTAAGTTATTCAGCTCATTTATTAAGGCTTGTTGGTTTGGTAATGGCCCGGCTTTTGGTAATTGCCAAGTGTTATATTTTAATCCCCAAGCTCTAAAACCATTGTAAGCGCCAACGATACCTGCGTAACGCCCAAAACCTATTAATCGGAATCCTTTTTCGCTCACTATAGTTTCGTGATCGTAAAGTTCTATTTTTTTATCTAAAACGGCTTTTAACAGCTTACGGTTATAGGGTTGTTTTTTTATGGTATGTGAAAAGAAAAAATACTTTTTATTCGGAATTAATGCTTCGATAGGTACTTCTTTTACTCCAAGCATAACATCGCAATCTGACACGTTTTCGCTAACTTCAAACCCTGCATTTTTATAGTCTTTATCTGGAAACACACGTATATCGGAACTTTCTACTTTAAAATTGGCCTGCGGAAATTGTTTTTGGGCTTCGGCTAATTTTGATGGAGAGAATACCACGCGGCGATCGGGTGGGTTTTTACGTTCTTTTATAATGGCAAATTTCATGGCTTATTGTTTAGGTGTAATTTCGGGAATTTATTGAAATTTTTGTATCATTCTCTTAAATATTTTTGATGTGACAGATTTACGTCTCATTGATATTGGTATAATTTTTGATTTATGTTAACGGATTACCACCTAGTTTAAAAGTTTTAATTAACTTTGCAAACTGTGCGTTAGGGATTGAGGCATTGTTGAAGCTCTTTTTTGTTTTTCTCAAAAAAAGCGACTGCTGAAAGCTCGACCCTTGTGGTAACGCCAAAATATATTTTACTACTTTATTTAATCTGGGGTCGACTGGTTTTGACAGCGAGATTAACGAAACGGTAAGCACGTCGTGTAATGGCATTGAAACACGTAAAAGGCTAGACCAACTTTTAAACGGCGAGAATAACTACGCTTTAGCTGCATAATTCGAATTATAGTAGAATTTGCCTAGGTACACAAGGTGTACAAGCTTTATGTCTCCGGAAAGCCTTGATTGACGGCGTTCCATTTTGAGATATCGTAAATGTCAATATAGTTTGAGCAGTGCTTTGATGCTTTTACGAAACTAAAGAAGATAAGTTATGAGTGGGTTGTCTTTAACCAGCTTATAATCGAAAACCCAAGAAAAGAATAAACGTGTAGAAGGCCCTTTGGTTACTTGTTTGGACGAGAGTTCGATTCTCTCCGACTCCACTCTTAAAAACCTAAATCATTAAAAATTAATGATTTAGGTTTTTTATTTTAATAAAAACGCACAATTTCTGTACGGTAAAAAAATTACAATTTAATCCATTTGCCATATACTGATAAAACCTGTTTTGAAAGCTTTATCATCTCCTTGGAACTTGGCTTTTTCTAGAAAATTGTTTAAAGTTTTAATTCTTTCTAAACCTGATGGATGCGTAAACGTACCATTACCTAATAAATTTTGTAGGTATGAAAAATTTAAAAACAGCGTATCAAACCACTTAGGCTCGTTTCTTTTTATGAGATATACAGCTACTAAATCTGCTAGATACTCTGCTTTTTTGTAATCGTTTGTTTGAATTCCTTTTGGAACACTTCCTTCTAAACCAAAAATTTTGGCCTGAGGAATGGTTACAATATGGGCAACCTCATGAGATAAAGCAAATATTTGAACATCTACTTTTGGCATATTCACTAAACCTTGACTAATTTCTACATAACCAAAAGCAGCTCCTGCGTTGATACCTAAATCATTTTCGTCAATTACAAACTCGGTTGGAATATCGACACCTGTATAGGTTTTAAACAAAGGTAAAACTGCATCGTTATATGTTTTAATAATTTGCTCTTCTTTGGTTAATACAATATCATCATCTTTATGATCGCCTTCTTCGTTTGAAGAATTAGTATTACAGGCAAGCATTAAAAAGAGAGAAAGTAATAGAAAGTATGTCTTCATTTTAGAATAATGGATATAAAAATAAACACCCTTAAAATTAAGGGTGTTTATGTCAATAAAAAAAGAGGGGTAATTTGCTATTAATTACTGTAATAGGTAAATGTTTTTTCAACAGTTGCGAAACCATCAAAATAAGTGTAAGATGCTTTTGTTGGGTAATCGTCAGCATTGTATTCGTAAGTCACCACATCATCAGCTAAAGTACCTGATACTGGGTTATTAGTGTTTACTGAAGCAATACCTACATTAATTGCAGCATAAGCCGCTGGGTAAAGCCCTTTGAAAGGGTTGTTTTTTGTATCGTAAGCAGCCGTATAATCGTCTCCAAATCTATTTTCTACTGTTACGTTACCATCTACAATTGTAAATAATACTTCTGTTAGTGCATCTTCAGATGTATGATCTGTGCGTTTCTCTGAACTTAAATCACCATTTGCATTATAGCTATACGTGTATGTATAAACTAACTCATCGTTATATTTATATTCACTCTTTACAATTTGGCCATCTTCGTAAGTATAAACTGTACTTTCATCTTCTGCCGTTTTTTCGATAACTTGGTTTTTATCATTGTAAACCAATGTGTAAACTGTAGTTGAAATATCGCCCCAATCGTCTTGTACTTTTGTATATTCACTTACAAAATTAGCTTCATTATACGTGTACGTTGTTGTTGAGTTTTCTCCGTATAAATCTGCAAGCACATAAGTTTCTAGCTTAGACCCGCTACCAACTTCACCACGAATACTTACTGTTACCGTGTAATCTTTAGTTGTTATTCCATCTTCTGCTGTTACTGTAAAAGTTTTAGCTTCACCATCTACAAAAGTAACTTCTTCTCCAGAAACTGGTGAAACTGTAGCATTTTCTGAAACAGAAATTGTTGGAACTACAGCAGTTAAACCTGTACCGAATGGTACAGTAACGTCAATATTTGTTCCTAAATCGTAGTTAATATCTTCTGCGTTTACTCCTTCAATAGTTATTGAGAAATCGGTAATAGTTGCTAAAGATGATAATGCAGGTGAATCGTCACTGCTTGAACATGATACGGTAGATATAGCTACAGCTATAAATACACTAAGGATAGAAAAAATTTTCTTCATAATTTAAAATATTTAATAGGGATTGATTTTATCTTTTAATTTCAATTATAGCTCATAAGATAACAACAAGCTATAACGGTTTGTTATTTATAAATTAGGGTTATTAATAATAGCATCGTTCGGGAAAGGGATAACATATCTATCATCGTTTTGTTCTAAAACATAAGTTATACCATCAAATTCTTTTGTTAATTCTGGTTGAGTTGTTCGTCGTAAATCATTCCATCTTTGTCCTTCAATAGCAAATTCTCTTCGACGTTCTTGTTGTATTTCTTCTTTTAAATCGACAAGACTTAAAGCATTCACATATGTTTTGTAAATATCCCAACCTGAAGCTGTATATCTGTTTTCGGTAAACGCAATTAATGTTTCTTTAGCTAAATCAATATTATTCAACTCTGCTAAACACTCCGCAATAGTGAGGTACAATTCCGCTGTTCTGTACGATACTTTAAACTTAGTTTCCGCGCTTTTTTTAGAGCTAAAGCTACCATCTGTGTTTTTATTGAAGTATAAAGAAAAACGCAAATCGTCCGTTTGATTATACGCCGTAATTAAACTATTAGAAATAGTGGTATTATTAACCATATCAAAAGATGCTATGGTTTCTAAAGCCAAAATAGATTCTACAGCATTATATTCTGAAGGCATAATAGATACATTAGAATTCAAATTTTGAAGTTCTGCATTAATAGCCAAAGCTTCATTTGCTAAATCAATAGCATTTTGCCATTCATGTTGATATAAATAAACTCGAGATTTAAATGCTTTTACCGCTACTGTAGAAAATCTATAATTATATCCTAAATCTTGTTTCTCAATATTTAACAGCGCTTCTGCCTTATCTAGATCGTCTAAAATTAAGGTATAAACCTCTTCAACTGTTTTTACAGGGTAATCTTTTTCGGCATCATATTCTGTAGTAATTGGCACACCTGCATCTGTAATTGCTGTTGCTTTACTGTAAGTTTTACCATACAAGTTAACCAACTCGAAATACTGCATCGCTCTTAAAGCATAAGCTTCACCTACCAATTGCTCTATGTCCGACGGGATGCCTTCCATAGTGCTTTCACTATTTATAACATGATTGGTATAGAATATGGTATTATACAAACTTGCATAAGGGAAAACTCGTGTTAACGGACTAGGATTTACATCGTTCCATATAAATACATCTTCGTACTGCTCTACACCTAATGCGCTGGTGTTTAAAGCCAACTCATCTGTTCTAAAAGTTGTTAAAACCTTGTAATCTTTTGCTATATCGTAAGCCGAAGTTAAAAAGCTTCTATACTCTTCTGCCGATTTAGGTATTACCTGCCCAACGGGCTCAATATCTAAATAATCATCACAGCTGATAAAACCTAAAGCTATGAAGGTGATATATATTATTTTTTTCATAAATGCTTTTTTAAAATGAAAGATTAAATCCAACAGATACTATTTTAGGAATAGGCTGCGCATATAAACTTCCATAAGTTTCAGGATCAAAAAAACCATTGTAATCTGTTCCTAAAACAAATAGATTACGTCCTTCTATATTAAAATTAAAACTTGATAAGCTAAATTTTTCTAGTTTACTTTTTGGGATAGCATAACTCAGCTTAATGCTGCTCACACGGATATAAGAGATATCTTTCACCCAAATATCTAAATCGTTATACGTTTTTCCGTCATCGGAAGAATTAAACCAAGTATAAACCAAATCGGTATCAAAACCAGGTGAAGTAAGCCCAATTAATGCAGGATAACTACCTGTGCCGGCTTTTAAAATATCTGTGTTGTAATTATTTCCGGGTTGTGCCAAAGCGGGGTTATAACTGGATGTCGTTTTAACCGTTTGCTTGATATTAAAATTGGTTAAAACTCTTAAATCAAATTGTTTATATTTAAAACTATTTCTAAACCCTCCACTAAACTTAGGCGTGCCATCACCTACATAAGTGTATAAATCTCGATGTTCTTCTCTTGTTAATTGACTACCATCTGTGCCTTCTTCTAGATTATAAAAATCTACTGCTGAAACTTTTACACCATCTTTCCAAAATAAAGGCAAGCCATTATTATCCAATCCTGCTGTTTTAATAGCGAAAATGGCATTTACACTATAGCCTTTTAAAGATGGTTTAAAATCTTCTTCTCTATTCTCGATAGCATCTACTATACTTTTATTATGCGAAATATTAAGTCCACTTGTCCATTTAAAATTAGGGGTATCGATATTAGTAGTACTTATCGACAATTCAAATCCTTTATTGCTAACTGTAGCCCAATTGGTATTAATAAAATTATAACCACTCTCTAAAGGCACAGATCTTAACCCTATTAAGTCTGTACTTTTTCTAGCATAATAATCTCCAGAGATATAAATTTTATTATTTAACAATCCTAAATCCAAACCAATATTAGACGATACCGTTTTCTCCCATCTTAAATTACCATTAGGCGCACTTAATGCTCTAATAATTTCTTCGCTTACTCCAGGTAAAACCGATGTTGTATAATACTCACCAATAACAAAAGGTGAAGTCGATTTATCAATATTTCCTTGTACACCGTATGATGCTCTTATTTTCAAATCGCTTATAGCATCAACATCATACATAAAATCTTCTTTAAACACATTCCAAGATCCCGCAAAAGACCAAATAGGAAGATATCTATACTTAGGATTTACTCCAAACAGGTTAGACCCATCATACCTTAAACTTCCAAAAACGGTATATTTTTTATCATAGGTATAAGACGCCGTTCCAAAAAACGAAGCATATGCGTTTTCATTATACGTTTTACCGTATGCATCAAACAAAGAGTTCGTTAAAGCAAGTTCGTTTGTAATAGCTGTGGTGGTTAATGTATTAGAATTAAAACCAAATCCTTTGGTGTGAATTTCGGTTCTTTTATTTCTACGAAATTCTGTTCCCAACATCACATCCAGTTCGTGAATAGTATTAAACGATGTATTGTAATTGGCTGTAGTTTTCCAGTTATACTGAAATCCATCTGCATTCCAGTTTTGAATAATACCGCCTTTAGGCATATAGTATAATGTTTCTCCAGCAGATGTATATTGAGACCTTTGCTCATACTTACGTGTATAGTAACTTTCTTCATCACTATATTTCTCGGTCTTATCGAAATCTAATTGTAAGCCTAGTTGTGTATTAAAATGAATCTCCTTATTCAATTTATACCCAATGTCAAAAATGGCTTTTAAAGAACTTGCAACTAACTCGTAATTGGTATTTTCTCGCTCTTCTAAAACATTATAATCTAGATTTAAATCCGATCGCTCTACCAAATCGGGATCGTAAACATAATTGCCATCGGCATCTTTTAATAATAAATACGGATTAGCATTTCTTGAATAAAAAGAGGGGTTTGTATAAGCATCAGCACCTGTAATATAAGACGATGTTGTGTTTTGGCTCCCAAATAAAGCAACACCTACTTTAAGTTTATCGTTAACATTAAAATTATCTTTTAAAGTAATATTATAACGCTTTTGTCCTGTTCCTTTTGTAGCTCCTTTTTCATCAAATATACCTGTTGAAAAATAATAGTTATTATTTTCATTTCCTCCAGAGATACTCACAACATACTGCTGGTTTACAGCCATTTGATAAATCTCGTCTCCCCAATTTGTATTAGTATTTTTTAGATTGTTAATCTCGTTTTGAGCATCCAAAGAAATACTAGCAAAACCATTATCTTTAAAATTATTATACTCACCATAGTTATTTAAAATTCGAGCAACCCCTCCTCTATCTTGCTGATACTTTAAATCGGATCGACTCGCCAAAAACAATTCAAAATCTACTTTTTCAGAAGAATTCATTAAATTCAACTTACTGAAATCTGGCTTTTGCGTTACAAACACATTCGCATTAACATTAATACGCATAGCTCCTTTTTTACCATTTTTACTGGTAATTACAATAACACCATTTGCTGCTCTAGCTCCGTAAATTGACGTTGCAGAAGCATCTTTTAAAACCGTAATACTTTCAATATCTTCAGGGTTTAAACCTGCTATTGGGTAAGACTGTAAATTATCTATATTATCCTTATCTCTAAAATCTTGAGGAATATCATTCCCTTCTAAAGGAATACCATCTAATACCCATAATGGATCTGAAGATCCATTTAAAGTTGCTGTTCCTCGAATAGAAATTTTTGAAGGCGCACCAGGTGCCCCACTAGTAGGCTGCACTACCACACCAGAAAGTTGACCAACTAACATTTGATCTACACTAGAAACTCCTGCTTGGTTAATATCCGTCATTTCTACTTTAGCATAAGCAGAAGTTATTTTTCGTTTTTCAATTTTTTGGTAGCCTGTAAGTACTATTTCTTGTAGATTCTCTGGACTTTCTTTTAAAACTACAGACAACTTTTTAGTTACAGACGAGATATCTATTTTTTCCGTTTCATACCCCATGTAAGACACTAAAATAAATTTAGCATCTGCGCCCACTCTTAGAGAAAACGCCCCATCAAAATCGGTAGTAGTCCCTAACATAGAACCTTGAATAACGCCTTCTGTGTTTGTTTCGTTACCAATAATTGCCGAAGACACATATACAGATGCTCCAACTATTGGCATTTGCAACGCAGCATCTATTACCGTTCCTTCGATTACTTTACCTTGCTGAGCAATTAGTAAACTTGGAATAAAAATTAATAGGTATATTAATTTTTTCATGATTTAGTTTTTCAAATTATATTCAATCCTTGCTATTAAGTCTCTGTAATGTGCCTTGGTAGCTCGGTCTCCTCTATTTTCTTTTTTCTTTAAAAGCTTCAACACTTTTTCTAGCGCAGCTCTTTTACTAGTACCTATATCTGCAACTCTTGGCAAATATGAAAAATGTATATTCTTAAAATTATTATCTTCTTCGGAAATTGTTTTTTCTTTTGTTTTTTCTAATAATTTATTTCGATCTACCGTTAAAACATCGATGTAGTTTTTTTGAGTAATACGATCGAACATATCTAAAGATTTACCCTTTTGCGTATTTGCAAAAATGGCATCGAACAACCTATCGAAAACATACTGTTCCGTAAAAGGCTCACTATCTTTATCGACTAATACTTCATTTTCGGTAATACGCATTAACCTATCCGTTTTTATTAAAGCATAAATGGCATTGGTTTGGTGAATACGCAACATAGATACTGGCGAATAATAGCGTTCGCCATCTGGAGCATCTCTAACGGCAAAAACTTTATTAATAATCTCTGGCGTAAACAACCATTTCTGGGGTAAAACGGCATTATCAATAATATATTTTAAAGCTTCCTTTTGCATTTTTGCAGGTACGGGCTCAAAGGTGTTTTTGCCATCGCCATAAACGGTATTATTAACATAAACGCCACCAATATTTGCCATAACATGACCATTATAGGTGCCCCATTGATCTATAACTGCTTTGTATAGTTTTGATGCTTTATAATAATCTTTACCTTCTTCTTCCGTCCAATCTAAAATATTAGGCAGTATTCTCTTTAAGTTTTTAAGTCCGTACTCACTAGCTTTAACGGCATTATCTCCCAAATCTTCACTTTGCGATCGTGGATCTACCACCTCAGCTTGTTGTGCGCCATAAAAATATAACGGATCGTTTTCATGTTTACGAATCCATTGATTTAATAAGGGTATTTCTTGATGTGCTGTTGTGTTTTCAATCCATCTATATCCCCAATCGATAGCATATTTATCATACACCCCAATTTTAGGTGTAATATCAGTAACGTTATCTTCTGGTTGCGCTACATAATTAAAACGCGCATAATCCATAATTGAAGGTGCTGTACCGCCCATTTTAGAGGTAAACGTTTTAGAACGTAACGAATCTACAGGGTAGCTAAAAGATGCGCCCATATTATGCTTTAAACCAAACGTATGACCAACCTCGTGCGATGACACAAAACGAATAGCCTCGCCCATATGCTCATTAGAAAATGTATTCGCTCTTGCTTTAGGATCTATTGGCCCTGTTTGTACACGAATCCAGGAATGCAAACCTTTCATTAGGTTATGCCACCAAATAATATCCGACTCTAATATTTCACCACTTCGTGGATCGACTACAGAAGGCCCCATAGCGTTTTGCTTCTCGGAGGCAGCGTATGTAATTACCGAATATCTCACATCGTCGGCATCAAAATTTTTATCTTCTTCCGAAGGAAACTTCACTTTTATTACATTTTTAAAACCAGCGGCTTCAAAAGCAACATTCCAATCGTAAACCCCTTGTTCTATATAAGGTCTCCATTGTTTTGGAGTTGCAGGATCTAAATAATAAACAATCTGTTTTTTGGGTTGCACCAATTCACCTTGCTTATATTTTTCTATATCTTCTTTTTTAGGTTCTAATCGCCATCTCGTAATCATACCTCTAGTTTCCACTTCTTGCTGCGCATCAGAAAAATAATCCATTGGCTTTGTAAAATATCCGATCCGTTTGTCTGAAAAACGAGGTTTCATTACATCCGTTGGTAATAAAACAATATTTGTGGTTACACCAATAGTTAAAGGTAAAGTTGGACTTCCACCTTCACTAACCGAAGTTGTTAATAGCGATTTTACAACAACGTTTTCTGGAAAAGATTTAATAGATTCTAAAATAGATAAGTTTGCCTTTACACTTCCTCCTAAACCAATATTAGTAAGCAAATCGCTAAAGCTCTTTTCTTTACCGTTAAATATTTTATTTACTTTTATAAATACAGAAGTAGAGTCGGTATTTTTTGTTTCAATTTTAAATTCTTCTATAATAGATTCTCCAAAATTATCTTTCACAGATAAGGTAATAGCATCGTTTTTTGGAGATTGCACTCTTGGGTTTACAGTTTTAACCCAAACCTTATTAAGCACGGTATCTCTATAAAAACGAACCAACTTGGTTTCAAAAGTCATCCCTTTATTTAAGCCATGCCCATTTAAAGCATAAGGCACGCTAGACACTTTATTTACAATTAGTAAATCTCGAGAAAGCAACGAGTCTGGTACTTCAAAATAATAATCTTCTTTAATAGAATATACATTAAACAAGCCTTTTTTAACATGGCCGTCTTTTAAAAACTTCTTGTAGGTTAGTTTTTTATCATCCGTAGAATCTATAGAATCGCTTTCTACTTGGTTTTCTTTGTCGTTTTTTTCTTTTTTGTCTTGAGCATAACCAGAAAAACTGGAAGCTAACAAAACAAAAAGTATTAAAACTTTACCCAATAACTCACCTTTAAAAGAAGAGAACCTCATAATTGATTTTATTAAGAAACCAAATTTGCACGAAATTAACAGGTTAACAAAACAGAATGGAGTGAACTCATTAAACAAGGGAGTGAAATACTATTTTGAACTGATATACGGTAATACACACACAAATTCGCCATTAATAACCTCAGTTTTAAAGGTCGAAATTTGATAGTATTGATACGTATTTCCTAAATAATTAAGCCCAATGTGGTGACTATCTTTAGCTTTATGCTTTCTTGGTGTAAAGTTGTTTTTAACGGTAATAAAATCGCTATTAATAATAACATCTATGATTAAGGGTTTTTGTTTCGTTATTTCGTTATGCTTTATCGCATTTTCCACCAAGGTTTCTAAAGATAAAAATGGAATTTTCCGAAGTAAAACTTTATCATCACAATTATTTATAATAGATACTTTTAAACTTTTATTAAATCTAATTTCTTGTAAAAACACATATTGCTCTAAAAATGTAAGTTCGTTTTTTAAGGAAATTAAATTCCCATCCCTTTCATCTAAAAGATACCTATACACATCGGCAAGTTTTAAAACAAATTGCTGAGAGAGCTCGGGATTTAAATCTATTAAAACATGTAAAGAATTTAAACTGTTGAATAAAAAATGTGGATTTATCTTTTTCTTTAATTGATTTAATTGCAGCACCGCATTTTCTTTTTGATACTTTTCGTTAACGTTTATTAGATGCTCTTTCTCTTCTAAAACTTTTAAATTTTCTAGATACTCCTTTTTCATTTGCAACCTAGAAGCTAACAAAAGCAGCATAAAGGTAGAAAATGCCAAAAAACTAATCCATGAAAAATACCGTTGTATATTTTTTGTAGTTTCTTTTAAGTGAATATCTATCGGAAAACTCACAATTACAATTAAAGGTGTATCGCCCGTTTTTATGGTATCGTAATAACGTAATACCTCTAATCCCAAAAACTCAGAAGTTGCTTTATCTTTTAGCGAGTTTACATTTTCTGGTACATAATAACCATTAATTTTTAAGGAACTTTTTAAAATGGTCTCAATGGAAATAGTATCGAAATACATATCTATTTTTTTGCCAATATATTTAGTATCGGGGTGCAAAATACAAACACCATCTTTATTGGTCACTACAGTGTAACCACCATCGCCTTTATAGGTTTCAGAGAAATATGTCCAAAACGCAATTAAATCCACATCGTAACCAAAATAGATTACCGTATCATCTGGCAACTTTTTGGCATAAATTTTTCGGTTTATTACCTTTTCATTTTTAGAGATAATAGTATCTATTAAAACAACCTGATTTACAAACCGAACATCTTTTAAAACAGCCTGTATCTCTTGAGCATACCCAGCATCCTTGTTATTAGAAAAATATGTTTCATCTACATTGTTTTCTAGAGCTAAAGAGACAAAACTGTTATGTATGCTATGGTGTTCTATCACCAAATCTCCAGTGAAAAGTAACTTCTCTCTCAGAAATTCAAAAGTATTATTTTCTGAATTTTGAATAATTTTTTGCGACTTTTTTAATCCGCTATTTAACTGATTAAATTCGAAGGCAACAATATTTTCTTTTGATTTTAAATTACCCTGAATAATATCTTGAATTAAATCTTCGGTAACCGAGGTTATTTTTGGAGTTATTAACGAACTACCTATAAAAAAAACAGCAATAAGTAAAATACTTATGTAGAGATACTGTTGATGTTTTTTTAAACGTGTCCAGAATTTGGATGACTGCATATTATTTATTTAACCACGCTTTAAAAGCATTAACATTTTTAGAACTAATAAAAATAAAATCTTTAATATTTGGAGAGGGCTCTAGTTCTATTTTTAATCTATTCTGACTGTATTTTACAATCGTTTTTATGGCGTTATGCCTAACTATAAATTTTCTGTTTATTTTAAAAAAATCTTTTTTTGATAATTTTAATTCTAGATTCAATATGGTATCATCATACAAATAACTTTCGCCTGTAGTTGTATATAAAAAAAGCGATTTATTTTCGGCCATAAAATAAGCAATCTCTTTATGAGTAATAGACAACAACTTGTCGCCTCTATAAACTAAAAAACGTTCCTGCTGGGTTTTACTATCTGTTGCCCCTTTTAAATGCGCCAATAAATGCTCTATTTGTCCATAATCTGCAGTTGGCGCTGCTGTGTAATCTACATACTTTCCAAGTGCCTTATCCAGTTTATGTTTGTCGTAAGGCTTTAACAAATAATCTATGGCAAAAAACTGAAAAGACTGTATAGCATACTTATCAAATGCTGTTGTAAAAATAATAGGTGTCGTAATTTTTAAGGTTTCGAAAATCTCAAAACTTTCACCATCACCTAAATGAATATCACTTAAAATTAAATCGCAACTATTGTTCTTAAACCACTCTATAGATTGCGCTACACTTTCTAAGCGTTTTTTAATAGTAAGTTTATGTTCACTTTTTAACAACAACTTCTCTAAAGATTCTGCTGCTAAATCTTCATCTTCAATAATAACAACCTCCATTATAATTGGTTTTATTCTATCATTTTTAAAACGCAAAAACACGTGCTACATGATAATGTTATAAACAGCTATCAACACGTTGTTTTGGGTATAAAAAAAATTAAATATATGGCAGAAGGTGCTCCGCCCTTATAGATACTAATTTAAAGATGCAAAGATAAGTCTAATCTTATTTTAAACTAACAATACGAAAACCTTTTTGTTTTTAGCGACTTACAAACTCGGCTTTTAGCTTTTTACCAGAAACTGCGCAATTGTTATTTTTTAAAGACAAAACTAATTAATCTAGGTAATCCATGTTCCGCTCCTTCATCAAACCATTCTTTTAATTCAACCAATTCCAAACCACTTTTTTTGGCTTCATTAATATATTCTGAAACGTGATGAATATAAACCTCTAGTTCCTTGGTACCTGCCTCGGTTTCGTATCTAGCTTTACTACCCGAGTATTGTTTAAAAGGATGTAATTCACTTATAAAAAACAGGCCGTTCTTTTTTAATTTTAAATATGCTTGATTGAAAATATAATCTAAATTCTCTATATGTTCTAGCGTTAAACTACAAGTGATAAGGTCGAAAAAATTATTATCGACGCCCCAATTTTGGATTAAGTCTGCTTTTTCGAAAGTAACCTTGCTGTCTACTATTTTCTCTTTTGCTTTGTTCAGCATTTCTTCTGAAAAATCTAAACCTATAATCTGCTGCGCATGCGTTAATAGCCATTCGGTATTTTTACCTGTGCCACACCCCAACTCTAGCACATTGCTAAACTTATATTCACTTAAGGTTTCAATGGTGCACTTTTTATCTAAATCTCGCGTGCGGTTTTCGTTGGTGTCGTATTGATTGGCCCAAATATCATAGGCTTGCTCTATGCTCATGCTGTGCTATTTATTAGTACTCTAAAAAATTAACGCTGTAGTTTATGTAACTAATTTATCAAATAAATTTCATTTAGAAAATACGCCAAGGGTTTAACAAAAAAACTTCCTTTAAAATTATAAAGGAAGCTTTTCAAGTAACTATTAATTAGGGTTAGGGTATTTATCTTTACTCTTTTTTAGAGTATTCTTCTGGTAATAAAATAAACTCGGCATAATCTTTCATATCAAAATAATTATTGGCCGCATCTTTAAACATTTTAGAGTTCAACTTATTAATTTTACTTTCAAAATCTAAAATAGACTCTGGGTTTAAATCGTATTCATAAGCAGTTTTAAGCTTATAAAGCCAAAACGTGTTTACTTCTAAAAACTCCTTAGCATTTGCTAATTCAGCTTCCTTAATTTTATTAACATCTTCTTGAGACGGACCATGTTTTTTAATTTTTTCTATTTCTTCAAAAACTTTAGCCTTTAATTTTTCGATATTTTCAGGATCGCAAGAAAACCTTATATTAAGTCTAAACCACTGGTATGGAATATCTGAAGCAAACCCAGAAACTTTAACACCATAAACACCTGCCATTTTTTCTCTTAACTCTTCCGTTAATTTTATTTTGAGCACTTTTGCTAACAAGCTAATTTTCTCTTTTTCTTCTAACGAAAAATTAAATGTACCAGTAAAACGCATATCAACTTGGCTTTTATTATCTAAACCTTTTATTACGGCTTCTTTAATACCGCCTTTTGCATAGCGCAGCCCAGTATCTTTCCAAGTACTTTCTTCATTTAAATTAGAAGGTAAACTTCCTAAATATTGATTTACAAGTGGCTTAAGCACTTCTAAATCAACATTACCAACAACAACAAACAAAAAGCCATTTGCTGATGAAAATCGCTCTTTATAAAAACTGTAAACCTCGTCTAAATCTAATTCTCTCTCTATTTGCTCTACAGTTTCTGGTATAGCTCTTAAATGATTTTGAGACATAACTTCGGTTATACGCTTTTCAAAAAAACCGCCAGGATTATTATCCGAATCTTTATACAACGATTTTAAACTTTCTTTTTTTGTATTAAATACAGCAGCATCTTTGTTTGGCTTAGTAAAATATAGGTTTACCATTTGCAACATACTTTCCAAATCTCCAGACGAGCTATTGCCAGATACCAATTCGTTATAATAATTAATATAGGTTTTAAGCTTTAGGGTTTTTCCCATGTTGAGCTTTTTCAAATCAGCATCTGATATACCATTAACACCACTAGCACCAATAATACTACTAGCATTTCTAGCCGAAACATAAAGTGAATCTGGAGCCACAGAACTTCCTCCTGGTCTAAACCCGTTAAGTGATATTAAATCATTTTGGAACTCAGTTGGTTTTACAACCACTGTAATACCGTTGGATAACTCCCAAGTTGTTGTATTAATCTTTTTATTATACGTTTCTTTTAAAACCTTACCTGGCTTTGGTTTTTCCGGCATTAATTGAATATCTCCTAATTTATCTTTATAAGGTTCTATAGACTTAGTTTTTACCTGTGTTAATATGCTTTCTATCTCGCGCTCTGTAGGCAATTTTAAATCACTTTTCTCTACAGATTTTAACAATACAGTCATATTATCATCTCTTACCCATTCTGTAGCTATGTTATTAACATCTTGCACTTTAACAGAAGGAAAAACCTCTGTATAAAACTGATATACAAATGCATCACTAGGTATAGGCTTAGCACCTGTAAAGTTATCAATATATTGCTCTACATAATATTTTGTAGAAATTTTACCTGTCTCTTTTTGACGTAAATCAGCATTATTCAATAACAGTTTTTTATAACGTTCCAGTTCTGTTTCTGTAAAACCAAATTGCTTAGCCCTCGAGCTTTCTATCAACAAGCGCGTTATGCCTTCATTAATTTTATCCTCCTTTAGTTTAGCATTTAAATAATAGCTATCCATATTGCTTAAAAAGTTTCCAATACCCGCATTCGTAGATAAGAAAGGAGAATTTGCTTCTAGCACTACATCGGATAATCTTTGGCGTAGCATACCAGAATAAAAGCTTTTTAATAATTCTATTTTATAGTCTTGTAAGGTTGTTACTGGCGTCTCTTCTTTTTTAACATAAACAGAAACACTAGCGCCTTGTGTTTCTTCATCTGTAATTACAGATACCACAGGAGAACTGTTTTCTGGAATTTTATAATAGATTCTTTCCTTAGGGTTTTCGGGACCCTCAATACTACTAAAAAGGGATTTCACCTTTTTTTCGGCTTCTAGCACATCAAAATCTCCAACCAAAACTAAGGCCATTAAATCTGGACGATACCAATCTCTATAAAATCGTTTCATGGCATCATAATCCGAATTTAAAATAACATCTAATTTCCCTGCTGGAGCGCGCTCAGCATAGCGCGAATTATTGGTTAACTCACCTATAGACTTGTAATACATTCGCATACCTGCGCCTCCTCTTGCTCTAAGTTCTTCGGCAACAATACCACGTTCTTTATCGATTTCGTCATTTTCAAACGTGATACCATTTGCCCAATCTTTTAAAACTTGCAAACTGGTATTAAATGTTTCGGTATCGGTTGGTACAGATAATTTATAAACGGTTTCATCAAAACTAGTATGTGCGTTTAAATCTGCTCCAAACTCCACACCTAAACCTTGTAAGTAATCTATAAGTTTGTTTTTCTCAAAGCTTTCGGTTCCGTTAAAAGCCATATGTTCTACAAAGTGAGCTAAACCCTGTTGATCATCGTCTTCTAAAATAGATCCGGCTTTAATAACCAATCTAAACTCAGCCTTATTTTGAGGTTTTGCATTATGTTTGATATAATATTTTAGTCCGTTGCTTAGTGTACCCATTTTAACGGTAGCATCGGCCGGTATTTTATTATTTAAATTAATGTTTTGCGAAATACCGTATATGCTATATAGGCACAAGATATTTGCAAAAACTATGTTTTTAATGTTCATGTTTTAGGAAATAAAAAATAGTGAAATAGAGCTTCAGACTGTTATATAGCTTGAAGCTCTATACTGACTAAATAATTGAAAAAATTAATTTTTAAATACCCAGATACCCTGGATTTTGTGGCCCGAAGAGTGTATTATTTTCTAATTCGCTAATAGGAATTGGAAAAATATACTGATTGGAGCTGGTAACATTTGTTTTAATTTCTTCAATTTTACCATGGCGAATGGCAGCAAACCAAACGGCCCCAGTTTCAAAACAAAGTTCTTTTACATACTCGTCGAAAATGATATCAAGTAATTCTTCTTGAGAGGTATACTCTAAATCTGGAGCAGCACCGCCATACGCTCTATTACGCACAGCATTAAGAGTTTCTTCCGCTTGAGCGAGTAAATTTAAACGTGCCTGACATTCTGCTTTTATTAAATAAACTTCGGCCAAACGCATATAATTTGCTGGTCCACCGCTTACACCACTCGTGTATATTTTTTTAAGTAATAAATTACTCGTATTGTATGATGCCTCTTTTCTTGGATCGTCTACTAAAAAATCCTGAAGCCAAGGAGAAACCTTAACTAAACTTTGATAATAGTATGATAACTTACTACCTTGCCCTTCTCCATTTATTCTAGAAAATATTACTTCGCTATTTGCTACACCATTTTCAAAAACATCTTCAAAATTAGATTCTAATTCTACATCGCCAGAGTTAATAACCTCATCGGCTAATAGAACAGCCGCTTCATAGTTTTCCTGACCACCCATATACAGCAGAACATTTGCTTTAAAAGCCTTTGCTGCTATCGAAGATGCGTAATAATTATATGTAAAAGCCGCATTAAGCTCAATACTTTTATCTAAATCGTCTAAAATAAAATCGTAACTTTCTTGTACTGTAGATCTGGCTATTTTACTATTTTCAACAGTAGACACCGTATTTTGAAGTACAATACCATAGTCGCTAGACAGGTCGAAAAACTGACCAAAACTTCTTAGCGCAACATAGTGACCAAAGGCTCTTAGGAAATAGGCTTCGCTAAGAATTCTATCATGTTCGCCTGCGGAAACTGATGCATTATCAGTTACTGCCGAAATTGTAGCATTGGCAGAATTAGTAATATAATACGGCCACTCGTAAACCGTGTTTAAAGAAACTTGGCTAGAATCGAAACTATTGTCTGAAGCTTCGCCAAAAATCCAAGTTGAATTTGTTGTTGTTAGCGAACCATCCATTAAAGGCAACATAACTTCCAGATACTGATAGTAAGTCCAGTTTAGCTGTGTATAAACCCCTACTAATGAGGTTTGCGCACTTTTATCATCGGTAACTAATTGATCTTCGAATAAATAATTTTCTGGCTGAACATCTAACGCCGCATCGCAAGAACAAAAAAGGATGCCTGTTAAAATTGTGAATAATATGATGTTATTTTTCATTGTCTTAAATCTTTTAAAAGGTTAACCTTACTCCAGCGATAAGCTGTTTTGATACAGGGTACTTGTTACTATCTATTGGTGTTCTAAAGCTCGCAATATTTGCAAACTCAGGATCGGCACCCGGATAATTGGTAATAGTAAACAAGTTGGTTGCCGTTACGTATAAATAAAGCCCTTGAAAATTGATGTTTTTCAACGCTTGACTATCTAAGTTATAACCTAATGTTACTGTTTTAATACGCAAGTAATCTCCTTTATGCACATATAAACTAGACTGTCTGTTATTTTGGTTACCACCTGTTAAATTAGTTGCATAAACCGCTCTTGGGTATTCAGCACCTAAGTTCTCTGGCGTCCAGCGATCTAAGGCTATCAATTGCTTATTTCCTTGGTCGTTTAGTGACGTATAGCTATAAGTATTCTCTCCTGCCTTCCAGTAAATATCGTTACCTAGACTATAATTTGCGAAAATATTTAGAGACAAACCTTTATAGTTTATGTTGGTATTAAGACCTCCAAAAAAGTCAGGTTCAATGCTACCAATGTTTGTAACATCAGGGCCAGATGTAGAAGAACTCACTTCGCCATCGCCATCTAAATCGGCATAATAAACATCTCCAGGACTCGTTAATGATGACTGATATAAACCACTTGGCGCACCAGCGTTTAAATTGTCTATTTGTTCCTGAGACTCAAAAAGTCCGTTTGCCACATGCCCTCTAATTAAACCAAGCGACTCACCTTCTTTAAAATACAAACCATTTAAATAAACAGCACCATACTCATCTTTATAACTACTATTTAATTTCACTATTTTATTGTTTGCTGTAGCGGCATTAAATCCAAAATTCCACTTTAAATCTTTTTTATTGATAAGGTCAAAGTTTAAGGTTAACTCTATTCCATTATTTTGTGTATTTCCTAAATTAGAAATCACAGTATACAGGCCGCTAGAAGACGCTAATTCCGTTTGGTACAATACATCTTTTGTATCTTTTTGGTAGTATCCAAACTCACCTTTTATTTTATTATTTAAAACGGCAAACTCAATACCAATATCTTTTTGAGTTGTAATTTCCCATTTTAAATCAGGATTACCAATACGCAATGGCACAACACCTGTATCGCCATTATACACTCCATTTGTTCCGTTTAAAGCACCGTATAAACTAAAAGATTGGTTAGGATCGAAGGTAACATTACCCGATTGCCCAATACTACCTCTAATCTTTAAAAAGTTTAACCAATAGGCGTTATCCATAAATTTTTCGTTATGAATATTCCAACCTAATCCTAAAGCAGGAAAGCTTGCCCATCTATTATTTGCACCAAATTTGGAAGAACCATCTGTTCTTCCTGAAAAATTTAAAATGTACTTATTATCATAATTATAAATAAAACGAGAGAAAAACGACACTAAAGTACTTTTTGTAACGGCTTCCTGTGCAGAAAGACTTTCACCAGCATAACTAATACCCGTTAATGTATCATCATTCGGGAAGTTTTCACCATAAAAATTGACAGTCTCCGTGTTTTCATTTTGAAAGGTGTTACCAACTAAAACATTAAAATTACTTTTTCCTAAAGAAAAATCATAAGTAGCAATTGTTTCTACAGAAGGGTTAATGGTTTTTCTATTTACCAAAGCTCCTTTACCATTAGTAGTAGCACCACTTACAGAGTAGCTTGGATAGAAGCTATAACTTTCAGAATCTATTTGCTGAAGTATTCCTGTGGTTTTAATAAACAAATCTTTAATAGGCTCAAACTCAATCCCCATATTAGCAAGCATAGAAAAGTTAGTTGAAGTTACTCTTCTATCTTTAGAAGTTAGTGGGTTGTAAATATCTCCAAAACGAGACACAAGATTTCCATCTTCATCATAAGGCGTCACATCTGGTCGTAAATACGTTGCTGCTTCTAAAGTTGAATTAAGGCTATTTAAAGCATAATCACTTTCAACACGCCCCAAACTAATGTTGGTAGTGAACTTTAAATTATCTTTTATTTTTTGATTTAAAGACAAACCAAAAGCATACCTCGTTAATTTATCACCAATAATAGCGCCATTATCATTTTGCAAACTTAATGATGAATAGTATGAACCATTATCGCCACCACCTCTCACACTTAAAGCGTAATTAGAGGTGTTCGTAAATGTTTTCACAGATAAATCTTGCCAATCGGTATTAGTAGTTAAATCAACTTCTGTTCCTGCCAAAATACCTTGTCCAAAAGAATCTGTAGTTGATACAACACCTCCAGAATTTACATAATTATTAATAGCCTCAGAATAAAGTGTTTGATACTGAGCCGAATTAAGCACATCTGTTTTTTGAATTAGATTTGCTCTTTGTGTAATAGAAAGTTGAAACTCCGGTTTTCTGGCTCCTCTTCCTGTTTTTGAAGTAATAATAACAACACCATTTGCAGCACGAGACCCATAAATTGAAGTAGCTGTTGCATCTTTCAAAATGGTTATGGCTTCTATATTATTAAAATCGATAAAACCTAAATCGTTATTAAAACCTTCATTTTCTAACGTAGTAGATTCATTATTACTAATACTATCAATAAAACCAGCATATCCGGGAGTTTCTGTATTTGGCGTAATAGGAATACCATCTACAACAAATAACGGTTGGTTGGTTCCTAAAAGAGACGAACTACCACGAATACGAACTCGAGCCGCAGCACCTGGTTTTCCACTTGGACTACTTACCTGAACACCTGCTACCTGACCTTGCAAAGCCTGATCTACATTAATTATGGTTCCTTGAAGTGCTAATGCAGACACATCGATAACACCAACAGCACCCGTTAAAGCTTCTTTTTTAACCTTACCATATGCAACAATTACCATTTCTTCTAAACCTGTTACAGAACTTTGTAACTTAATATCAATAGTGGCTCGACTATTAATTTGTACTTCTTGAGTTTCATACCCCACGTACGATACCACAATTGCTGTAGCACCTTTAACATAAGGTAATTTAAAATTACCATCAAAATCTGTACTGGTACCATTTCTAAGCCCCTTATAGACAATTGTAGCTCCTGGTAGAGGCGCACCATTTTCATCGGTAACTTTACCTTGTAAATTTTGCTGTACAAACTTGTTTACCGCTTCTTTTATAGTATGTATAAGCGGTTTACTTTCTTCTTTTTTTACTATAACAATTTGTTTATTTACAACCTTATAATCAACATTTAAGCTTTTAAAAAGTCTTTTTAAAACATGTTCTAGTTTTTCTTTATCAGAAGTAATACTTGTGATTTTACTTTTCACAAAAACGTTCTTTTCGTAGAGAAATTTAAAATCTGTTTTTCTTTCAATTTCACTTAAAACATCTTCAACATGCATATTTTCGCATGTCAATGTAATTTTTACATTTTGAGAAAACGTATTGGCATGAATTTGTAACAACGTAAAAAAGAGCAATAGAGAGGTTAGCTTCATTTTTAAACTAATTTTAGAGAGAGATAGTACTTCACCCATCTCAATAATGAATTTTTTCATACTTTTGGTTTGATTTAATGTGTTAGACATTGGAATCACTTTTTACTAAATCGGAACGTGTTGCTGCATTTTCCGATTTTTTTTATGTTATACTACAATTGCTGTTGTAGTAAACTGTAAAATAGCAACTTTAATTTTCTTTGAAATTGTGTTTTAATTTGTCAGTTTTCAATCATTAATTTTATTGTTTTTATGGATTAATTATAATGTTATTTTTATTGAATTCATATTCAAAATTTCCGGAGGTGCTTAAACTTTCTAATACCTCGTAAATATCTTCTGTATCAAATTTAGCTGTAAAATAGCGCTGTTCTAGCTTTTTATCTTTATTAATAAAACTAACATTATACTGCCTTTCTAGTTTTTTTAATATATCGGTAAAAGCAACCTCATGTAAAATTAATCGGCCATCGAGCCAAGCCACATGTGGTTCCACATCTATCTGTTCTACATCAATAGCATTGCTATATTTGTTCCAGGCAGCTTTAAAACCTGGCTTTAGAATAACAGACTCTTTGTTTTGCGTTCCATTTCTAGACACATCTACAGAGCCTTCTACTAAAACAGTACTTATATTTTCATCTTCAGAATAAGATGACACATTAAATTTTGTACCCAACACCTTAACATCAATATTATTCGCATTTACTATAAAAGGATGATTTTCATCTTTAGTTACATTAAAAAAAGCTTCCCCTTTTAAAAACACTTGCCTGTTTTGACCACTAATAAAATTAACAGGATATTTTAATGACGAGCCGGCATTTAAAGTAACAACAGTCCCGTCTGATAGTTTAAGCTCAAAACGTTTCCCATACGGTACACTTAAGGTATTATATATCAATTTACCATCTACTACGTCAGCATTATAAACTAGTTTATCTCCTCGTTGCGTCCCTATCACTTTACCATCGCTACCTATAATTTCTTGTACATCATCTTTATTAATAACAACTATGGCTTTATCATTCTCTAATAAAAGTTCTATTTGCTCTTCTACTAACTCTAAGGTTTTAGGCGCACTAAAAAAACCTTGCATCAACACATAGCCTAACCCTAAAAACAGTATTAAAACAGCGGCATACCTAAAAGCGATACGTTTAATTTTAAATACTTTTTCTGCCTTTTTATCTTTACTAATAATATCCAACAAATGCTTTTTTGTTTGCATAGCGTTGTACTCCTTAATAGTATGGTTAATAGCGTAATTCGTTTTTACAAAGTTATCAAACAACGGTCCATGCCCTGGTGCTTTAAGCCATTGATTTAATTGATCTAACTCGTTTAAAGATGCCTGATTAGTAAAGTATTTTACTATAATATTTTCTATTTCTTTAGAAACCATTATTCCCTTCTGTTTTATATTATAACGAAGTAAATTTCCAATACCCTAACTTTTTATCAACATTTTTTTAAATTAGCAGAAGAAAATTCACTGAATGACTGATTTCTCAATAAATAACGCAACACTAATCAAAGGGTTAAAAAAGGGCAGCACAGCGGCTTACACCCAGTTGGTAGACCTATTTCACCAAAAACTTTGCGTTTATGCTTATAGCTTAACTCACGACCATAGTACAGCAGAAGATATTGTACAAAATGTATTTGTGAGTATTTGGCAAAAGCGAGAGAAATTAAAAGATGATTTTAACCTCAAAAATTATTTATACAAATCTATATACAACCAGTTTATTGACCTTTACAGAAAAGAAAAAGCAACTATAGCTTTAGAAAAAAAATATATAGAGGCCTTAGATACTGTAGTTGAAGATCAGGATAACAACATAGAAAACTTAATTTCCCTAGTAAAACAAGAAATACAAAACCTGCCTCCAAAATGTAAACAAACCTTTATTCTAAGTAGACAAGAAGGCTTAACTAACGTTGAAATTGCAGAATATCAAAATGTATCTATTAAAACGGTAGAAGCCCAAATTACAAAAGCCTTCTCTATAATTAGAAAGAATATAGGCAGTAAAACTAGCGGAATTTTATTCTTGCTATTTGGCAAACACGCCTTAAAATAAACCGCTCTCTTTTTTTAAGCACAGCTAGCTACAACTTCAGTAAACTTATATTCTACTTAATACAAGTGATCTAGTTTAAACCCACACATAAAAACAAGCATCCCCACTAAAGCCAATACATGCAGCCAAAACCCAGTATAGGTTATCACGTTCACAAAATTTTTATTGTAGAATTTCGTAATTGAAGATATAGCGCATAACAAAACACAAACCTCAAAACCGAGTACAAACCATTCTCTTGTTTCGAAGTGATGCGCTTTTATATTCACGGTATCGACAACCCAAAAGATTAGCATCCCGATTACAAAAACTGCATTTACATAAGCCACAGATAATGCGGTCTTTTTTGTTTTATATCCAATGGAAATCGCTACTAAATGACAGATTAAAATAATAACTAATGCTATAATTACAGTAGTATCAGTCATAGTTATTAATTAAGGTTAGTCTACCCGATTTCCTTTTTTATCAATCGAAAACCATTCGTCACTTTCAACAACGCGATGTTCATCTAAATCAAAATATTCTTTAGCACTGTAAGTTACTTCTGCTTTTCCGTTTTCAAACCATTTTACATAGTCGTATTCGCAAGCAATTACAACCTGCCCGAATCTGTTAGCATATCCCATTTTACCATTTCGGATTACTCGCGTTAACCCATCATTAAACGGTTCTAAGCCATTATCAAACATCACAAGATCGAATAGAACATTCTCGTTCTTGTCTATAGCCATTTGGCGTCCATACGTACTATCGTTAGGATGCTCCATAACATTGGCATAAAACTCTAAAGTATCTGTGCCGTAGTAGGCGTATTTACCATACGGAATTATAGTATCATTATTTTCGTTTACATAAGCAACACTTACACCATATTCTAGATGTTCCGCGTTTGTAACTGCTTTCAGTTTACTGCCCGGAATAGTATCTGCCAACGCGACATCAAAATACCGATAGTTAGTAACATCTTTATTCACGTATTCCTTGCACGAAAACGCTACAAAGACACTAAAAATTAATAAGATTATTGATTTTATTTGCATTGTAAAATGGTATCTAAAGCATGGAACTTATCGCTTTTCCACTTTAACGGGCTTAGCCTCTAAGGTGTAATTTTTTAAAATTGCTTGAGCTTCTTTCTCACTCAGTATTTTTAAATCCGAACTGCTTATAGCTTCCTGATCAGGCATCATAGAACGCATTAAAATTAATTTAAAAGCCTCTTTTCTGGCTCCTAGTTTTTCTTCTCCTCCGTTGTTTAAGGCATATGGTTTATAAGCATTAGCCATATTCTGCCAAATATTTATTTCGTTATCTGGGTTTTGGTCGCGCTTAAAATTTGTAATAGTTTCATCTAGAGAAACTGGGTAAACCTCATTAAAAGTTTCTTGTATATCTTTAATTTTCGCCAATTGTTCGTCGGTTAACGCCTTATGCACTACTGGCCCTTGTGTTAAACCTTCAATTGGGGTGGTTTCAATATTAGAATTTTGTTTTGCTTCGTCTTTGCAAGATGTTACAAAAACAGCGCATATAGCAATCAGTATTAACTTTCTCATTTGTTCCTCATTTGTTTTAAAGCCAAAGTAACTATTAAAAATAAATATCACTCACTTTAGCTTATCTTAAAACTAATATTTCTACAACTGAATATATTTATGCACTGCATAATCTGGCTGTACAGTCTTCTTTTGAAAACGGATGCTTTTATTGAGAACAGCAGCTGAAAACAAGTACAACTAGAATTCTGAGGTTGTGTGGGGGTTTGAGGTTGTGCATTTTTTTGGGTGAGGTTTGGGATATTTTATGTTAGATATAAAATAATTAGCAAAAGCGTCATTAACAAAGACTTCCTAGTAAAAAACAGACTTACCTATTCTCCAATTTCGTCTATTTTCAAAGACATATAATTTACCATGCTACTAATTATAAATAATGTTAAATAAATAATAGAAGTTAACCAATACAAAACCAAAAACCGCAGGGCATACACAACCAATATTTGAATAAAATTAAATATTTCTTGAATTTGTATTTCTTCAAAATTCAGTTCATAATCGAATGCATTAATTGAACTAATTTCAGGAAATAGGGTATTCAAAGACAACAAAACAAGTGTTAAAATAGATAAAACTATATTATAACCAGTAATAAATGAGAATTGTTTAGAAAAGTTGAATGACTGAACATCTATTAATTTTTCTTGAGAACTAGCTTTACTTAAGTCTTTCTTTTTGTAAAACTTATCGAAGCTAAAAATAAGAGCTGTGATAAATAATCCTATAAATATAGAAAGTATCGTTGAAACGTATGAAATAAAAATTTCAGGAAAACCTTTTTTCAAAAATAACAAGAGTACCACAGGAACAAGAAAGCTAATTAATTTTCTAGCATATTTTTCTCTAAAGCCTATAGATGCATTACCATTTATATCTTTTTGCTCATATTCCACTGCTTTTTTCCTTAGCAATTTTGTATATTTAATTAAATTTAGAGACATTTAAATCCGGTCTTAATTCTGATATTATTTCTCCTTCGAATAGATTGATACATAATTTGTTTAAGTCATTAAAATCAGGTGTTCCATCATTTAATTTCACTCTACCATTTAAATATATTGTTGGCTGAAAACTATGGTCTTTAGAGTTCCATTCGAAAACTTTTTCTTTGTTGGTTATTTGATTTTTTGCAGTGAATCGCTTCTTTTTAAAGCTTTTAAGTTCAACCTCTTCATTATCATTTTTAGTAAAGACCATTTTGTTTATCAAGTTAAGTAATTTCGAACTATCTAAAATAGATATTGTAGACTTTTTAGGCGTAATTTGAATGTTTATATCATATTCATGTAAAATATTATTTATTGGCTTAGAGCTTGGTGTTGTTCTGTCAATTATTGTTGAAGAAAAAGACATATTTTTAATTAGTGCACCATCTTTGAATTCATCTTGAAATGACTGAGGAACATATGGAGACAACCTCGCTTGAAAAAAACCACTTCCAGAAAACAAACTTGAGATATACCTTTTCAAGATATGTGTAACTGTCTCTTCTACACTGTTTGAATGTATTGCAACAAAACCTTCTGAATGATCAGAAGGTAAGTAAATAAAGACATAGTAAGGTAATAGAATTGATTTGTCTCTTCCTAATTTTGCATTATCTGCTTTATCGGCAATGTTAGACACTATAGCGTCTTTATCATAAGGTCCTCCATTTAATACTCCAGAGATAAAATTCTTCTTAATGTTCGGAGTTGGCTTTAAAGAATAATATGGATTCGTTTTTGGGTCTGAAATTATTGTAATTGTTTTTTTATGCTTTGGATTTTTTGAATGACCAATTTGAATTTTAGATATAAAATGATTAAAACATAATTTGAAAGCATCATCGTTGTTTATTCCAGCGTCTCCTCTTAGTTCCTCTATTGCAAAATCTCTAAATGTTTTTTCCTTTTTCTTTGATTTTGGTTTTAACTGGATTCTAAAGAACTCTATTTTCGGGTTTTCTGCCATTTTATTATATTTTTATCTTAATTTCGAATACGACTATTTTTATATAAAAATTTTTCTTTCAGCTTCTACCAAAAGATTTTATATAAGATCAGCACAAAACACCAAAACAAAGCTCACCGCATTCACATTAAAACAACGGAACGTGCAAACAAGGTTTAGTCTAATATGCTAAACTTGGTTATTATATTTTCTATGTATATTCTTTAGGGAAGAATGGCAAAACACTAGCTTAAGGTGTATTGCAGGCTAAATATAAATATATTTTGCAAACCTCTTAACGTAAAGTGCTTTAAAATTCATTTTTAACATATTTAGGGTTGCTTTGAGCTGTGGTTCTTCTTCAAAACTTTAGATATATTTTGGCGAAAAAAAAGCTATGATGCTCAAAACTAAATAACAAAGTTTTATTTACCAAAATAGAATTAATGCGCTCCATAAGTAAACAAAATATTACATTAAGAGTAAATCGCAACATTTTCGCCACTTACTTGCTACAAAACATACCATTTGAATCCTTAAGCTTTAAATAACTTAGCTATTATCCAATAACTAAACATTTAAAACTTTTTAAGATGAAAAAAACATTACTATTATTTATTACGTTACTAAGTATAACGTTCACTTATGCACAAACAGAAGGTGCAACATTTACATCAGGCGATTACACCTATGAGGTTACTGCAACAACGACCGAAGTAAAAGTTATAGGCTATACCGTAACCGATTTAAATATACCTGCTACAGTTACCGATGGAACATATAGCTATAATGTAACATTGCTTCCGTCTGGTGTATTTAACACAGATACAAACATTACATCGGTAACAAGTACGGCTGCAGTCGCTATTGGCTTGCAAGCTTTTAATGCTTGTTCGGGACTTGAAACGGTGAGTTTGCCAAATGCCACATCTATTGGTAATAGTGCCTTTTTAAATTGTTCAGCACTAACCACTGCAGATCTTAGCAGTATAACAGGTACGCTTGGTAACAACACCTTTAAAAATTGTTCTGTATTAACAACTCTAGATGTGAGTAGTGCAACTATTGCTGGAAACAATGCTTTTGAAAACACGGGTACACTTGCAAATGCAGATTTTAGCAGTTTAATTTCTCTTGGAGCGCAAACTTTTAGAAATACCTCAGCCGTATCTTTAAGTTTCCCTGCGTTAACTCATGTAGGTAATGCATCAGATTCTACTTCGGGATTAGTATTTTGGCAGGCAAGCGCCCTTAAAACAATAGACTTACCGGTTATTGAAGTGATTAACACAGGTGCTTTTAATTCATGTTCATCACTAGAATCTATTACTTTTCCTGCTACATTAACATCGCTTACCGAAAACAACTATAATATGTTTAAAGGGTGTACAAGTTTAGCTAATGTAATTGTAGAATACACCACATTTATACCTCTAGGATATAACCCAGACGGCGCTTCTGTAAATACATCAATATTTGCCGATGTATTTGGAGCGACTTTAACGATTCCTTCATCTGCCAATGCTGCCGATTATACAACAGGAGATGTATGGAAAGATTTTGGCTCACCTGTTTTAAATGTAAACGCTCATGAAGCTGCATTAGGATGGGATTTTTACCCTAACCCAACAAAAGATGTAGTGACTATACAAAACACACAATCGCAAAATGCAGACATTACAGTTTTCGATTTAAACGGAAGAGCATTATTGAATAAAACGATTAATAATGTGCAGTCTGAAATTAATATATCGAGCTTAAACACCGGTATTTATTTATTTCAAGTTAAAACAGATGCAGGCGCATTTGTAAAACGCATTGCTAAGCAATAAACAAACCTTAATAATCATTTAAGCACAAAAAAGTCCGATTCTAGTGAATCGGACTTTTTTTATTAGATATAACTTATTCTTTCTTGATTACGTTTTATTTCTGATATTTTAGAACATAGTTATTTGTACCATCACTACCATCGAGCGCAACACCACTTGGGCAGTACAGATACTCAGGGTCATTATTTGCATCCATAAGCAATTGTGGCCGTTCTAATTTAACATGCTTTCCATAACGCGGATTTGCTCCTTCTGGAACATTTCCATTTAAATAAAAACTTTGAAAATTATGAAACCCAGAAAGTGGTTCTGCTTTAAATTGAAGTCCATCATCGGACACCCAAAGTAAACCGCCTCCTTTTTCTAAAATGCCGTGATTATCTGTGGTTAGCAAACAAATTTCATCTTTCCAGATAAACGCATATCCATCTTCTATTCTAACTTCGTTTGTTGTAATGGGATTGGGTTGAATAACATACGGGCCTTCTAATTTTTCTGCAATAGCAAGTCCCATACTCACCTTTCCGCCTTTACCTTTAGGTCCAGCCATCGCTTTAAAATACAGATAATATTTTCCGTTTGGGTGTTTTATAAGTCCTGGATTATTAACACCAAGACCACTATCAAAACACCAAATAGAGGGATCGATAGGCGGACTCAACAAAGGTTCATCTTTATTTGGCTTCTCTATCCAAGGCCCATTTAGACTGTTACTCACAAGCATGCCTATGCTTTGGCTCGGACCATGATTTTCGTCACCATCGTTAGCTATAAACACTAATACATATTGGTTATCAATTTTTTTAATACTTGGGTTATGAAAACCAGCAGCGTTCCAGGCATGATCACCTTTGCCTTGCGCCACAATTTCCATAAACTTAAATGGTCCTTCAGGATTTTTAGAGACATAATGAGCAATTTCACTATTATATCTCCACGCCTTTTTAAATGGAGTTTCTGATGACCATCTTGCACTAAAAAGATGCACGTTTCCTTGCTCATCTCTAATAGGTGAGCTTCCCCAAACATCATAACCTGGTTCGTTTATAGATTCTCCTATAAACTTCCAATGATCGGACATTGCAGTCGGCACTTGCACCCTATCTTTTATGCTTTCGGTTTTAACCGTTTCATTTTTTTTATCAATTTCTTTACAAGAACAGAGACAAATAGATAAAGTTATAATAACTAAAAATGTTGCTTTTATACTTTTCATTAATACTAATTTTATAACATTTGGATGGGTAATTGCTTCCATTCTATTCCCTGAAGCTAATTTTTCAAAAAACAGAAGGTGACATACCCATTCTAATAATCTTAGAGTTTTAAGGCTACTTCAACAATAACACCAACGTTATTTAGCCTAAGTAGCTGTTTATTTAAGGTTTAACTTTATTAGCGCTCACCCCATTTTGCCAATTATTGTTACATTCTTTAAATAGTATTTCTTTCAGTGATTCCGTTTTCTTCTTGTATTTTGATGACAATTCATTTTCCTCTTTGTAATCATTAGGTAAATAATACAGTTGAAACACATTTTTTTTCAACAAGTAACGCAGTTTCCAACCTTCTTTTGTAACCAAAGCTGGCCCCATTGTAGATGAATACACCGTATACTTTCGCTCTTTACTTTTTTTACCAAAAAGGGTTTTGGCATAAGAAACACCATCTTTCTCTTTGTGGGTTTTCGCGCCGACTATTTCAGCTAGGGTATTAAGAAAATCGTAATTACTCACCATTTGATTTGAAATCGTTCCTGGTTTTATTCTCCCTTTCCAATACCAAAATAGAGGAACACGCACTCCACCTTCCCAGTTTGAACGCTTTAAGCCGGCCATTCCATCATTACCATCAAATACATCACCGCCTAAATGGCTATAAAATTTTGTATTTATATTATTATACGTTTGGCCTGTCGTTAAATCGTGTGTTTTATCACATCGGTCTTTTTGGTGGTAATAAAGCTCATGACCATTATCGCCTGTAAACACCAAAATGGTATTATCTAAATCCCCTAATTCTTCCAACTTGGTATAAATTCTACCTACATCTGTATCTAGCATTTTGACCATGGAAGCGTATTCCTTTTCAAGTTCAGATAAATTTGGATTGTTTTTAAACTCGGGAGCTACCTCTGGAATTGAGATAGGGCCATGTGGTAATTGCGAAGGGAAGTAAACAAAAAAAGGCTGTCCGCTTTCCTTTTTACTTTGCACCTCTAAATAGTCCAACAATTTATCCATTATAATATTTTCTGAATAGACTTTTCTCCCCGTCATATCCCAACGTTTCTTATAATTTTCAGGGGATTTTCCTTCAGGGTTTTTGCCACAATCGATTAAAGTATTCCCCGGAATATAAACTTTTTTGCCATTTTCAAATAAAAATGACGGATAAAACCCATGACAGCGTTGGTGGTCATAATAACCATAGTGATAATCCCAACCATGACGTTCAAGACGTTCTGTTGTTGTGGAAAAGCCCCATTCTAACTTACCAAACTCAGCCGTGGTATATCCCGCTTTCTGCGCCACTTCTGCTAAAAACACCATATCTTTTTTGGCTGGCATTGCCACCGCATTTACTCTATCTTTTATTTGATCTAAACTTAATCCATTATCTAATTTCATATAAATACCCGCTTGGGTAATATTGTATTGGTCTGTTCTGCAATCGTGCATACCAGTTAATAAACTAGCTCTGGCAGGTGAACAATAATGAGAGCCATATGCATTATCAAAACGAAGTCCCTCATTGGCCAATTTATCTATATTGGGCGTGCTAATAATGTTCTGCCCGTATGTCCCCAACAAACCACGCCCAAGGTCATCAGCATAAATAAGAATGATATTGGGTTGTTTCTCTTGTGCCAACATCATGGTATTTACCAATACAACCATACCGAAAAGAAACTGTAAACCTCTATTTTTCATTTTATATGATATTTTAAATTTGTTGCAATTCGCTATTAAAACTCTAAAACTTCTCCTTTTTTAGTCTCAATTTGTTTTACTTCATCTTGATAACGCAAGTTTAAAGTATTCCCTAATTTAGAAGTTATCACTAATGTTTTCAGTTTACCTAATTCCCAAGTCATGTCGATTTCAAAGCCTTTTCTGGCAACAAGACCTTTTATACTTCCCGATGCCCAAGCTTTTGGTAAAGCCGGTAGAATGAGCACTTCACCATTCTGACTCTGCATCAACATTTCTGTAATACCCGAAACCACACCAAAATTTCCATCAATTTGAAATGGCGGATGCACATCCAATAAATTCGGTAAAGTAGATTTTCGTTGTAATGCCAAAATATTCTCGTAAGCTTTATCTCCTTCTAACAAACGTGCATAAAAATTGATAATCCATGCACGACTCCAACCTGTATGTCCGCCTCCTTTAGATAAACGTCCTGCAATAGTTTTTTTAGCTGCCTCAAAAAGTTCGGGTGTTTTAGTTTCCGAAATTTGATTTGACGGATGCAAACCATACAAATGCGAAATATGTCGGTGTCCCGGCATCGCTTCTTCAACCTCATCAACCCATTCCAACAAGCGACCATCTTTTCCAATTTTAAGCGGTGGCATTTGTGCTATTTTACTTTTAAGCAAATCGCTGAACTCTTTATCAATATTTAAAATTTCTGCGGAAGCAATACAGTTATAAAAAAGTTCGAGCACTATTTCTCTGTCCATCGTCGGGCTCATATTCAAGGTTGCTTTTTCACCATCTTTAGTTAAAAAATTATTTTCCGGTGAAATAGACGGTCCCGTAACTAAAAGTCCTGTTGTTGGATCTTTAATCATAAAATCGATAAAAAACAAAGCGGCTTCTTTCATTATTGGATATGCCTCGTTTTTTAAATAATCTTTATCCTCAGTATATTCATAATGCGTAAACAAATGTTGGCAACACCAAGCCGCACCCATAGGCCACATACCATGTCTCGCTTTCCCAAAAGCTGCTGTAGAATGCCAAGCATCACTAGTGTGGTGTGCTACAAAACCTCTAGCGTTATATGTTTTTTGAGCCGTAATACGCCCCATTTCTCTTAAATTTCCAATAAACTCTAAAAACGGCTCGTGACATTCGGCAAGATTAGTCATTTCGGCCATCCAATAATTCATTTGCACATTGATGTTAATATGATAATCAGAATTCCAAGGCGGTGTAAATCCATCTGCCCAAATACCTTGCAAATTGGCAGGTAAAGTGCCCGGACGTGAGCTACTAATAAGCAAATATCGACCAAACTGATATTGTAATTGTGTTAAGTAATTATCTTCTGCTCCTGCTTTAACTTGCTTTAAACGCTCATCGGTTGGTAAATCTTCACCGGTATTATCAGATAGTTTAAAAGCGAGTCTATGGAATAACGATTGATAATCTTCTGTATGCCTATCTAAAAGGTTTTTATATGAAGAAGAAGCCACGTTTCTATAAATCTGTTCGCAATCTATTTCAGGATTAGAACCGCGATAATCACTCGCTGCAATTACTTTTACAATAACCTCATCGGCATTAGAAATTACTAACTTTCCTTCTAATACTTCGGATGTACCACCTACTGTTTCAAAATGAAGGGTAGCATGAAACTTCACACCATGGCCATTACCAACATGTTCCGAAAATTCAATTTTATTTTCGGATACCGATATTTTAGTTTGAGCATTTCTTTTTACCCAAGCCGACATATTAATTTCTCCTTTTTTATCTGCCGTATATTTATAAACCATCACCTTGTCTGGAAAACTAGAAAAATAATCACGTTTAAAATAAACATCATTATTATTGAAAGATGTGGTTACCACAGATGTATTAATATCCAGCTCGCGTTTGTAATTTGATATAGAATCTAAACCTGGAGTTTCTATAAATAAATTAGCAAGCATTTGATATGTGTTTTCACCCCATGGCAAACGATCGTTCAGAATTTTATCTTGAACCAATGTTTCCGCATCCATATACGCCTCATCAAAAAGAAGTTTTTGGATGGTATCTATATATTTACCAGCATCTTTTTTATCTCGATTATAGTCTTTTCCACCTGTCCAAATGGTTTCTTCATTTAAACAAATAATTTCATTTTTCGGATTTCCATAAATCATGGCGCCTAAACTACCATTACCTATCGGCAACCCTTGATTCCATTTCTCGGTAGATTGATTAAACCATATTTTTAAAGGTGTTTTTGGTGATTCTTCTTTTTTTTCAGAACAATTAAAAAGCATCAAAAAACAAAAGGATGCGACTATATATTTCATATGTGTTTTATTTGGCTTTACACTCCAAAACAGAAATAGGTAAAGCAAAGGTTCGTTTTATCTATAAAAAGCTTAATTATTCATTTCGAATCTCACTAAATAAGCCCATCCTTTTTTCTGAATCATTGCAATACCCCAACCTGGTAAATTAATTTCCGGATTTCCATTTTCTAAATGCGGACGATATAATCCTGGAGCTTTTGGAATGTTTTTCAAGCTATCTTGCAAGACAGTAAAATGCTCACCATCGGCAGAAATATTTAAAGTCTTATTGATTGATGCCAACGACACTATACCTCCATCTTTACCCCAAATAAGCACCTCGTGACTTTTATCTAACAATGGTCCATCGTGTTTTTTAAACGGACCTTCTGGTTGATTTGCATAAGCAACACTCATTTTTGTTTTACTTGGTCCGGCTTTACCATCGGCAATAGACCTGCCTTTGTAAAACAACCAAACTTTATTATCTCGAACCAACAAACTCGCATCGTCTATACGAAAGCTATCAAAATCTGAATCGACATCGCTAATCTCCAAAACCGGATTGTTTGCTACACGTTTAAATGGTCCGTTTGGATTATCGGAAACTGCTAAGCCTATTGCCGTGATATCGGTAGTAGAATTGCCTTCGAAAACCTTATTTTTATTCCCAGGAGTTGGTTTTACGCCTGTATAATACATGTAGTATTTATTATTACGCACCAATATATTAGGAGTAAAAACGGAATGGCTATCAAACGCACCTTCTGCTCCTAAACCAAGAGCCATGCCTTGCTCTTCCCAAGTACGACCTTCGTCTTGAGACGTTGCATACCAAATAGTAGCCCAATATCCCGATGTAATAGGACTATCCATACGACTGTACCAAACGTAGTACGTGCCATCGACTTTAATAATATCGCTATTATCGCGCCTATTATAAAGCGAATCTTTACCGATACCGGTAATATCTTGATAGGTAAATTTAACTGAAGATGTTTCTGTTTTAACTTCTGCAACCTCAACTTTGTTTTTTTTTGAAGAATTACAAGACACCATAAAAAATGCCATGACTGAAACAATAATTAATCCCGATGTTATTTTACTCATATTTAATTTCTCCTTAATTATTTATTACTAAAAACATTTACAATTTCTGAAATTGAAACCCCTAATACTTTTTCAGAAATTTTGGTTAATTGCTCCGCAGAACCTTCAAAATGTATAGTTGTTTGAATATGTGTTCGACGCTCACCAACCTTTAAATGCAATGCCGGTGAAGAGGTTTCTAATTCGTAAAATGGTCCCAATGGTTTTTCTCCTGGTTTTGGCGCACCGTCGTTATACGAATTAATAACATCGCCCGAATATGGTTTATCTTGAAGTTCCCATAGAGAGTTTACATAATCTGTAGCGCCTTTGGGTTTATTGTATTTTACAATAGTTAATGTATGGCTCAAAGCATCATAAGACCCGAAAACTTGTTTAGCACGTTTTGGTGATAAACCAATTTTACTTCTAAATTCGCCATCACCTTGAAAAAACATGGTGTTTTCTTTTACTATTAAGCGCTCTGCAGGTACTTTACCGAAATACTCATCGTTTACCGGTGCGCCAAGATCTGCTTCATCTCCTGAATTATATGGAATAACGATAGTTGTTTCTGGCGATGGATTAAACATACCCAACAACCAAATAGACAACAAGCCGGTTTCCTGTTCCCAATGCGCTTCACCTGTATTGGTTAAAGAATTTGTGGTTTTATAAGCCACAACGTTTACTTTATCTTCAGCTGCAATACCTAGTTCCTGAAAAGCTTCTTGAGTTGATAAAACTTTAACTTCACGTTCAATATCGAAATCGAACTTAAACCCTGAATAATTAACTAATGATGCTTTTTTAAAAAATGTAATTGAATTAGCAGATGATTTTTCAATAGTAAAAGGCTCAAGATCTATTAGTTTTGGTGTGTACCAATCGTCTAAAGTAAAGCTACTTCCTTTTTTAAAAAATATTGAAAACTGCCCACCTTCTGGGCCTATCCAAAAACGTTCTTCTCCTCCAAAAACATTAATATGATCTAGCGTGTCTTTAGATTTGAAGAGTTCCCGATTAATCCAACCGTAACTTCTACCTTCGGAATTTGAAGAGCTACTCGTCATTACACGGCCTTGTAAAGCTGGAGCTACTGCTATTTTTGATTTTCCCGATGCATCGGAAAGTTGAATGATATCAATATAATTCTTCATAAAATTCACATCGTCTGCAAAAGAAATATAATTCGTTTTTTGCACGAATTCAACTTCTTTCTCTTTCGATGTTTTTGATTTACATCCTACCGAAAAAACAGTAATTATAATAGCTATAATAATTTTGAACTGCCATTTTTGAAAGTTTATATAACGCATGTATTAATTATTTGATATTATTATGAATTTTTAAAATAACAGGTTCGTTTTTCTTGAATGTTTTTTCTGCTTTGAAATTAATGGTTCCGAAACCTTTCCGTGTAAACGCATCAAAAAAAAACATGTAAACTCAAGCTTATTGCTTTGTACTAGTTTTACTCAAAATTTATTTTAAAAACATGAGAACTACTACCATAACCTGGCTTTACCTGAACTCCTGTTGCCAAATATAAATAGGCTGGTTTATCGTCTATAAAAAGGATTTGTGCACGCTCTAAATGACCGTCTTTTTTACCTCGGTATGAAACGGCATCTTTTAGATATTCTTCTCCTACATAGTGTTGTAAATCTTCATAAGCTCGTTCTGTTCTTTCTGCAGGAAAAGAAAAACCATCGCCCGACTTCCATAATAAACCACCTCCGCTATTTCCTAAAGATGCTCTAAAATCACGACTAATCATGTATACAGAATCTTTCATTGTAAACGCATAAGCATCTTCAAGCGGCATTTTTTCTTCGGTTACTCTTGTTGGTTGATGTATATATGGACCTTCAACATGATCTGCAACCACAACACCATAAGAGTATACATAGCCTTTAGGCTCTTTTCTAACTACAGATTTGTGATATAAAAAATACTTGCCATTGTATTTTATTAATGATGGATTAGAAACTCCTAACCTTGCTGTGTAATTCCACACTTCGGGTTTTTTAGTTTGGCGTAAAATAGTACCATCGGCTTCTGCTCCTTTTGCTGGTCGCCAAGTATCATTTAAATCATCGGCAACATACATCACAATACGTTGTGTTTTTAAATCGTTGTTTTCGTTAACAATAAAACAAAGCTGATATTGCCCGTCAATATTACTAACCGTTGGATTGTGTGGCGAATTAAACAAACCATCTTTGTCTGGCACAGCAATACCTACATATTCAAAAGGACCTTCTGGACTATCGCCCACGTAATGTCCAATTTCGCAATCTTTAAACCAACCGCTAAAATTACCGGGTTGCGAAGCGGTAGACCATTGCGCAGCAAATAAATGTGTTTTACCATTTTTATCTTGTACTGGAGAAGATCCCCAAACATGCATATCTTTTTGTGCTGCAGCATTGCCAACATACTCTATTTTCATTTTTTGAGCCTGGGTGTTACAGCTAAATATTAAAAGCAATAATGTTAATAATGTGATGTGTTGTAATTTCATTTTAGTTTTATTTTGTTTCATTTATAATACCACTGCTTTCAAAAATCTCCTTTAAATCGAATCTTTCAAGAAACTGTTCCTTTTTATTAATAACTCTCTGTACGCCCCATTCTATCAACTTCCCCTTACCGTTATCAGTAAACGCCTCAGGACGATATGCTCCAGGAGCAAGTGGTACATTTTTATTTGTAAAATCGTGTGTCTTTTTAAAATTAAATCCATCTTCGGCATACATAATGGATTTGCGAACATCCTCTGGTCCTTCTTTTCCTATAAGCGTGGCAACACCTTTGCCTTGAGGCCAAACTAAGACTTCATGACCACCTTTTACAACAGGATTATTTTCGTATTTCACATACGGTCCTTCAGGGTTATCGGCTATAGCAACACCCATTTTGGTTTCACGTGGCGATTTACCCCATTGGCGCCCTTTGTAATACAACCAGTATTTTCCGTCACGAACAATTAAACTAGCATCATCAATTCTGTGACTATCAAACTCAGTGATATCATCACTTGGAACCATTATAGGATTAGTTGAGAGTTTTGCCCAAGAACCATCAGGAGAATTTGAAACAGCTATGCCTATTCTTGTTTTCGACTTTTCAAGATCCTTAGTTCTATACGGATTATTAACTCCCGAATAAAAAAGATAATATTTATTGTTAGCAACTAAAATACCAGGTGTAAAACAACCTTCATCATCCCAACTACCATCTTTTCCCGGAGGTAAAACTTCTCCTTTTTCTGTCCAAACAAATCCATCTGGTGAGGTTGCATACCATGTTGCCCATCTAACATGATCTCCTACCTTCCAATACCAAACATAATACAAAGCCCCTACTTTTATAACATCACTCGGGTCGCCTCGTTTTATACCCTCTTCAAAACCTAATGCTTCAATTGGAGAATATGATGCTGTTACCGATTTAAAGTTCGACTGAGAAAAAACAGTACCCATTCCTAAAAAGAACAACACTATAATTATAAAAATTTTTTTCATTAGTAAAAGGTATAAAGACAGTTATTGATTTTCTTTTAGTTTGTTTTGTTTGAAAACATACGCACAGATCTATTCAGTTATGTGTGTATATTCGGCAATTACCAAAGTTAGTATAAAACAAAAACTTATAATTATCAATTAGGGGGTATAAATGTTGAATTTAAATACATAAAAAACTATAAGAACAGCTTCAACACAAACACAACAAACTAACAATCATAAATATACATGAAATCTCATGATTTAAGCCAAATTCCATAAAGAACGCCTAACCATAACATGAAAACTATAGAAACAGCATCAATTATTACTCTATAAAAGAAGATTATTTTAGTGAATTTAATCTTTAAGTTGAGTAATTGGCCTTCTATCAAAACTTAAAGCACCAATATTATTTTCACTTCCAGATAGCCACGGACCATTATAAATATCGCTAGTACCAACGTAAAACTTACTTGGTAAATAGGTTATAAATTTATAGTTAGACGCTTTTTTTAATGTAAGAATAAGTGAATGCTCTTTAACTTCCACTTTTTTAACTTCAAGAGGCGTTTGTTCTAAATTTGAATCTTCCGAAGCAAAAAACTGATCTTTTAAATAATGAACCACACCATTTACTTCACGCTTTTCTTCTAGAAGTATAGACTGATCGAAGTTTAGTATAATCTTTTTGGAACCTTTGTAATTCGCACTTAATAATTTTGGAGGTGTTATAATGAAATCGAATTTTTCGTTATAATAATCCCGCGCCACTAAAGGATAAATACGTTTGGCAAATTCTAAATAACCATCGTAAGAAAAGTGACAACCATCATGACCTGTAACACCTAATGTGGACATAATATTTACCATCTCGTACTTTTCATCTATTTTGTTTTGAACTTCTCGCATTTCAGAAAGATAACTCTCTGGATTACGACCACAACCTGGATGAATTTGAAATAAATAAACTTTTTCTAAACTTGTATAAACACGTTTCCAATCATTCAAAAGCACATCGAAATTAGCTGCATACGCCTGATAACTTTCTGTGCTTACCGAATTAGACTCGCCTTGGTGCCAAAAAACGGCTTTAATTTTATCTTTTAATCCTGCTTGATCGACACGATATGCTAAACGCCCAAAGCTAGTTTCTAAAGATGGTTGCTCTGGATATAACATGTTTTTTTCTATGGACGAAGAACCGCTACCACCGTTAATAATACAAACAGGCACCTGATGTTTTTCAACAATTAACCGCATTAATTCCATACCCCAAGCACCAACGCCAAATGGATTCTTTTTAAACCATCCACCAACACCATCAAGACCTTCTAAATTTCCTGTTGCCATACCCCAACGTACTTTTCTATCGTCGTCGTTGTAAGTTTCGTAACCTGTTTTAACACCAAAACTTCTGCAATACGGATTACTGTAAGTCGACAAGCTACTACTTGCATGAGAATTAGATTGCCCCGTTATAATATAAGCATCACCACAAACTATATGATCGGCTGAAAAATATAGGCTATCGGTGTTATTCTTTTTGATATAAAACTCAAATCGATACTCGTGTAAGCCTGAATTTATTTTAGTTGAAACTGAAAACTTCTTATCAACTAGACTATCCCTTTGTGTATTATAAAGCAAATTATCTTTAAATACTTTTAATGAAAACTCTTTAAAATCTGGAGTTCCCTTTATATTACCAGAGATAAAAACCTCCACGGTATTACTGCTATCGCGAGCATATAATTGATAATCTTCGGGAGCTTCTGTAATTCTTATTTTTTGCGCAAATAAACTCATTGATAACAATGTAAAAGCGCATAGTAATAAATAGAATGGTTGGTTTTTCATTTGGAATAGGTTTCAGCGTTAAATATACTTTTTTATTCTGATTTTATCCACATACAATGTCCACCACCTGGAGCCATATTAGCTTTAATAACATCTCCTTTTTTCACTTTAGCCTTTCTTATTTGGTAAGCTTCTGGGTTTGTTTTACAATCGGTTTCGGCTGTATCCTCGTAAAATGTAACCTCATAGGTTTTTCCTTCTTCAAGAAAATTTAAGTCAATATCCAAAACACCTCCTTTTTGATTCATAACACTACCAATAAACCAATCGTTTTTTGAGCGGCGTGCTGTAGTAATATATTCGCCCATTTTAGAATTCAGAATTCGAGATTCATCCCATTTACCAACAGGCATTTTTTGAATAAACTCGAATAAATCGGCTTTAGCCTCATAAGCTTCTGGAGCATCGGGAATACAAACTAAGCCACTAAAAACAACTAGAGTTCTAGCCACCTCAGACACCACTGTAGATAAATAAGAGTTTAATTTCTTTGGTCCTTTTTGTCGTTTTCCGGCGTTAATTCCGGTGATATCAAAATTACCGTTATTCATATCCAAAGGCCCTTGTATAGCATTAACTAAAGCCATTTTAATAAAGGTTTCGGGAGTAAAAGCTTTACGAGAATCTTGTTGTGCATGGCAATACTCGCGCGTAATAGCGTTGGGAAATGTACGCCTCACACCCGTAAACGGTACCGGACTATCATGAAAATCGATTAGTAATTCACTAGCGGCACTTTGACTAATAGCATCGCGAGAAAACTGAACATTATTCCCCATAAAACCATATTTAATTCCATGCATACCTAAAGATTGAAAATAAGGAAACAACTCCTTATCTCCATATTCTCCAAATTTACGATCGTAATACAATATAAGTTCAACATCTTTATCTTCAGCGTAAGCTATAACAGCTTCTAAATCTAACTCAGGAGTTAACTCAAAATGCCCTTTAGTAGCACGTTTATACCAAGATGCGTCAATTAAAAAATACTCAATCCCTTTTTTATCTGCAAAATCGATAAAACGTTTATAGCTTTCTGTATTAATACCATACACAAAACCATCGGGCGCCGTATAGCCATGCACACGCCAATCCCACATGGTTTTCCCTGGTTTAATCCAATCGGTATTTTCTATTTCGCAAGGTGCCGCCAAATTTACAGTAACGGTACTGGTTACTAAATCGCCAGCCGAGTCTCCAAACAAAATAACTTTCCATGGCGTAACCACTTTTTCGCTTATATATTTTGGTTTACTACTCGATACTAACGTTCCGGATTCTTTATTAAAATTCACCGTCATGGTACTAAAACCTTTAGATGAATACAGATCGGATTCTAAAAAAGACAGATGATTTTTATTCGATTTTTCGACAACAACGGGAATTAGCATTTTAGAAGGCTTCCCTTTAGAATTAGAAAAACTACTTACAGAAACAGGCCCTACAGGAGGATGTTCTCCAGCTGTATAATAGAATTCATCATTTGTTTCTAAATTATATTCAGCATAAAAATCTAATTGATCTTCTGCGGTAACATCATCCAGTTCAAACCTAAAACCAACACCGTCGTTATAAACACGAGAGAGTAATTTTCCTGTTTTTCCATTGATTTCAATATGAATTACAATTTCATTATAAAAATCTCTAACTTCACTAAACTGTCCCCAAACCGGATTCCATTTGGTATCTACTGAGTTAATTTCTGTATTTAATATTTTCACAGGAATGTTAGGCAGTATCGAAATACTAGACACACCTACCAAGACCTCATTATTCCGGTTTAATTGATATGTTAAACCTTCCTCATTATTCTCAAAAGTTAACTCTACCTTTTTATCGGGAGAGCTTACATTTAAATTTGGTTTAACGCTGCAAGCATTGAAAAATGCAATAAACAGAAGCGTTGAAAACGCTAGAGAAACTTGTTTCATTTTGTAGATTTTAATTTAATTTTCGTCTTAATTAATTATACTTTCAATTTGTTTCCAGCCTTCCATGCCTTCGTTTTGCTGTTTTTCACCTACTGTACTTCTCCCATCCAATATTATTTTTTTAAGCGCAGCTTTTAACTCGGTAGCTTTTTCCGGGTGCTCCGCTATTACGTTTTTAGTTTCTTCAATATCATTTTTTAAATTGAAAAGTTGCATCTCGGGTAAATCTAATTTCTGACTTTTTATTTCGTTTGGTCTTGGGTAACTCCACCCAGCAGAACCGTTGGTTAAACACAATTTCCAATCACCTTGTTTTATAGCAAACGATCCGTTTATAGAATGATAAACCGTATATTCTCTAATATCATCTTGATTAGCTCCTACAATTAAAGGTAGCATACTATAGCTATCTTCCGCTTCGGTATCTTTAATGTTATAACCTGAAACCTCAGCACAAGTTGCAAAAAAATCGATGGTAGAAATAGTTCTATCTGTTTTAGAGTTTTTTAAACCTTTACTCGGCCATTCTACAATAAGTGGCACATGATGTCCGCCTTCGTAAATATCAGCTTTCATACCTCTAAACACATAACTCGGGTCGTGTTTTACTTTTGCCAATTCTTCAAAATCTGCTTTTGGAGAACATCCATTATCACTAGTAAAAACAATTAATGTGTTTTCTGAAATGCCTTGTTTCTTTAATGTTTCTCGTATTTGGCGAACCACATCATCAACCTGCATTACAAAATCGCCATACATATTGGTATTACTTCTTCCTAAAAACTCTGTAGTTGGCAAAATTGGTGTATGCGGCGCAGGTAAAGGAAAATACAAGAAAAATGGATCTTTCTCTGTCGATTTTTCTTCTATATAATTCACTGCTCTATCTGTTAAATCTTGCAAAATATTAGCGTGAACAAAATCGTCGGACGTTGGTCCTTTTCTCCAAACACCTTTTTCGTCTACCGAAATAGTGGTTTTTGTAGGCACCATAGTTGGTATATCATTTTCAACAAATACATAAGGCGCCATATCTAAAGATCCGCAAAACCCAAATGAATAATCGAAACCATGTGTTGATGGTCCATTTTTAATAGGTGCTGAAAAATCTACTTCTGGAGTGCTATGTAGTTTACTAAGCGTTGCCTCTGTTTCTTCATTCACAAAAGACCAATCCCAACCCATGTGCCATTTCCCGATATAAGCCGTGCTGTAACCTTGCGTTTGTAACATGGTTGCTACAGTAACACGATCTTCTTTAATTAACGATTTAGAATACCCACCAAGCACACCACTTTTTAAACGGCTTCTCCAATTGTAACGCCCCGTAAGAATACCGTATCGTGTTGGCGTACAAACGGCAGACGAAGTGTGCGCATCTGTAAACATAACACCATTATTAGCCATACTATTAAGGTTTGGCGTTGGTATTTTTCCGTTAGGATTAAAACATTTTAAATCACCATAACCCAAATCGTCTGCTAAAATATAGATGATGTTAGGTTTTTTAGGTTTAATTAACTCCGTATCAGAATTTATTTTATTCTGCTGTTTTGTTTCATCTGAAAAACTTGAAAAAACAAGACATGATACAGACATTAAAACTAAGAGTATGCTTGAGGTTTTTATCATTGTATTAAATTCTATTAATGGTACTATTTTTAAATTAAATAAGTTTAACCTACTGTGTTTATCCGCTAAGGTAAAAAATTATGTATCGAAAATTAATCCTTAACCACTTTTAACATTTTAGAGCTATTAAGGCCATCTAATTTTAATAAATAAAGACCTTTAGAAAGAGCACTTACATTAACCTCAACATCTTTAGTATTTATTTCGTTAGTTAAAACTACTTGCCCGCTAATGTTATAAAGCGTGTAATTTTGAAAGGCAGCACTAGGTGTAGATATCATTAATTTTTCTGAAACGGGATTTGGATAAATTTTAACTTCTACATTATCTATAACTACGGTTGATAATGTAATTTCCGAAGCATAAACTTCTACCTCCGCTAATGTTAACGCATTGGTTCCGTTATCTAAATCTATGCGAACAACTTGACCTATAACACCTCCTGTTTCTACTGTAATGTATTGATCTGGGTAATCGGCATAGGTTTTACTATACACCGTTTCGTTATTACTGTTTATAACAGATACTGTAAAATTGGACATTCTAGCCTTGCAACAACCATCTGTTCTATTAAACACCTTAATATCTCCAAGACCCTTATCTGATCCAAAATCGACTTGCCACCATGGGTTTGCTTCACCATTTGTTACGGTAACAGAACCTCCACCAAAGTTTCCATTGGTATCACCATCTATTGCTAATTCGGGCCCTTTATTGAATGAAGGATTGGTAGAAGATTGCGTAGCGATACCTGTTGGAGCGATATTAACAGGTTGTGCCTCATCTTTTAAATATAAATCCATCCAAGTATAAACGGCATTAGTTAAAGTACCATTATTTAAGTTTACAGCATTGGCAGCATTATATAACACTAACCCATCTACTTTATTTTCTATAGCTTTCTCCAAACGCGTTCCATTACCTTTAGCATCATTATGGTTTACTTCAGAATCCCAAACTGGTAAATTTTTAGCTTTTGCTAAGTTGATAAACGTAGACCATTGTCCATGATTAAAGCCTAAATTATGAGATGCAGCCACCGTAATATAATCTTCTATATTGGTATTATTAAACATATCGATAGCCGCAGGAAGCCCCCAAGTACAAGGACCAATAAGTTCTGCGCCATTTACATTATTATAAAGTGTTGAATAAATTTCATGTATTTGGTCCACGCTCCAAGTACTACTAGTTGCACGTCCATCTTCATTAAAAGGATTTAACCATTTACAACCAGGATATTCTGCTGAGAACTCTAAAACTCTTGCTATTAATTCATCGGTTGCCGCTTGCACACCGTTAACAGAAGGCACATCGCCATTAAGCATATTATTGGCAACACGCGCACCACCACCACCTTGTGCTGGATTTGCAAAAATCACAAAGCCTTGTGCTAAAGCTTGTGTGTAAAAATAATCGAACATGGGTTTATTTGGGTTAAGATCTACCCCATTTGTATCTCTACCAAAAAGCGGAATACGAATTCCGTTTACTTTCATTTCGGTAAATGCTGTTAATAAATTATCAGCATGGGCTTCTGTCAACACTTTATTAGTAATAAAAACTTGTTTTACATCAGCTAACACATACTCCATATCGTTGGTGTAAATAGTTTGGCTAAATACCGTAAAACTGGAACAGCAAATCAATAAAGCAATGCATAATGTTTTAATGTTTTTTGAGTAATTTTTTATTCTCATAATTTAAAGTTTAGTTTGGTTTATTTAGTTGAATGAAAAGGCCTATTTCAAAAAGAATTAATATGAATGAAATAAACACTTTCCTCTAAAACCAAATCTAAGGTCTTTTAGCATTTTAAAATTCTCAATTAAGGAACCAATATGTTGCAATATGAGCGTGAATGAAGAGAAATAGACTATTTCAAATACCCACAGTTTAAATAAACATGTTAAAAAAACAAATAATGAAGTTATCTATTTTCTTTTTTGAAGTGCTACTTTTCTAGTGGGTAAAGGAAATTCTGAATGCTCTGTTCTGGCTATTTTTAGAAGCGCAAGCAATTCATTTAATTTCTCCGATTCTTCTAAGGCCAGATTTTTAGTTTCACCTATATCTGTTGAAAGATTATACAACTCAGGACTACTTTCAAGTTTCCAAACCAATTTCCAATCGTTTTGACGAATAGCCTGAATGGGACCTTGCTTCTCGTTAAACTCCCAATACAAATAATCGTGTTTTTGTTGTGCTTTGCTATTTCCTAATAATTCAGGTACTAGAGAAATTCCGTTAATATCTTTATTGGTTGGCGTAACACCTACTAATTCGCAAACTGTTGGTAAGAAATCCCAAAAAGCAGACATGTGATTACTTGTTGAACCTGCAGGAATTCTCTCTGGATATTTAGCTATAAATGGAATACGAATACCGCCTTCATACAAATCTCGCTTTCCTCCTTTTAACGCACCATTACTATTAAAGAATCGATCCTTTTTTTCATATTCGGGTCCGTTATCACTTGTAAAGAAAATAATGGTATTATCTTCTATTCCTAATTCTTTTAATTTATCAAACAACTTCCCTAAATCTCTATCCATACGAGACACCATACCGGCGTAGGTTGTATTCCCTTCCTCGTCATTTTTATAATGCCCTTTTGTATTCATTTTACGTTCTGGCCAGCCTAAATTTTGATAAGGTTTCTTAGATTCTTCGGGAACCGTTAATTCTAGATGAGGAATGGTTAACGCTAAATACAGAAAAAACGGATTTTCCTTTTCATTTTCCACGTAACTTAAAGCCTCATTCACAAAAACATCGTGTGTGTATTTACCTTGTTTTAGGGCAAAATTATTATCCTTCAGAATAAAAGCTTCACTATTACGATATAGAGTATCCCAGTAATAATGGTGCGCATGGCGATGCTCTTTGTATCCTAAAAAATAATCAAAACCATGTTCCGATGGCATATTTTCTTTATTTACACCTTCAGAAAGTCCCCACTTACCAATAACAGCTGTTTTATACCCCGCTTTTTTGAGTTCGGTAGCAACCGTTATTTCATTACGCTTAAGGTTTACAGGAGTACCACTTTCTGTCCAAACAGGATTCCCTCTAACACTAGCATGACCTTGATCGTAACCCGTTAACAAACTAGCGCGCGATGGCATGCAAACTGTAGAACCTGCATAATGATCGGTAAACACCATACCTTGAGCTGCTAACTCATCGAGATTTGGTGTTTTAATTTTAGTTTGCCCATAAGGTCCAATATCACCATACCCCAAATCGTCGGCCATTATAAAAATAATATTCGGCTTTGCTGCCGGTTTTATTGTTTCTGAAGTTTTACAACTGAAAATCAACAAATTGAGAACAAGAATTACGGCATGTGTTTTATTGAGCATAATGTTCTAGATTTCTTTATTCTGAAATAAACTTGTTATTGTTTTAATTGTTCAAAAACCTGAATTAACTCTTTTAGTTTTCCAGGGTTTTCTTCAGCTAAATTATTTTGTTGCCCTTTATCTTTCACAACATTAAAAAGTTTGCACTCTAAAGATACACCTGTTTCTGTCCCTACTTTCTTATTCATTGAAGCACCTTTGTACGGAGGAATCAAAATCCAATCGCCACTTCGTAAAGCTGTATTAGATTTCGCTTCAATAATTAAATGCTCACGTCCCTGCTCTGCTTCACCTAATAATGCCGTTAATAAATTTTTACTATCCGTGGTATTCTCATCGACTCCAACTAGATTTCCTAAAGAAGCCATTAAATCCATTTGACAAACAATAGCATCGGATACATTAGGTTTAATATGATTTTTCCAATAAGTAATAAAAGGCACTCGAGTACCAGCTTCAAACAAACTGTATTTACCACCGCGCAAGCCTCCTTTTGGGTCATGATTTCCAAGTTTTTCTACAGCATCATCATAATACCCATCGTTTAAAACAGGCCCATTATCACTAGAAAAAACAATTAAAGTATTTTCTAAAACACCTTCTTCTTCTAAAGTCTTAATAAATTCACCAATACACCAATCGGCTTCTAAAATAACATCACCTCTTGGTCCCATGCCTGATTTACCAACAAAACGTGGATGGGGCGTTCTAGGAACATGAGGTTGTTGCATAGCGTAGTATAGAAAAAACGGATTCTCTTTATGTGTTTTCACATAGCTTTGTGCTTTTCCTAAAAAATTATCGGCCATATCAATATCACTCCACTTAGCAGCTTCACCACCTTTCATGTACCCAATTCTAGGAATCCCGTTTACAATACTATTATTGTGTCCGTGATGCCATTTCATGGTTGTCAGTTCAGGGTTCGTTTTAGCAGTAGGTTCACCTTCAAAATTCTTTTTATAATTAACTTCTATCGGATCGTTTTTATCAAGATTTACCACATTCCCATTCTCAATATATACCGTTGGCACACGATCTTGAGTGGCAGCCAAAATATAAGACTCATCGAAACCTACCTCATTAGGGCTTGGTTTAATAGTTGTATTCCAATTTACATTTCCAGAACCTAAACCTAAGTGCCACTTACCTATAATGGCGGTTTGATAACCTGCTTTAGCCAACGTTTTCGGCAAAGTAGTTTGCTTTGTACTAATTAATAAAGGCGCATCGCCCGGTAATATTTTAGCATCCTTATTTTTCCATGGATACATACCCGTTAATAATGCATAACGACTTGGCGTACAAGTTGCCGACGAAGCATAACCGTTAGTAAATTTTACGCCACCATTTGCCAAAGCATCGATATTGGGTGTTCGCAATGCTGTAGCACCATAACAACTTAAATCGCCATAACCTAAATCGTCCAAATAAATAATAACAATATTTGGTTTTGGATTTTCAACATCGTCCTTAACTACTGATTTCTGAGTATTGCTTTTACAACTAACAACTGTAAACATCAAAGTAGCGGTGAATATTAAAACGGGTATTATCTTTTTTATCATTCTATTTAATTTAGCTTTTATGAAAAACAGCTTCACTATAAAGTGAAGAAACACTTGGTAACAAACTTACCCACTTTATTAGTGGTAGATTTCTCAATTAAGGGGGAATAATGTTACTTATAGTGTTTTTTAGAGTTTAAAACCGACGGAAAAACTCAGCAAACAACTAAAAAACACATCTACTATTTAAAACTTACTATAAGTAATTCTAAAAATAAAAACGACCAATAACACTTCCAAAACAAAAAAAACATGCCCAATTAAAAAGCAACATAAATTTTAATATTTCATAATTTTCTGTATTACCATAAATACAAATCACACCTAATTAGTTACTTTTAAAAACACAAAAAACATATCATTTTTTTGATAAAAACAATTAATCTAAACAGTTACTTATATGCTAAATTAATCAGTATGTATTTTAAATTAATCTCAACAAAAATATTCTAATTAGAGACGTATGTTGCAGCAAAAAAGCCTATAATCGCATTATTTGTAAGTTTTATCTTAAGAAAAATTGTTAAAAGCAACATTTTGAACCCCAATTTGAGAAAGCAAAAAGAGGTAAACCCTTTACTTTTGACAGTAGATTATCCTAAATAAAGTTATAAGCGTTTGTTAAAGATTTCTAAAATTAAATTTCAACAAATTTTTAGCTTTAAAAAGGAATTAAAAAAACAGTCAACATAACTAAGCTAAAACATTAAAACTATGAGTATAACATTTCTATATTCTCTTAACCCAGAAAACTCTAATTTATGAAGGAAATAAAACTATTTATATTATTACTATCCATCTCATGGTGTTCTTTTTCTCAGGAGGTAATTAAGGGTGTAGTAGCAGATGATTCTGGAATGCCAATTCCTGGTATTAATATTCTCGAAAAAGGAAAGGCAAATGGAGCTGTAACAGATTTCGATGGTGGTTATAAAATTACCGTAGATCCAAATGCCGTTTTAGTTTTTTCTAGTATTGGGTTTCAAACTCAAGAAATTAAAACAACAGGCAAAACAACTATAAACGTGACTATGAAGGAGGATATTCAAAGTCTTTCTGAAATTGTTGTTGTTGGTTATGGTGCTCAAAAGAAAGAAAGTGTTTTAGGATCTATAAGTCAGGTAAAAGGAGAAGAGCTATTAAATTCTGGTTCTAGTAATGTTACTAACGCTTTAAGTGGTGTTTCTCCAGGGCTTGTTGTTGTACAAGGTTCTGGACAACCAGGTGCTGATGACGGCGATATTTTTATTAGAGGTAATGCAAACCCTTTAATATTGGTAGATGGTGTAGAAATTGTTGGTGGATTTGCCAACATAAACCCTAGAGATGTAGAAAACATAAGTACTCTAAAAGATGGTGCCGCAACAGCTGTTTACGGTATTAGAGGCGCAAATGGTGTTATCATTATTACAACAAAACGAGGAAAGACTGGTAGACCAAAAGTGAGCTACAATAGTGAGTTTTCAGTAAAATCTGTTCTTAACGAACCAGACAATGTACTAGATGCTTTTTCGGCACAAAGCGCTTTTAATACTGGAATCTTAAATGACCAAGCTTATACTAGTGGATATGCTTCAGCTGTGGATTTAGCACATTGGAGAGATGGTGATTTACCATACATCTATCCAAATACAGATTGGTTTGATGTTGCCATAAGAGATGATTATGCAACTAGTTTAAATCAAACTATATCTGTTAGAGGTGGTTCTGATTTTGTAAAATACTATGCATCTGCAGGATATTTAACAGAAGGAGATATTACTAAAACAGAAAAACTCTTTAATTATGATCCTAAATTTAAATTTAAACGATACACTTTTAGAGGGAATTTAGATTTCACCTTAACTAAAACTACGCGTTTAAACACAAGTGTCAGTAGCCGTTTAGAAGATAAAAACCAACCCGGTAACGGAAGCGACATTAGCTTTTTAGGATTATACAACTCGGCACCAGGTGGCGTAGTACCCGTATATCCAGCAAGTGTTTTAGAAGAATATCCAGATCCATTTTTCCCTGGCTTATCAGAACCTAGATATGGAACTGGAAGAAATATTTACACAGGTATTAATGCTAGTGGAACATCTCAAGATAATAAAACGGTTTTTTCTATAGATTTAGAACTAGAACAAGATTTAGATTTTATTACTGAAGGCTTAAAATTTACAGGAAAATATAACTACATAAGTTCTTACACCACACGAAGTAGAATAGCTTATGATGCCACATTAGACCCTAGATTAGACACTTACACTTTAGACCGCGATGGATCATGGATTTCTGCTGAAGGCGTAGAATATGAGCGTCCTTTAGAATTTATTTTAGGAAGTGAAACAATTAACGACAGTCAAGAAATTTCTTATCAACGTGCACAATTAAATTATCAACGCTCTTTTGGTAAGCACAGTGTAACTGGTCTAGCGCTTGCTAGTCGTAATAAACGTGTAAGTAATACAACATTCCCTTTTTATAATGAAGATTATGTAGGTCGTGCTACTTATAATTATGATTCGCGTTACTTCTTTGAACTAAGTGGATCTTACAATGGAGATGAAACATTTGCAGAAGGTTACAGATTTAAACTTTTTCCTTCGTATGCAGTTGGTATCAATTTAGCCAAAGAAAATTTTATCAAAAACAATATCCCTGAAATTAACAACTTCAAAATAAGATATTCTTATGGTGAAACAGGATCTAAATCTGGACTAGGCAGTAATCGTTGGCAATACTTAAGTTTCTACGATTTTTACGGAGAGCCTGGTGCTGCTAACACGGAGCAAAGACCAAATTCGAGATATTATTTTGGATTAGATATAGATGATCCTCTTTTAATAGTTACAGAATCTCAAATCGGTAACCCTGTACTAACATGGGCTACTGTAGCAAAACAAAACATTGGTGTTGAATTCGGTTTCTTTGATAATAAAATATCAGGAGAAGTTGATTTCTTCAAAGATTCTAGAACCGATTTAATCAGCATCCCTGGTGCTATATACCCTGCTTTTTATGGTTTCTCTGCAGATTTACCTTTTGTTAATTTAGGTGCTTCTGAAAGTCATGGATATGAAATATCTCTAACTTATAAAAACAAAACTTCAGGAGGATTTAAGTATTCTGCAACTGCGTTTTACGGTTTTAATGAAAACCGTATTCTTAAAAGTGCTTTAGATGGTCCTGGAACTACACCATATACATCAATTTCAGGAAAACCTGCAGGAGCTTCAGCTTTATTACAAACAGATGGTTATTTTCAAAATATAGATGAAGTTGTAAATTACCCTACCGTTAGTGGCACACCTGGTTTAGGAGATTACAGATACATAGATTACAACGCAAATGGAGCCATAACAGGAACTGCTTTAGATGATCAAATTAGATTCGATTTACCAAATGCTCCAAAAAACAGTTATAGTTTAAAATTAAGTGGATCATACAAAGGATGGTCGCTTAGCGCATTAATTAACGGTGTTGAAGGACACAGAGGACTTGTGAATAGCGATTTAGCATTTGCACTTCCTGATGGACTTGCAACAGGATTAGATGAGCATTTAGATTACTGGACGCCTACCAATACCAATGCGGCATACCCTGCCTTACATGCGGTAACAAACCCTAACTTAATAAATGATTCTACAGCTAGAATTGTAGATTTAGATTACATAAAATTACGAAGTGTAAACCTTGGTTATAATTTTGATATGAACAACAGTAAAACATTAAGTGATTTAAGAGTTTATCTTAATGGTAATAATCTTCTTGTAATTTCTGATTTAGATTATGGAGACCCTGAAGCAAACAATCCTGGATCTTACCCAGTACTTAGAAGAATCAATTTAGGTATAAACATGACTTTTTAAAACAAAAAAATTATGAAAACAAGAATATATACATTTGCTTTAATCTGCATCGCTTTTTTTACGAGTTGTGAAGATTATTTAGATAAACAACAAGATTTTGAAGGCCTAGATGAATCTGACGTTTTTGAAGATATTCGTTTAGCAAAAAATGCTTTAGATGCTGCTTATAGTTATTTAATAACTGATGTAAGTGCACCAGGCCAAGGAGGAGATTGGTTACCAAACATGACGATGGCCGGAGAAGGTTATCCGGGTAGATTATGGCAGACGTTTCCACAAACCTACCCTATATATGCACAAGGAGATTATGTTAGCTTAATAAACATGACGCCTTACAACGCTAATGGAACTCCTGTAGGATCAACACCAAACTTTACTTTCAGGTATTATGATTCTTGGAAAGGCATTAGAGCTATAAACACTTTTCTTGCAAATGTTGATAATATAAATAACGGAACTGAAGAAGAAATAAATGGATTAATTGGGCAAGCTTATTTTTTAAGAGCCTTCTTTTACCACTTATTAACAAAACGCCACGGTGGGCTTATTTATTTAAAAGAAAATTTCCAATTAGATAGCGCTCTAGATCACGAGAGAGAATCGTACCAAAGTAACCTAGCAAATATGCTAGACGATTTGGATCAAGCGACAAGCTTTCTTCCTGTAGCTTGGGAGTCGGAAGATGTTGGACGCCCAACAAAAGGTGCTGCTATGGCGCTAAAATCTAGACTTACATTATTTGCTGCTAGCCCATTAGTAAATGAGTCAAACGATCAACAAGCATGGATAGATGCAGCAACAGCCGCTTCAGACCTTATCAATTACGCTAACGATAACGGTTTATATACAATTATTGATGCAAGTGCGGCAAACACTATAGATGTAGACCATAATGGTGACGATCTTTTTCTTACGGAAACGGAAGAACTAGAACCTTACAGAAGTATTTTTATTGGACCTGGTATTCAAAAAACAATTCCATCAGAAGTTATTTTTTCCGAAGTAAATCAAAAGTTTTTTGTTTTCGGAGGAATAATTAGTCCTACACCTAGACATACATTAACTGCTGGCTGGGACCATTTAAGAGGAAATGGAAGCCCTATGTCAATCGGTGCATTAGCTAATTTTGTAGACAAATTTGAAACAAAAAATGGTTTAACCATAGCCGATGATCCTGATTACAACCCACAAGAGCCTTTTATAAATAGAGATCCTAGATTTTATAACGCTATACTATTTGATGGTGTAAAAGATTTAATAGTAGATCCAAATGCTTGGAATTTAACAGGTGTTGTTGATTTAGCACAAGTAAACGAAGAAGGAAACTTGGGATTAAATTTACACGATCCGGGAGGTAATCCAAATTTATTTTGGAGAGTTAGAAATCTTACAGGTCTTCGAATTAAAAAATGGTTACCAAATGGAGCACGATGGTCTGGTGCTGGTGGTACAAACCATCATGTAAATAATAATATTTTTAGAATGTCTGAAGTATACCTCAACTATGCAGAAGCTGCAAATGAGGCCTATGGTCCAAACGGAGCTGTACCAGGATCTAGCTTAACTGCTTTACAAGCTATTAACATGATTAGAAATAGAGTTGGAATGCCAAATGTAAATGCGGCTTACACAGGTTCTAAAGCACTTTTAAGAGAGCGTATTAGAAATGAACGCGCTATTGAATTATGTTTTGAAGGTATTAGATATGATGATATGAGACGATGGAAAATTGCTCATTTAGACGAAAATAAAAAAGTTGAATTTTTAGAAATGCGTTGGCAAGGTGGTGAATCTTCACTATACCCTACTGGTTTTAGTTTTGAAAACGTAGAACAAAGTCAATTAACAAAAACGTTTGATGAAAAGCATTATTGGTGGCCAATTCCTAACTCAGAAATTGAAGCTGTACCTACATTTCTACAAACAGAAGGTTGGTAATCAATAATTATTTAACGCTTTTACAACTAACAGAACTAATTTAATTTATAACAGAAACAGATGAAACTAAACATAACAAGATTAAATGTTTTTATTTTCTTCCTACTCAATGCTATAACTATAAATATTGGTGTCGCTCAAAACACACCTTTAAATAGTCCAGCAGATCAAGATTCGCTCCAAGTAAAAAATGATGACGAGATATTAAAAACGCCATTCGGAGTTTTTAATTTAAGTCAAACTACAGGAGCAGTATTCAGAATTTCAGGAGATCAACTGAGAAAAACGGGAGGAGATAATTTATCAGAAGCATTAATAGGACGTGTACCTGGTTTAAGAATTATTAGACAAACTAATACACCTGGTACAACAGGAGATTATAGCTATGTATTAAACGGAGGTACGCCTTACGTTTTAGTAGATGGAAAACCAAGAGGCTTATTAGTCGATTTAAGAGAAGTAGAAGAAGTTCTAGTTCTTAATGATGGAACTTTTAATTCTTCACTTGGTAATTTCGGTGATAACGGACTTATTTATGTGATTACAAAAGGAGGAAAATCTAGAAAACCAGTAGTAGAAGTTAATTACCAAAGAGCATTAAATACAGCCTCTAGATTACCTAAATTGCTATCTGCTTCAGAATATGCCGAAGTTATTAATAGAGTTTCAAATAACGATGGTCTAGGTGATGTTTATAGCCCAGAAGCTATTGCGGCTTATAACAACGGTTCGGACCCTATCAATTTTCCGAACGTAAATAATCAAGACACGTATTTAGAAGATTTCTCCTCATCAAACTTCGCATCACTTAATACTTATGGCGGCGGAGAGAATGCATCTTACGGTGCTTTTATTGGGTATTCTGACTGGGAAGGTTTAGAAAAAGTAGGATCTAAAATAAACGGTAGAAACCTTAGCTTTAGAACAAAAATAAATGCAAAAATAAATAATTCTCTAAGAGCTCACGCCAGTGTTTATGGTAAATTTGGAGAAAACAACAGACCAATAATAGGTGCAGATGACATGTTTTTAAATATTACTGCAACACCTGCAAATGCCTTTCCTTTAAAAGTTGGAGATTCTGCATATATTGTAAGTAATGACTTTGACACCAATTTATTAGCGGAATTAGAAAATGGTGGATCGCGAACAGATTATACCGCAAACATGGTTTTTGATATCGGTTTAGATTTCGATTTTAAAGATATTGTACCAGGTTTAAAGTACGATACATATTTAATGATGAGAACGTTTAACACACACTCTCTTATAACAGACAACCAACCGGGTTTATATACTTTAGAAAACCTTCAAGATATTACGGGGCAAGACTCTTTAGCTCTAAAAATATATAGAAATGAAGTTTTAGATTTAGATATAGGTAGAACGAATCAAAATAACCAAAGAGACTTTACCTATGCTGGTAACATTAGTTATATTAAACAAATGACTCAGTCTACTTTAACCTTAAACCTCAACCATCTTTTATATTACGCTCCTAATAGAACAGCAACGGCTCCAGATAATCGTAATTTAACTTTCAATTTAAATGGATCGTTTGCTTTGCAAAACAAATACATTCTTTTTGCAAACCTTAACTCTAGCAGCAGTTCTAAGTTTATTGGCACTAATAGGACCAATTTTTTTCCAACTATGGGATTTGCGTGGGTAGCATCAAATGAAGATTTCCTTAAAAATAGTAAAAGCATTGATTTTCTAAAATTTAGAACATCATTTGGTCAAATAGGTACAGAATATACTGCAAGTACATTTTTATACTTAGATACTTGGGCAGGAGGCAGAAATAATGGTACTACATTTTTAGGTACCGCAAATATTGCTCAAAATAAATTTGGATACACTTTATCGACAACTGCTAACGAAGCTGTCGATTGGATTGTATATAACCAAATGTTTGCTGGTTTTGAATTAAACATGTTTAAAAAATTCAATTTCAGTTTTAACTATTTTAATATTCAAATTGAAAATCAAATCACAAAAGCTAGCGAGCTATATGCAGATGCTTTAGGTGGAGATGCTTATTTACCATCATTAAATTTTACAGATAGAAGAAATAAAGGTTTCAATGCTAACATCACGTTTCGTGAAAACAAAGGTTCTTTTAAATATTATGCTGGTATAAATGCTGGATATAATAAAATTGTAGGAGAAAAAATATCTGAAGTACCATATCCTGATCAATACAGATTACAAGAAGGCCAAGCCGAAGATAACATTATTGGTTACGTAAGTGACGGTCTTTTTACTGCAGAAAATATTGGCAGCGCCTTACCTCAATTTGGCGATGTACAAATTGGAGACATTAAATATGTTGACCAAAATGGAGATAACGTAATAGATAGTAGAGATCAAAGAGCTATCGGTAACCAAACACCTAGATTAAATTATGGTATTAATATTGGGGCAGAATATAAAGGCTTTAATTTAGATGTTGTAGGAGCTGGAGTTGGTGGATACGATATTAACCTTGGGTCTTCATCATACTATCAACATAGAGGTTTAAGAAATTACTACGGAAGTGTAAACAGTGATCTTCCTAATGGAAATGCAAACCCTCGATTAAGCACTATTGGTAGCATAAACAATTTTAAAACTTCAGACTATTGGTTAGTTAACGGAAGTTACTTCAGAATTTCTAATGTAGAGTTAGGATATTCTTTACCAAAAAAGGGACCATTTACTAACGTGAAAATATTTTTAAGAGGTAATAACTTAGCTTTATTTAGTAAACTAGATGATTTAGACCCTGAAGACATGAGAGCTGGATTTTTTGAATATCCTTCAATGAGAACCTTTATTTTAGGGACTTCTTTGAATTTTTAATTAATGAATGGTAAAAAAATAAAACAATGAAATTAATCAATAAATTATTACCAATTATTATCCTGACACTAGGGGTTTCTGGATGTAGTGAGTTTTTAGAAGATGAAATTCAGTATACACAAGAAGAAATTGTTGTAGAATCCAGACAACGTTCTAGAGGTTTAATAGACGATATTTATACCGACTATCAATTTAGATATTTCACAGATTTTGGAGTTGAATACCTTACTGATAATGGTGTTTTAAATTCAGAAGAAACAGATTTAGCTACCGGATATTGGGGACCAACAAGCAACCCTTACAGCTATGTTTGGCAACAGTCTTACAATAACATTAGACAAGTTTATCAATATATAGAACTTGTTCACGATACAGGATTACCATTTTTACTGAATCCCAGTGATGCTGAAGAAAACGAACGCGTTTTAGCTAGATATTACGGTGAAGCTTTCTTTTTAAAAGCTTGGGCAGAATGGGAATTACTTAAAGTATTTGGTGGACCATCTGCAGATGGAGAAATGTTAGGGTTTCCAATTGTTAATGGTATTTTAGAAAACGAAGACTATGCCTCATTAAGCAGAAATACATATGATGAGTGTGTTGCCCAAATTAATGCAGATTTAGATATTGCTATAGCCAACCTACCTCTTACATACACAGGCACAGGAGGCGATAACCCAGGTTATAGTGTAGAAGAAATAGGTAGAGCGAGTGGCTTAGCGGCTTATGCTTTAAAAGCCAAAGTAGCATTATTCGCAGCAAGTCCTGCATTTAATCCTTCTAACGATGTTTCTAAATGGGTAGACGCAGCAGAAAAATTTCATGATGTTATTGAACTAAACGGAGGCTTAAAATCACTTAGTGCTTTTGATTTTAGTAATGATGATAATCCTGATCATATCTGGAGAATGCGTTCTTCATTAAACAACAACACTTTAGAGAACCGCTTATACCCACCTACTTTGTACGGACAAGGCGAAGTAAATCCTTCTCAAAATTTAGTAGATGCTTTTCCTTCTGCTAATGGGTATCCTATAGATATGGCAGAAAGTTTATATGATGGTTCTACACCATATACTTCAAGAGATGATAGATTTTATAAATTTATTTTCTACAATAACGATCAATGTTTCACTTCAGAATCTTGTACAGATTTTACAGCTTTAGAAACCTTTGAAGGTGGTCAAGATAATTTTGGTGGATTCATTAAAAGTGAAGGCACAAGAACAGGTTATTACTTAAAAAAGTTTTTGAATAACTTAGATTTCGATCCAGCGGCTCTTAACCCTACCACTACCCTAGAAAAAGTTTATGTTCAACTAGGTTTTACAGATATGTATTTAAGTTATGCAGAAGCTGTAAATGAAGCTTACGGACAACCAGATGTTACTCCTGCAGGATTTAATTTCTCTGCCAAAGAAGCATTAGCTATAGTTAGACAACGTGCAGGTCTTAACACCGACCCTTATCTAGACGAAGTTTCAGCAAATAACGCAGACTTTAAAACACTTTTAGAAAATGAAAGACGTATCGAACTATGTTTTACAGGCGAACGTTTTCATGATTTAAGAAGATGGAAAAATATCGTTAATATTGAAGATGTAAAAGGTGTTAAGATTACTAAAAATTCAGACGACACTTTTTCTTATCAAAATATAGATGTAGAAAGAAGAAACTACGAAGCTAAAAATTACTATTTACCTTTGCCATATAGCGAGTTGTTGATAAACACTAATTTGAAACAAAACCAAGGTTGGTAAAAAATAATAAAATAAAGATTATGAAGAAAAATAAATTAAAATCGATTACGCAATCATTCGCTCTTTTATTAGTGATTGTATTGGGTACTGCATCATGTTCTTACGACGATTTTGTTGAAAATGAATTTGAATTCACTTCTGTTTATTTACCAAAAGCAGAAATAGACCGTACATTTATAATGGGCGAAGGCATGCAAATTGGTGTAGGTGTTGTTTTAGGCGGGCGTTTATCTAATACAGAAAATGTAGAAGTAACTTTTTCTTTAGATGATGTACTTGTAACCGATGCAGGGAACACGGTGTTACCATCAAATTATTATTCTCTTGTAGATAGTGAAGGAAATCCAGCAGACAATAAAATAATTATTCCAGCAGGTAAAACACAAGGGTTTGTTTATGTAAAAGCAGATTCTATTAACTTTCTTGCAGATCCAGTATCATTAGGAAACAATTACGCTTTAGGGTTTAGATTAGATAATGTTGTAAAAGCAGATTCTATTTTAGATGATTTAAAATCTTCTGTAATTTCATTTTCGTATATCAATCAACTTTATGGTAATTATATCCAAACAGGTCAATTTGAAAAAACAAACGGAACTACAGAAACTGTTGTTTACCCAGGAGGTATTACAGACGATTTAGAGTTAACAATGGTAGCTCCAAACACTTTGGTTTGCAATGGTATTGCAGACTTAAGAGGTGCAGATAAAAAAATGAATATTATAATTGCTGATGATAATTCAATCACTATTGACACCGCTAGCGGAGGCGTTGCGATTACCGATGATGGTGGCTCATCATACAACCCTGAAACTAGAGAGCTAATTCTTAATTATTCTTTTGATTTTAATGGCGTAAGTTACGTTGCTAAAGATGTTTTTGATTTCAGAAACCGCGTAGTAGATGGTGTAAACCAAATAGGCATCTAGTTTTTACTTATAATAAATATAAAAGCCTCTCATAAAGTTTTAGACTTAATGAGAGGCTTTCTTTTTTAATCATTTTACAACAAACTTCATTCGGTTGTGAAGCATATTAATCTATTTTTAGAGTTCAAAAACACTTCTCATTTTAAATATTTAATACCAGTTGAAAAGGGATCACAATGTTATAATTCTTCATATTTTAAGTGTATTTCATTTCTTAATAAAAAAGATTTTTAAAATACCCTAAGGCACTTTTATGCTTCAGAAAAAATGTAGAAGCATATATTAACAAAAATAATAGGCTGATATTTCTGGCGCACCATCAACATCAACCTATTGTTTTCTGTTCAATATTAATCTTTATTACTTAATATTTAAAATGGCTTTTCAATCACTTAAATCTAGTAATAACATTCTTTCTTCTTAATAACTCATTCTATCTGTTAATATAAATCCAACCTGTTTTTGGTTTAGACCCATCTCCTAAATCTAAAACATAGTAGTACGTCCCAACAGGTAACTCTTTCGCCTCGTTTATGGTTACCCTTCCGTTAGAAGTTCCATCCCAAGTATTAGAATATCCTTTGGCTTGGTAAACAATATTTCCCCAACGGTTATAAACCTCCAATTTATTATTCGGATAGTTTTCAATACAACTAATTAAAAACAAATCGTTATCGCCATCACTATTCGGAGAGAACTCGTTATATACTTCCAAACATTGCGGTGTAACAAAAGCGGTAGATGTGTTGTTTGATGTATTCATATCCATTCCACCATCTAAACTAAAAATAGTCGCTGTATTTAAATAATCTCCAGTACCTAGAACTTCAACTGTAATTTCTAAAAGTTGTATATCGCCTTCATTTAATACAGGCACCGTCCATTCACCATCGTTCTCAGAATAAGTTCCGGCAGTGGCTATGTAAGAAATAAATTCATATCCACTAGGAATAAATTCTTCAACAACAATATTATTTGCCGTTACAGAACCTTCATTAGTTAAAGTAATAGTAAAAACAACTTCGTTATTAACAACCGGTTCTGCTTCATTTACAACTTTCTCTACACTTAAGTCTGAAGCACCACTAAAGATACTTACTGTAGCATCATCTGGATCACCATCATTGTCTACATCGGCATTTGTTGCATTATCAGGATCATCGGAATCTTCACGGATTGAAGTTGTTGAATTAACAATTGTTGCATCTACAAATGCTGTATTAACTACGCTACCTGCATCAATATCTTCAACCGTTACCACATGCTCCGCGTTAGCTGTAAAGGTTTCTCCTGGCGCTAAAGAGGCCACAGTTGATGCACTTGTAAATGTTGCATTAGTATCTGATAAAATGATATTTAATAAAGTAACATTACCAGCATTGGTAACTGAAATACTATACGTTAAAACATCTCCAATATTGGTATACGAACCAAAATCGACAGCTTTAGTTACGTCTAAAATAGCCAATTGTGGTGTAACGGTTACTGTTGCATCATCTGGTTCTCCATCGCCATTGGTATCATTATCTGTAGTATTATTTGGATCATCAGAATCGTCTGTAACTAAACCGTCTTTAGGATCTTCAGCATTTACAACCGCAGTATTTGTTACCGAACCTGTATCTAAATCAATTTGCGTAATAGTATGATTTGCACCTAGCATCATGCTTTCTCCTGGCGCTAATGTTGTGATATTAGCTGGAGAAATACTTCCTGCATCGGCATTAATATCAGAAATTACGATATCTGTTAACGTAACATTACCGGTATTAACAACTTCTAAAACATAAGTAATAACTTCTCCTACGCTATCCCATAGACCATCTGGCGCTAAATCGGCTGCTTTGGTAAGCGAGATTGAAGGTGATTGAGTAATATTAGTTACTGTTACATCATCAGGATCTCCATCGGCATTAGCATCATTATCTGCCATGTTATTCGGATCATCAGAAATATCGCTTACCGCATTTCCTAAAGCATCGGTTGCATTTACATTCGCTGAATTTGAAACCGTTCCGACATCTAAATCTGCTTGTGTTAATGTATGTGTTGCCGTAACAGAAATACTTTCACCAGGAACTAATAAGGTAATATTACCCGGAGAAACACTACCAGCATCGGCATTAGCATCTGTTATTAAAATATTAGTTAATGTAATGTTACCCGTATTGGTTACAGTGATATTGTAAGCGATTTGCTCTCCAACGCTATCGTAACTTCCATCGTTAGCCGCTAAGGCTTCTTTAATAATACTTATTTTACCTTCTATCGGTAAACTTGTAACGGTATCATCGTCTGGGTTTCCATCATTATTATCATCTACATTGGCTGGGTTGTTTGGATCATCAGAATTATCTGAAACATCATTTCCATCAGGATCCTCACCTGTAACCACAGCGGCATTTGTTATACTGCCCGAATCTATATCGAATTGGGTGATAGTATAAACAGCTGTAAATGTTGCATTATCTATTTCTCCAGGAATTAAATCTATAGCAGCTCCATTTACCGCAACTAACGGGTCTGAAATACTAATATCGGTAACGGTTACATTTCCTGAGTTAATCACTTCAAATGCATAACTAATAGTTTCGCCTACATTGGCAAGACCGTTTCCGTTGGCATCATTAAAAGTTCCTGTTTTAGTTAAAGTTAATTCTGGATTTCTAGTTAAACTTGTTACTGTTGGATCATCTGGATCTCCATCACCATTAATATCTTCATTGGTTGGGTTATCCGGATCATCAGAGAAATCACTAACATCGGTTACAGTACTTCCATCAATATCTTGCCCTATTGCGAGAGCAGTATTTGTTAAATTACCAGCATCGATATCACTTTGCTGAATAGTATAAACTGCAGAGAAATTAGTGTTATTTACTTGCCCAGGATTTAAATCTATTGGAGCCCCCACAACACTAACAATTGGATCTGTAATTGTTACTCCGAAGATGGTTACATTTCCTGTGTTTCTAATATCAAAAACATAAGATATTGTTTCACCTGCCTGTGGAATTCCATCAGCGTTTTCATCGTTAAATGTTCCTATTTTATATAATGATAATTTAGGATCTCTTGATAAACTAGTAACAGTTGCGTCATTATTGTTACTTGTTGTTGGATCATCGGAATCATCGGTTATTGTGTTTCCTGATGGATCTGTACCCGAAGCCGTAGCCATATTTTCAACACTACCTGTATTAACATCAGTTTGATTTAAAACATATATTGCTGTAAATGTAGTACTATCCGTTTCACCTGGAACTAAAGTAATAGCACTACCTGAAACTGAAACTAAAGGATCTGAAATAGTTATCCCAAAGATAGTCACATTCCCTGTATTAGAGACATCAAACGTATACTGAATGGTTTCTCCTGCCTGAGCTAAGCCATCGCTATTAGCATCGATAAACACGCCGGTTTTGGCGACGCTTAATTCCGGATTACTTGCAAGAGTTGTAACGGTAGCATCATCTGGTTCGCCATCACCATTAGCATCAAAATCGGTAGCATTTGTCGGATCATCAGATGTATCTGTTACATTAGCTCCATTGGTATCTTCACCATTTACGGTTGCAGAATTTGTAATACCACCAAGATCGATATCGGCTTGTGTAATAGTATAAACCGCATAGAATGTAGCATTATTTACTTCGGTTGGCATTAAAGTTATTGGTCCGCCATTAACCGTAACTAAAGGATCTGTAACCAAGATATTAGTCAGCGTTACATTCCCTGTATTAATTACTGAAAAATTATATGTTAAAGTTTCATCTTTTTGCGGTATACCATCGCCATTTTCATCATTAAACACCGATACTTTTTCTAATTGCATTGATGGATTTTGGGCAATGATTGTATTAGTTACATCGTCTGGTTCGCCATCTGCATTGGTATCATTATCTGTTGCATCATTTGGATCATCCGAATCATCGGTAACCACATTCCCGAATGTATCTGTGCCTGAAACCGATGCTGTATTGCTAACCAATCCTGAATTTATTTCATCTTGAGTAATAGTATGTGTTGCCGTTAAAGAAACACTAGCCCCTGGCGCGATACTCGAAATAACTAAAGGTACAATACTTCCGTTATCGGCATTAGCATCTGTTACACTAACATTAGTTAAGGTTACATTACCTGTATTGGTTACTATTAATGCGTAAACTATTTGTTCTCCAACGGTATCATAGCTTCCATCTGCTGCTGGTAAAGTTGCTTTAGTCAAACTAATACCGCCTTGTACTGGTAACGTTGTAACGGTAGCATCATCTGGTTCCCCATCTCCGTTAGCATCAAAATCTGTAGCATTGGTTGGATCATCAGAAGCATCTGTTACTGCACTTCCGTTTGGCGCTTCACCATTAACTACAGCTGTATTACTTATGCTTCCTGAATCGATATCCGTTTGAGTAATGGTATATACAGCAGTAAATGTACTATCATCATTTTCAGTTGGGTTTAGAGTTATTGCTCCTCCCGTAACCGTAACCAAAGCATCTGTAACAGTAATATTATTAATGGTAACATTACCTGTATTTACAACATTGAAGGTGTAACTAATAGTTTCTCCTACTTGAGAAATACCATCGTTATTTTCATCTACAAAAACACCTGTTTTAGTAACACTCATTTTCGGGTTAGCCACTAAAAGTGTTACTGTATCATCATCAGGATCTCCATCGCTATCCACATCGTTATTTGTTGGGTTATTTGGATCGTCTGATGTATCTGTCACAGCATTACCATTTGGATCTTGTCCTGAAACTGAAGCCGAATTACTAACACTACCCGAATTAATATCTGCCAATGTTAAGATATAGGTTGCTGTAAATGTTGAATCGTCTCTTTCGTTTGGAAGAAGATCAATAGGACCTCCATTTACTGAAACCAAATTATCTATTATTGCAATATTTGTTATGGTAACATTTCCTATGTTTCGAACATCAAAAGAATAACTAACAGTTTCACCTACTTCAGGGAAACCATTTCCGTTTTCATCATTAAACTGAGACGTTTTTAATAAGGATAATTTAGGATCTTGTAATAATGTGGTAACCGTAGGGTCATTATTTGCTGATGTTGTTGGATCATCGGAAACTGCACTTACAAAAGTTCCTCTTTGCGAAGTTCCAGATACCGTTGCGGTGTTAGAAACATCTCCAGAATTTATATCATCTTGCGTTAAGGTGTAAACAGCAGTAAACGTAGTATTATCTATTTCGGTTGGCGCTAAAGTAATTGGTGCTCCCGAAACAGTTACTAAAGGATCTGAAATAGACACGCCGTAAAGCGTTACATTCCCTGTGTTAGCCACATCAAAAGTATAAGCTATAGTTTCTCCTACTTGTGCTACGCCATCTCCATTAGCATCAATAAAAACACCTGTTTTAGAAACAGCTAACATCGCGACTTCATCAAAATTAAATATAGTAGCATCATCTGGCTCACCATCGCCATTAACATCAATGTTTGCAGTATTATTTGGATTATCTGAAACATCGATAACTTGATTTCCATTAGGATCATTACCCGATACGGTTGCCGAATTTGTAATACTTCCTGAATCAATATTAGATTGAGTAATGGTATAATTCCCGAAAAACGTTGTAGCATCAGAACCTGTAGGAGCTAAATCTATTGGTCCACCATTAACAGTAATCAATGGATCGCTAATAGAAATATTAGTTAACGACACGTTTCCTGTATTAGAAACTGTGAAGTTATAGGTTAAAGTTTCTCCTTCTTGAGGAATACCATCGGCGTTTTCATCATTAAAGGTTACTACTTTTTCTAAAGACATTGATGGTGTTTGTTCTAACACTGTAACTGTAGCATCATTAGGATCTGTTGTACTCGGATCATCAGATACATCTGAAACCTCAGTTCCACAAGGATCAAAACCAGATGCTATAGCACTATTTATAACTTCGCCTGCATCTAAATCGGCTTGAGTAATAGTATGCGATGCGTTAAAAGTAACCGTTCCAAAAGCTGGAATTGTATTAAAAGTTAAAGGTGAAATACTTCCTGAATCGGCATTTACATCGGAAAGTGTTACATTGCTTACTTCAACTTCATTAATATTTTCTACTATAATTTCATATTGAATAACCTCTCCAACCGTATTATAACTTCCATCTGAAGCAGCTAATGTCGATTTACGAACTACAAGTTCAGCTTCCGGACTTACGGTTACAATATATTGATATGGATCTCCAAGACATCCATCTGCTGATGTTGGCGTTATGGTATAAATTATAGCTTGAACAGCTCCTGAAGTATTTATTAAATTATCTGTAATTGAATTTGCTGTTGAAACTGTTGTTGTTTCTCCATTCACATTACTATTCTCGTTGGCCACCCATGAAAATGTTGCTCCACTTAAATCAACATCCGTTGTTAAATCATGATTTAAAACAATATTACTGCACGTTGTATCAACAGGTAAAACAGCCACAAAAGGTTCTGGATTAACAGACACTAACAACTCGAATGTGTTCCCTTCACACCCATCAGAATTAAAAGGTGTTATAGTGTAAAGTATATTTTGAATTACTCCACTCGTATTTGTAATAGCATCTGGTATAATAGTTCCACTACCATTTGCAGCACCACTAACGTTTGTATTTGGAACAATTTCCCAAGTAAAGGTAACTCCTGATAATGATGATAAATTAGTTAAATCGTAATCCATAGAAACATCACTACATACCGTAACACCGGTATCCGTAATCTCTAATGTTGCTGTTACATCTATAGTATATGTATAAGTGTAAACCGAAGTATTACCAGCACAATCTGTATAGGTAAATGTGTATATTTTTTCACCATCACATAACGGATCTTCATTTTCTGTAACAACAGGAATAATGTTATTTCCGCATACATCGATTACCACAGGAGCAATTGGTTCTGTAGCATCTGCAACATCCATAACTGTACTCGAATCATTCGTTGGAACCACCGGTAAAGTCGTAGTTTCAATCGTATATGTGTAGGTATAAACTGAAACATTATTAGCACAATCCGTATAAGTGAATGTATAAATTTTATCACCTTCGCAAGCTGGATCTGTGTTTTCTGTTATTACTGGAATAATATTATTGCCGCAGACATCAGTTACCGTTGGTGTTGCCGGTTGAACCGCATCTGCAATACATTCTACAGTGCTGGTTGCATTCGCTGGAACTACAGGTAATGTCGACACATCAATCGTATAGGTGTAGGTATAAACGGATACATTGTTAGCACAATCCGTATAAGTGAAAGTGTAAATCTTATCGCCTTCGCAAGTTGGATCCGTGTTTTCTGTGATCACTGGAATAATGTTATTTCCGCAAACATCCGTTACTGTTGGTGTGGCTGGTTGAACCGCATCTGCAATACATTCTACAGTGTTGGTTGCATTCGCTGGAACTACAGGTAATGTCGACACATCAATCGTATAGGTGTAGGTATAAACGGATACATTGTTAGCACAATCCGTATAAGTGAAAGTGTAAATCTTATCGCCTTCACAAGTTGGATCCGTGTTTTCTGTGATCACTGGAATAATGTTATTTCCGCAAACATCCGTTACTGTTGGTGTGACTGGTTGAACCGCATCTGCAATACATTCTACAGTGCTAGAATCATCCGTTGGAACAACTGGTAAGGTTAAAACATCAATCGTGTATGTGTATTGCCAAACTTGAACGTTATCGGCACAATCTCTGTACTCGTATTCCCAAACCATGTCACCTTCACAGGCTACTGCTGTTGCAGTGGTCAATAAAGTTGGTACAACATCATTGCCACAATTATCTTTTATCGTGGCTGGTGCGCCTGGATTAGTCGCATCTGCTGGACAATCTACCGTGCTACTTTCGTTTGCCGGAATCGTCATACCATCGGGCATGTCAATAGTGTATGTGTATTGCCAAACTTGAACGTTATCGGCGCAATCTCTATACTCGTATTCCCAAACCATATCACCTTCACAGGCTACTGCTGTTGGAGTGGTCAATAAAGTTGGTACAACATCATTACCACAGTTATCTTGAATGGTTGCTGGTGCTCCTGGATTAGTCGCATCTGCTGGACAATCTACCGTGCTACTTTCGTTTGCCGGAATCGTCATACCATCAGGCATGTCAATAGTGTATGTGTATTGCCAAACTTGAACGTTATCAGCGCAATCTCTGTACTCATATTCCCAAACCATATCACCTTCACAGGCTACTGCACTTGGAGTTGTCAATAAAGTTGGTATAACATCATTTCCACAATTATCTTGAATGGTTGCTGGTGCACCTGGATTAGTCCCGTCTGCTGGACAATCTACCGTGCTACTTCCGTTTGCCGGAATCGTCATACCGTCAGGCATGTCAATCGTGTAGGTGTATTGCCAAACTTGAACGTTATCAGCGCAATCTCTGTACTCGTATTCCCAAACCATATCCCCTTCGCAGGCTACGGCTGTTGGTGTGGTTAATAAAGTTGGTACAACATCATTGCCACAATTATCTTTTATCGTGGCTGGTGCGCCTGGATTGGTCGCGTCTGCTGGACAATCTACTGTACTACTTTCGTTAGTCGGAATCGTCATACCATCAGGCATGTCGATGGTGTAGGTGTATTGCCAAACTTGAACGTTATTGGCACAATCTCTGTACTCGTATTCCCAAACCATAGCACCTTCACAAGCTATTGCTGTTGGAGTGGTTAATAAGTTTGGTATCACATCATTGCCACAGTTATCTTGAATCGTGGTTGGTGCACCTGGATTAGTGGCGTCTGCTGGACAATCTACTGTGCTACTTCCGTTAGCCGGAATCGTCATACCATCAGGCATGTCGATGGTGTATGTGTATTGCCAAACTTGAACGTTATCGGCACAATCTCTGTACTCGTATTCCCAAACCATAGCACCTTCACAAGCTATTGCTGTTGGAGTGGTTAATAAGTTTGGTATCACATCATTGCCACAGTTATCTTGAATCGTGGTTGGTGCACCTGGATTGGTCGCGTCTGCTGGACAATCTACAGTACTACTTCCGTTAGCTGGAATCGTCATACCATCAGGCATGTCAATCGTGTAGGTGTATTGCCAAACTTGAACGTTATCAGCGCAATCTCTGTACTCGTATTCCCAAACCATATCCCCTTCGCAGGCTACGGCTGTTGGTGTGGTTAATAAAGTTGGTACAACATCATTGCCACAATTATCTTTTATCGTGGCTGGCGCGCCTGGATTGGTCGCGTCTGCAGGACAATCTACGGTACTACTTTCGTTAGCTGGAATCGTCATACCGTCAGGCATATCGATGGTGTAGGTGTATTGCCAAATTTGAACGTTATTGGCACAATCTCTGTACTCGTATTCCCAAACCATAGCGCCTTCACAGGCTACGGCTGTTGGAGTGGTTAGTAAGGTTGGTATCACATCATTGCCACAGTTATCTTGGATTGTTGCAGGTACACCTGGATTGGTCGCGTCTGCTGGACAATCTACAGTACTACTTCCGTTAGCCGGAATCGTCATACCATCAGGCATATCGATGGTGTAGGTGTATTGCCAAATTTGAACGTTATTGGCGCAATCTCTGTACTCGTATTCCCAAACCATAGCACCTTCGCAGACTACTGCACTTGGAGTGGTTAATAAGGTTGGTACAACATTGTTGCCACAATTATCTTGTATCGTTGCAGGTGCGCCTGGATTGGTCGCGTCTGCTGGACAATCTACTGTACTACTTTCGTTAGCCGGAATCGACATACCATCAGGCATGTCGATGGTGTAGGTGTATTGCCAAACTTGAACGTTATTGGCACAATCTCTGTACTCGTATTCCCAAACCATAGCGCCTTCACAGGCTACGGCTGTTGGTGTGGTTAGTAAGGTTGGTATCACATCATTGCCACAGTTATCTTGGATTGTTGCAGGTACACCTGGATTGGTCGCGTCTGCTGGACAATCTACAGTACTACTTCCGTTAGCTGGAATCGTCATACCATCAGGCATGTCAATCGTGTAGGTGTATTGCCAAACTTGAACGTTATCAGCGCAATCTCTGTACTCGTATTCCCAAACCATATCCCCTTCGCAGGCTACGGCTGTTGGTGTGGTTAATAAAGTTGGTACAACATCATTGCCACAATTATCTTTTATCGTGGCTGGCGCGCCTGGATTGGTCGCGTCTGCAGGACAATCTACGGTACTACTTTCGTTAGCTGGAATCGTCATACCGTCAGGCATATCGATGGTGTAGGTGTATTGCCAAATTTGAACGTTATTGGCACAATCTCTGTACTCGTATTCCCAAACCATAGCGCCTTCACAGGCTACGGCTGTTGGAGTGGTTAGTAAGGTTGGTATCACATCATTGCCACAGTTATCTTGGATTGTTGCTGGTGCACCTGGATTAGTCGCGTCTGCTGGACAATCTACCGTGCTACTTCCGTTTGCCGGAATCGTCATACCGTCAGGCATGTCAATCGTGTAGGTGTATTGCCAAACTTGAACGTTATCAGCGCAATCTCTGTACTCGTATTCCCAAACCATATCACCTTCACAGGCTACTGCACTTGGAGTTGTCAATAAAGTTGGTATAACATCATTTCCACAATTATCTTGAATCGTGGCTGGTGCGCCTGGATTAGTCGCATCTGCTGGACAATCTACTGTACTACTTTCGTTAGCCGGAATCGTCATACCATCAGGCATATCAATCGTGTATGTGTATTGCCAAACTTGAACGTTATCAGCACAATCTCTGTACTCGTATTCCCAAACTATATCTCCTTCACAAGCTACTGCTGTTGGAGTTGTCAATAAAGTTGGTATAACATCATTGCCACAGTTATCTTGAATCGTGGCTGGTGCGCCTGGATTAGTGGCGTCTGATGGACAATCTACCGTGCTACTTCCGTTAGCTGGAATCGTCATACCATCGGGCATATCGATGGTGTATGTGTATTGCCAAACTTGAACGTTATCAGCGCAATCTCTGTACTCGTATTCCCAAACCATAGCACCTTCACAGGCTACGGCTGTTGGAGTGGTTGATAAGGTTGGTACAACATCGTTGCCACAATTATCTTGGATTGTTGTTGGTGCGCCTGGATTAGTCGCGTCTGCTGGACAATCTACCGTGCTACTTCCGTTGGCAGGAATGGTCATACCGTCAGGCATGTCAATCGTGTACGTGTATTGCCAAACTTGAACGTTATTGGCGCAATCTCTATACTCATATTCCCAAACCATAGCGCCTTCACAAGCTACGGCTGTTGGAGTGGTTAATAAAGTTGGTATCACATCATTGCCACAATTATCTTGAATTGTTGCAGGTGCGCCTGGATTGGTGGCATCTGCAGGACAATCTACTGTGCTACTTCCGTTAGCCGGAATCGTCATACCGTCAGGCATGTCGATGGTGTAGGTGTATTGCCAAACTTGAACGTTATCAGCGCAATCTCTGTACTCGTATTCCCAAACCATAGCACCTTCGCAGGCTACTGCACTTGGAGTGGTTAGTAAAGTTGGTATCACATCATTGCCACAATTATCTTGGATTGTTGCAGGTACACCTGGATTGGTCGCGTCTGCTGGACAATCTACAGTGCTACTTCCGTTAGCCGGAATCGTCATACCATCGGGCATGTCAATCGTGTAGGTGTATTGCCAAACTTGAACGTTATCAGCGCAATCTCTGTACTCGTATTCCCAAACCATAGAACCTTCGCAGGCTGCTGCACTTGGAGTGGTTAGTAAAGTTGGTATCACATCATTGCCACAATTATCTTGAATTGTTGCAGGTGCGCCTGGATTGGTCGCGTCTGCTGGACAATCTACCGTGCTACTTCCATTAGCTGGAATCGTCATACCATCGGGCATATCGATGGTATAGGTAAACGTATAAACAGCCACATTACCAGTACAAACTGGATCGGTATAAGTAAATGTGTATATCTTATCTCCTTCACATACGGGATCAGTATTAGAAGTTATTACAGGAGTGATGGATGATCCATTAGAATCATTCACAACAGGAGCATCGGGTTGCACTGCATCAGAAAGGCAATCAGCAACATCAGATTCATCTTCCGGAACCACTAATTGAGAATGCACCGTTACTTGATAGACGTAAACATCATTAATATCTCCACCTACATTTACTGAAATTGCATACTCAACAATTTGATCTAAACCCGATATATTAACTAAAGTATCCGTTATTAAAGTTGCTGATGATATTGACAAAGTCTCCCCAGTAACATTTGGATTATCTGTAGCAGACCAACTGTATGTTTCTCCTACAAAATTGTTATCATCTGTTAAGTCATGATTTAATGTTTCATCACTACAAATTGTATCTATTGGATGTACGGTTACAGTAACATCGGCCGTTGGATCAACAAAATTACCCGTTTTTGCATTACCTGTTGCTGTTACAGTATTTGTTATATCTGCTTGATTTGAAATATCTGCAGCCGTCACTTGATAGGTCGCTGTCCATGTTCCTGTTTCTCCAGGCGCTAAAGTATCTATTTCGTTATCTGAATTATCAGCATCTGTTCCTGTTGTACTTTGCAAAGCAGGAGTTGTTATTGTTCCATCGGCGACATGAACATCAGCAATACTTACATTATCAATAGTTACATTATTATCATTTGTAACCACATAGGTATATGTTATGGTTTGCCCTTCCGTGACGTTAAAATAATCATCTACAACTTTCGAAACAGATAAAGAAGGCACTGAAATTAAAGGTGTAACAGTAGGATCTGCAGCTGTAATTCCGTTGCTAAAATCATCAGTTGTTGTGTTATCATCTGGATCATCCGACAAATCGGTAACACTTCCATTGTTTGGATCAAGACTTCCCACTGTTGCAGTATTTACAACTTCTCCATTATCTAAATCTTCTTGTGTAATAAAGTGAGTTACCATAAATGTCGCCATTTCTGTAGGCTCCATACTATCAACAATACCATCAGAATTATCAGCATCTGTTCCGGTAGTATTGGATAAAACAATGACATCGGCATTTGGATCCACAATATTAATATCGGTTAGAGTTACATTACCGACACTTGTTGCTATAATGGTATAAACAATAGCTTCTCCAACGGTATCAAAAGCTCCATCTGCAGCTGTCAAATCTACTTTTGTAACTTGTAATTGTCCAAACTGAGGAATTGATACTACAGTAGCATCATTAGGAGCTGCAGTTGTTGGATCATCAGAATCATCTGAAATCGTAGTACCTTCAACAGGCTCTGTTCCACTAGCTGTAGCTGTGTTTGTTACGTTTCCATTATCAAAATCAGCTTGTATTATAGTATGTTGAGCTGTAAAGACAAATGACGCTCCTGCTGGTAGATTAGGTAAAGTAGCAGGAGAGATACTTCCGGAATCAGCATTTGCATCTGTTACCGTTACACTATCTAAACTTACATTACCCGTGTTAATTACGGTTATTTCATAAGCGATTACTTCTCCTAAATCATCGTATAAACCATCTGAAGCCGGTTGCGCTATTTTTTCAACTTCTAAACTTCCTAATTGTTCAATTGGTGTTATAGTTGGATCGTCTACTGCATTATTTGTATCATCTGGATCATCAGATACATCAGAAATAACATAACCATTCGCTAATGTAGCATTCGCTGTAGCGGAATTAACCACTTGCCCCGCTTCAATATCTGCCTGAGTAATAGTATGCGTTGCTGTAAAATTAGCCGATGCTCCTATGGCTAAATTTGCAACAGAACTAGGTATTAAACTTCCTGAATCTATTTTAAGGTCGGTAATTGTAATATTAGTTAAAGCTGTATCTCCCGTATTTGTAACAACAAAATCGTAAGTAATCACTTCCCCTAAGGTATCATAACTACCATCTACAGCAGCTCTATCAACCTTAGTAACTTCTATTTCGCTATTTATAATATTTACATCTTCAGTTTCATCATCAAGTAAAACATCGCCTTCTATTTCTGTTTGTGTATTAACAATAACATTGGTTACGGTAGTTGTTGCTGCTACTTCATTTACCGAAGCTACAATTTCTATAGTATGTATTTCTCCACTAAACATATCTCCTATAGTCCAATTAGGTGCCGACCAAGTTCCATATGAAGGCGTTCCACTAACAAAAGTTAATTCCGGAGGAAGTAAATCATTAATAACTAAATTGGTTACTTGGTTTATCCCTAAATGCTCGACGCTAATTGTAAATATAACGTTATCACCTTCTAAAACGGGTGATGCATCTACGACTTTAGTTAGCACTAATTCCGGATCACAATTATAAGCGGATATAACCGCAGAATCGTAAGTACAAGCACCTCTGGTCACTCTCACAAAAAAATCTCCAGGTTCCGAAGGCGTATATACATTAGTAGTTTCTCCTAAAATTTCCACACCATTTTCAAACCATTGATAAGCATCGAAACCACCAGTAATTTCAATAACATCGGCTCCTGGCAAACAACCACCTCCGGTAACATCTAACTCCACTATTGGTACGGTATCAAAGCCAGAAAAATACCCAGCAAGACCTGCATTACTGCCAAAAGACATAAATGTACCTACAGCTATCGGTCCTGTCGATGTTACATCAACTTCACCTGTCAATCCATTTATAAAAAAAGTTTTCCAATCTGCTGTTCCAGCTACAGGTGTAGAAGTCAAAGCCCCAAAATCCCCATTCCCATCGGTTACGGTTATATTTCCGTCGGGAGTTGTAGTCGATGCCAAAATTGTTAAGGCAGATTCATTTGAATTAACGCCAGCAATACGATGTATACTTGAAACTTCATCTAAAATATTTGGTAACAAACAATTTACAGGTGCTATAAAATTCATTCCTAAAGTTTGCCTTCCAGATAAACCGGCTAAACATTGAAATGCATATGCTTCCTTTGAGGTTTGAATATACATGTTTCCACCAGCCGAATTCACAGACCAATTCGCAACTTCTAAATACTCTCCATTATTGATAGTACCCTGATAAACACCTCCTGCAAAAACATCTGTAGCATTCTGTGTTGCTACTATTATAGCAAATTCTGTTTCATTATCTGACGCTCCATTTCCTCTTACAAAAACATAGTCACGCCCTAAAACATTTGTAGGTACTGGCTGATCTATGCCTACATCACGAGACCCAGACCCTGTTCTAACACCTACATTTAGCCCACCTAAACTTATTGCTATTTTTTTATCGGAAGTAAGCGTGGCTCCCAGCCAACCATCAATATTTGCGGTAGTTGCATTTTTTGGAGCTTCTATTACATAAGTTTCGTATTGCTGAAGTGTTATGGTTAAAAAATCTGGAGATGAAGCAGGAATACCAGATGGTTCTCTAAAAATACAACCAGGATCATAACCAAAAACAGTAACCGTTGTAGTCCCGGGATCTGTAGCCATAATACCTAAACTGGTAGATAGCGTACTATTGGAAGCGTTGTTTGCAATACCTCCCCATCTAAAATCTGTTCCTAATGCAGCCTTTCCTTTTGATGTTAACGAGCCTGCTTGTGCACTAGAACGCCCTCTATAATTAACATAAAATTTTTGACCTCCAGGGGCTACAAACCGCAATCCTGCTGTTGATAAAGCCGTACCTGTACTTGCATTGTTTATTAAAGTAATACCATTATCTCCATTACCTAAACTTAACCCTGTTGTAGAAGAATCTATAATATAGGGTGATCCATTAGACAAAGAAAACGTTAAAGATGGTACCGCATTAACACCTCTGTAAACCTCAACATTAAATGTGCCTTCTGTCGCAGGGGTTGAAATATAAATAGCCTGCTGATTAATTGATTGGTTATTGGTACCTTGTTTTAATGGTGGTAAATAATGCGCACTATCTAACTGAGCAAAACTATTGGTTATAAAATAAAGGAATACAGATATAAAGAGTAAAATTCTTTTCATGCAAGTAAATTTTTTAAAACAGCATTTTGCAAATTTTCGGGCGCTGCCAATTAATCAATAATACAGGGACTATTATAAAAATAACCTATTGTAACAAAAATAGCACTAAATAATCCAAGAATGTAGCACAAACCCGACAAAAAAAGAGCTGATTGAAGAAAAGATACCGTTTTTAAAAGAAAAGAAGCGTGTTTTATAACAAAAAAAACAAGTAACCCCTTTAATTCTGTGTAAATAAAAGACTTAAACAAGCTAAAAAAGTATCACAAAATAGATTTTAAGATGATGATTTTATGCGAATTTACAAATGCACTATTTTGTTTTTAATAGCATAAAGCACTAGACCTATTTTGTTTTTTACATGAAGTTTTTGGAATAAGGCATCACGATAGCCATCGATTGTTTTGGGACTTAAAAACATTTTTTCGGCGATTTCTTTATAGGTTAATTCGGAGCAAACCAGTTTTATAAATTCTAGTTCGCGTTCTTTTAATTGATAAACCCCACTATGCTCATCATTTAAAGAATTAACTAAAATACTAGAAACCTCTTTGGTGTGATAGTATCCTGTAGAAATCACCTCTTTTAAAGCCGTTTCTAAAATTTCTTTTTCAACATCTTTAAGTAAATATCCCTTTGCTCCTGCTTTAAGCATTTTTATAATAGTCCCCTCTGCACCTTCCACCGAAAGGGCTATTACTTTTATCTGCGGATACTCTTTTTTTAAAACCCCGGTAGTTTCTATACCATTCAAAATAGGCATATTAACATCCATTAAGACGACGTCTGGAATATTACCCGGAAGCTTCAATTTATCTAATAATTCCTGCCCATTATTACATTGGTATGGCACTTCAAACTTACTAAACGCATTAACTAGTCCAGCAATTGCCTGAGACAATAAAATATGATCTTCAACAATGACTACCTTGTATGGATTCATGATTTATAATTATAATTATAAGTTATTGTTAATTGCGTGCCTTGGTTTAGTTTAGAAAAAATATTAACACCTGCATTTACTAGTTGCCCTCTACTTTTTATGTTCGACAATCCTATACCCGAGAAGCTATTAGGCTCTTCCATATCGAAACCTTTACCGTCATCTTTGGCTATTATTAATAGCTCGTTCGCTTTATAATGTAACGTTACATCTAAATGCCTTGCTTTAGCATGCTTCATGGTATTAGAGAAAAATTCTTGCAAAATTCTAAATAATACTATTTCCGTTTTCTCATTTATTATTCTTTCTTCACCTAAAACCTCAATAGATGCTTTAATAAAATTAAGCCGATTAAAACGTTCAATTTCCTGAGTAACAGCTTCCGTAAAACGCATTAACTTTAAAGCCTCTGGATTGATAAGTTTAGATAACGACCTCAACTCTGTTAACCCCTTGTTTAGCGTTAGCTTTACATCTTCAATATTTTTTGGATCCTGAATTTGTATTTTGGCCAGCGTTAATAACTGCCCAATATTATCATGCAATTCCCAGCTTATGTTTCTAAAGGTTTCTTCCCGAATTTCTATTTGAGTTTTAGCAATTTCCTGCTCAAATTGCTTTTCTATTTCTTTTTGTTTTAATAATAAAAGATTTTTTCTTCTGTTAAAAACAACAAATAGCGCTACAAGTATTAAACATAAAAAAACTAATGTAAAAACGGCAACTAATATTGCTTGTCCTTCTCTCCCCATATAAACCCGAAAATAAAACAAATATTCATCACTATACTTAAAACACTACTTATTTCTAGAATATACTTTAAATCTACCAACTCATAAAGGTAATTTCGAACTACACGAATAGGTATGTTTCCTGCTAAATAAAGCAAATAACCAACACTAACCCAAAACATGATATTTGTTTTTATAAAAAGAACTTCATCGGTATTTAATACTTCTGAAAAATAAAAAACAATACTCGTTATTAACAGCACAGATGCTATTAAATATGGAATAGTCTGTATTTGATTTAAGTAGTTTTCGAAACACATGTTTATAAAAAAACTTAGCACATAAATAGCTAAAAATATTTTAGTAAATTTCTTGTGTCGCTCTATTTTTAAACATTTATTGAATAATAAAAATAGAAATGAAAAGTTGACAAAATGAAAAACATTATAAATTACAACATTTACAGCAACTCCCATTCTTGTTAAGGTAAACCCTAAAAACTCATTGACTGCAGTGTACCACAATATCACTAAAAAATATTTTAAGAACTCCCGTTTATACTTATAGAAATAAAAAGATCCTACAATAGCAGCAAGAAGCTCTATATACTTTATTGAACTTCTTATTGTAATAAACGAAAGGTCTAAAATCATATGTTTTCTTATAGGTTATATTAATCTTTGTAGGGTGGAGGCGTCATTTCACCTTCGTTATAAATGGTACTGGTTTCTTCAGTATCGCTAGAAAATAAACTAACATTAAAACCTACGCTAGCTTTTTCAATCTTCTTGGCTTGTTTTCTAAACAATTCCAGACGTTCTTTTTTGTTATGACCATCCATAAACTCTTCTACTATTTCAAACTGACCTTCTAATTTATTTGAAGCACTAGATTGTATAATAAATGGCAAATGGTTTAAGTTGTTATACTCTTTATCTCCTCCTTCTACAGCAACAGTAGGTATCATAAAAACGGTTTGCTGTTTAGGGTGATTAATCGTTCTTCCGCTTTCAAATTTCTCAGAATTAGGATAAGCTGCAAAATATATTCTAAGACCAGAAACATCTTGTTTTGGATTTGCTTTTTGAATAGATTCAATATACTTTAAATACGCCTTAATTTCATCTAAAGAATACCAAATAAACTTAGTATCCTCAAAATTACGGTCTCTGTATAAATCTTGAAGTTTGGAATCGAGAACTTGAACTCTATTTTTATCAAATTCAGCAAACATTTCTTTACCTTGTGCGGAAGAGATTAAATGCTTTTTAAGTATATCGTCTTGGGGTTTAATATCTTCTATAGGCTCTTCTCCTTTTAGCGCACCGCTAGAAAAAATAAAAGCAAACAACAGTAAGGGAATAATTAAAAATGGATTAAAAGATTTCATATTACATTGATTTTATGTAACCTCAAAGTTAACTACTATAAAATTAGCGCATAAGAGGGAAAACACCCTTTTTTAAATAAATACTCAAAGATTCCCCGTTTTTAAAAGGAAAAACAAAAAACTATTGCATATTTCTACTCAACACACCTAAGCTTATCCATAAAAAATTCTTTGTAACTTATATTATCAATTTCTCTAATACCTTTTGTACCTCTTAATTTAAGCGATTTTATAGGCGATTTTTCTAAATTTAGAATTTGCGCCTTCGTTAAATCTGCCTTAAACAAAAACTCACCACATTCCATATTCCATGAGTGATACAAGGTTACAGATTGATTATTTTCTAACTGCACCACCACATTAGAACGGCTGTTAGATAAATAACTTACGCAGCCTAAATCTATAGAAGCATTAATGAAAACCGAAATCTTTTTACCGTATTTAAATAGCTCAATATTTACCTTTTCGCTAATAGTATAAGCCTCTGTTTTTATGGTTGTTTTTTTAGTAAAATCATCATATTCATCTAATAAATAATGACAATTATTACGAAATTGCATGCGTTCCGAGTTTTGATTTTCGGCAATACGGTTGCTATCACCCTCTTTTACAGCATTAACCTGAGCTATGGAATCTCTAATTCTATTAGCTTCTAGCTCAACGGCCTGCTTTATAGCATCTGCTTGATTATTTAAAGCCTTTTGCTTTTCTGCTTCTTGTAGAGCCAAGGCATGTTCACTTTCTAAACGTTTAATATGCGCTGCGTTAGCTTTACTTATAGAATCACTAATTCGCGTAGCTTCCTGCTCTGCCTGAAGCTTTAAAGCTTCATTACGAGCAATTGCTAAACGTTCTTTTTTCAAAGCCTCTTCTTCTGCTTTTTCTAGAGCTTTTTTTAACTGACTAGCTTCCAACTCTGCCGCTATTTTTTGAGCCTTTGCATTTTCTCTTTCAATTTCTAATCGTTTATTCTCGGCTACTTGCGCTAAATCTAGAGAATCTTTTATGCGCATAGCCTCTAGCTTCGCCGAGCGTTCTTGCGCTTTTGCTTTTTCTCTTTCAAAAACTAAACGTTTTTTCTCATCTTCTTCTGCTTTTATAATAGAATCGCTAACACGCTTAACTTCTAACTCAGCGGCTTGCTTTAAAGCTAAAGCTTCTAATCTCTCTTGCTCCAAACGTTTATTCTCAGCTGCTTTTGCCGCTATAACAGAATCTTTTTTACGAATTTCTGCTAATTCAGCTTCTCGCTTTAAAGCCTCCAAACGCTCTAACTCTAAACGTTGCTTTGCCGCCTCGTTAGCTTGAGTAATAGAATCTTTTACTTGTTTTATTCTTAGATCTTCTGCCTTTTTTAAGGCCATTGCTTCGGCACGTTTTAAAGCTTCAGCTCTTTCATATTTGAGCAGTATTTCTTTTTCTTTAGCTGCTTTTGCAATAGAATCTGCAACACGTTTAGCCTCTAAGGCTTCGGCTTGTTTTAGAGCTTCTGCTTTTTCATTTTCTAAACGTTGTTTTTCTTCTGCTTCTGCTTTTGCTCTAGAATCTGCAATACGCTGAGCTTCTAGTTCCTCTGCCTTTTTCAAAGCCTCAGCACGTTCTTTTTCTAAATCTAAGCGTTCTTTCTCGGCTACTTTTGCCTGAGCGATAGAGTCGTTAACGCGTTTTGTTTCAAGTTCCGCTTCTTTTTTTCTAATAGTAGCTTGTTCTTTTTCAAACTCTAATCTTTCCTTTTCTGCTTCTTCTGCTTTAGCTATAGAATCCTCAATACGCTGAGCCTCTATTTGTTCTACTTTTTTTAAAGCTTTGGCCTCTTGTTTTTCTAATTCTAAGCGTTCTTTCTCCGCCACTTTTGCTTGAGCGATGGAATCTTTTACACGTTGTACTTCCTGTTCTGCTTCTTGTTTCAACTTTAAAGCTTGCTCTTTTTCCAAACGCGCTTTCTCTTCGGCTTTGGCTTTAGCTACAGAATCTTTTACACGTTGTGCTTCTCGCTCCGCAGCAAATTTTAATTCTTGAGTCTTTATGTTTTCTAAACGTAAACGCTCAACTTCCTTTACTTTAGCAATAGAATCACTAACTCGTTTTGCCTCCAACGCTTCTGCTTGCTTTGCTGATTCCGCACGCATACGCGCTAGTTCTTTTTGCTCCACAGCTTTTACCTGAGCAATAGAATCTGCTATTCTTAATTTCTCAAGATTCTCAGCTTTTCTTTCTGCTATGGAATCATTTATTATTTTTTGTCTTTTTTCATCCGAAAGCACTTCGCCATATTCAATAAGCTCTTGCATTTCTTGCTTTCGTTTTTTCTCTAACTCAATAGCTTTTAAGCTTTCTTTTTCTTGAAAATCGAAATATAAATCGGTCATTTTTTCGGTAACCAACAAGTCGATATCCTTAACAATACCTTCCCATTCTTTAAACCGAACTTTATAATTATCTCTTCCTAAAAAACCAATAACAACACATTTATCATTTATGCTGAACGCCACTACAGGTTCTGATAATTGATTTGAGGTCTTGTCTAAGTTTTTATATAAGTTACCATCTTCTAAAAACTTAGTAGGTATACTAATGTCTTGAGCAAACAAACTCATAGAAAACAATAAAAAGCAAACGTATTTAATCAAAATTTAATTTTTAAATTAATTTGATTCCCGTAAGAAATCAGTTATGCAATAATACTCCAATTTAAACATTTCTAGAATAGTTATCCAAACTTTCTAAGGAATTCGTTACTTAAAATCAATAACTTTGCCCAATATGACTGTAAACGACATCATCGGAAAATATACTATTGAAGGTTTTAATCAAGATGAAGAAAAAACACCTTACCAAGGCCATCTTAATCTATCTATTGATGCAAACCAAAGAATTGAAGCGCAATGGATTATTGGAAACTCACAGACACAAACCGGAACCGGTTTTTTTAAAAACAACATACTCGTTATTAATTTTAATTATGAAGGTGAAGACCGCAAAATATACAAAGGCGTTGTGGTTTACAAATGCCTAACACCCGATTTACTCGAAGGTTTTTGGTCTGAAAAATATGGAGATCCATTATTTTTAGGAGAAGAACGCTGTTTTAAAATAACAGAAAAAAGAGAGTTATTGAATTAAAAAAGCCCGAAAACCTAATGATTTTCGAGCTCTTTTAAAATGAATTCTATTCTCTTATTCTAGAATCTAGATATACTGATTGATAATATTCTCAAATAATTCTTGCTTACCGCTTTGTAATTGCAACTCACCATTATCTTGAGCAATTTTATATAAATCTTGTAAGTTTAATTTACCGGCTTCAAAATCTTTACCTTTTCCAGCATCGAAAGAACTGTAGCGCTCTGTACGTAATTTATCGTAAGCTGAATCTGTAATAATTTTATCGGCTGTTAATAATGCTCTAGCAAAAGTATCTGCTCCACCAATATGTGCATGGAACACATCGTCTAAATCTGTTGAGTTTCTTCTAATTTTAGCGTCAAAATTAACACCTCCACCTTGTAAACCACCGGCTTTCATAAAAACTAACATAGCCTCTGTTGTTTCTTGAATGTTGTTTGGAAATTGATCCGTATCCCAGCCATTTTGGTAATCACCGCGGTTAGCATCTAAACTACCTAACATACCAGCTTTTGCAGCCGTTTCGATTTCGTGTTGAAATGTATGTTGTGCCAATGTAGCATGGTTTACTTCTATGTTTATTTTGAAATCCTTATCTAAACCATATTCTCTTAAGAAACCGATAGCTGTAGCCGAATCGAAATCGTATTGGTGTTTAGATGGCTCCATTGGCTTAGGCTCAATAAAGAAATTACCTTTAAAACCTTGTGCCCTTGCGTAATCTCTAGCCATGGTCAAAAATTGTCCCATGTGGTCTAATTCACGTCCCATATCGGTATTTAATAAAGACATGTAACCTTCACGACCTCCCCAGAACACGTAGTTTTCACCACCTAATTTAATAGTCGCATCTAAAGCTAATTTTACTTGCCCGCCTGCTCTAGCTACCACATCAAAATCTGGATTTGTAGAAGCACCGTTCATGTAACGTGGGTTAGAAAAACAGTTTGCTGTTCCCCAAAGTAATTTGACACCACTTTCGGCTTGTTTACCTTTTATGTAATCTGTAATAGTCTCTAATCTACTTTCTGACTCTGCAAATGTTGCACCTTCTTGAATTAAATCGAAATCGTGAAAACAGAAATAATCGAAGCCCATTTTCCCAATAAATTCGAAAGCAGCATCGGCTTTATCTTTTGCCGCTTGAATTGGATCTGATGATTTATCCCACTCAAAACTTTGTGTTCCTGGACCAAATGGATCACCACCTTGCCCACAGAATGTATGCCAGTAAGCAATTGAAAATTTAAACCATTCTTTCATGGTTTTTCCTGCTACAACCTGGTCTGGATTGTAATATTTGAATGCTAATGGATTATCAGATTCCTTACCTTCAAACTTAATGTTGCTAATGCCTTTAAAATATTCTTTAGTAGCCATAATGTTAAATTATTTGTTGATATTATTTTTTATTTTCTAATGTTTGTTTGCGTTAGGGATTGCAGTGAAAAGCCCACAGCCTGACGCAGGAAGCGCGAGGACTTGTAACGTAAAGCCCGCCCCTTGTGGTAACGCCCTTATTTTATTTATTTAATACGAGTTCTAGTTCTTTTTTCCAGTTATTATATGCTTCGGTGTATGGTGTTTTGTCTTTAAACGGCATAAACGTCATAACATGATCGTTGTCCATTATGGTTTTTCCAAAGGCTTCAAAATCGCCTTTATGTAGGTTTGCCGCACGTGCCGCACCAATAGCTCCGGTGGTATTATAGATTTCTATTTCTTGCCCAATTAGGGTTGCTACGGTGTTTGCAAAAATCTCGGAACGGAATAAGTTATCGTTTCCGGCACGGATTACGCTAGCTTTAATACCATCGGATTTTAAAATTTCCATGCCATATAAAAATGAAAAGGCAATACCTTCCAAAGCAGCCCGACATAGATGTGCTTTGTTATGATTGTTAAGGTTTACGTTTACCATACGTGTGCCAATACTTTTGTTGTTTAACATACGCTCGGCACCGTTTCCGAATGGCAAAATGCATACTCCATCTGACCCGATTGGAATCTCGGATGCAATATTATTCATCTCTTCGTAAGAGCTTACATCGAGGTTATTTAATAACCAGCGGTATTGTATTCCTGCTCCATTGATGTTTAATAGCTTACCTATATTTTTATTTTCTTTGGTATAGTTTACGTGTGCAAAATTATTTACTCGCGTGCTTTCTTTACCCGAAAGACTGTCGGTTACAGCATACACTACACCAGATGTTCCGCCGGTTGCAGCTACTTCGCCTGGATTAAAAACATTTAGAGACAGTGCATTATTTGGTTGATCTCCGGCGCGGTAATAAATTGGTGTACCTGCTGCAATTCCACTTTCTTGCTCGCCATGCTCATCAACTTGAGATTGGTTAGCAAAAGTATCTACAATGTCTGGAATTAAATCTGCACTAATACCATAATGTTCTAATAGAAAATTAGCTACGCTATCGTTTTTAAAATCCCAAAAGATACCTTCGGAAAGCCCTGAAATTGTTGTATTTATTTTATTTGAAAATTTATACGCCACATAATCGCCAGGCAACATAAATTTGTGAATTTTGCTATAAATATCGGGCTCGTTATCTTTTACCCATTTTAATTTTGAAGCTGTAAAGTTTGCTGGAGAATTAAGTAAATGCTCGGCACATTTAGCCTCACCAACTTCAGCGAAAGCTTTATGACCGATTTCTACCGCACGACTATCGCACCAAATGATACTTTTACGCAATGGCTCTCCATTTTTATCGACCACAACCAAACCGTGCATTTGGTAAGAAATACCAATACCCTTTATTTCTGTACGGCTAACATTATATTGCTTTTTTAAACGTGTAATGGCATTGCAAATATGCATCCACCAATCGTTTGGTTTTTGCTCGGCCCAGCCGTTTTTTTGCGCAAACATGCCCATTTCTTCTTTAGGCTCTTGTACTACGCCTAAACTTTTACCTGTTTCTGTTTCTACTAACGCGACTTTTATTGACGAACTGCCAATGTCGATTCCTAAGTTGTAATTCATTATAATGAGTCTCTTAAAATTAGTTTGGTTGGTATGTATTCTTGAATAACTGTGTCTTCGCTTACAAAACTCGCCGCTTTGGCACCTAGCACTTTAAAATCTGTTGAAATAACCGAAATACCTTTGTAGATAAATTGTTTCATAGGTGTTTCATTATATGATAAAAACCCAACATCTGTACCTGGCTCATAATTATTACTACGGCATTGCTCTAGAAAAAAGCCTAAAACACGATCGCTAACACTAATATAAGCTTCGTTCTTTTTAATGATAAATTCTTTTGGGTTGGTAATAATATCAAAATTAAAACCTGCTTCTTTACAGTAGGTTTTAAAATATTTTACCGTTTCTATAGGGTGATGCGTAAATGTTGGATAAACAAGTATTATTTTTTTGTATTTCTGAAAAGCTGGCGTCGCCTCCTTTAATGTAGTGTAAAATGATTTTCCGAAATCTTGAAAAACAAAGTTATTGTTCTTTTTAGCATGTACATTCCAATCTATTAATAACAGTTTACTATCGTCAATATCGGACAGAACCTCAGCAACTTCTTTATTATCGAAAGTCATTACCACGTATTTATAATACTTGCCTTTACTGTTATTAATAATGGTTTTAAAATTATCTATATTATAATGATGAAACTGAATATCGGTAATAACATTTTCGGGTAAATTATTTACAAAAGAATGATACAATACTTCCTTATAAGCTTTAAAAGTATCTAAAAGCAATAACACTTTACGTGTTTCATTGGCTACATAATAACCTTTGTTTGGCACAGACTCGATTACACCATGCTCCTTTAAAATAGAATAGGCTTTAAAAACAGTATCGCGAGAAAGCTGAAGAGATTTACATACCGCATTTACCGACGGCAAGGCATCGCCACTGGTTAATCTATTATTTGCAAGCTCGTTATTTATAGCATTAACCAACTGCTGATACTTAGGTGTTTCGCTATTTATATTAATTTCAAAATTCATATTTAAAAAACCATACTGTTCTGGTCTGGTATGCAAATATAGAAATTAAATTTTATTCATTATTATAATTTTTCAAAAAAGTTTTTTTAGAACACAAAAAAACCATGTACATTTTAAAAATATACATGGTTTATAAAAAAATATTTTAGACGAAGCTTAACTTACTTTTTGCTCCGTTTTTACTTTGCGAAGTAGTCGAGTTTCTGCTCGTTTTTCTTCTTTACGCTCATTAAAAATACGAACGCGTTCTAACAAAGCTTCTTGCTTTTCTACTCGGTCTTGACGCCTCTTTTCTTGCGCCTCTCTTTGTAGCAAGCCTTCTTCTTTTTGCCTGGCCTTTTCTTTAAAAACGGACCAATACGAATAGCCATACATACTAACAAAGAGCAGGGCTATTATACCAATAATGACATAACCATTTTCCATAAATTCTATGAGGGATTAATTAGAATTAAAACTTAAAAACCAGTAGGTTAAACTATATTTTTAAATCAAAATAAAGTTAGCGAAAACAAATATGATAGAAGAATAAAAAAGACTATCAGTAAGAAAAAACAGATAAACGTAAAAAATACAAGTTATTTTGTTTTAACCTCAAAATTTTTAGATTTCCAATTTAAAACACCGCCTTCTAATTCGTATATTTTTGTAAAACCTGATTCCTTAAAAGTAGCGACACTTTTACCGCTTCTTCGACCTGACTTACAATAAATTACCAATGGTTCTTCCTTATCTAATTCTGCTAAAGATTCAGAAAAATTTTCAGAGAAAAAATTAATATTTTCTGCTCTAGAAATATGCCCCGCACCATACTCTTCTGGTGTTCTAACATCAATTAATTTTATCTCTTTTTGCTCTTTCAAAAGCACCACTAATTCCTCTGGGGTCACTTTAGTAACTATATCATCATTTTGTGCTTTACAGTTAAACATAATAGCACAAAAAAAGATGGTTATCAGTATTGAAATTTTCTTCATAAACTATTATAAATCTACAACATCACCAGTCCAATCTAGCATGCCGCCTTCTAAATTATATGCATTAGCAAAACCTAATTGATCCATAATAGCACAAGCCTGCCCACTACGATTACCAGAACGGCAATACACGTAATAGTTTTTGCTTTTATCTAGCGCTTCTATTTCACTTATAAATTCTTGTCCTTTATATATATCGATATGCTTAGCGCCAGCAATAATACCATCGGCCACCTCAGCATCTGTTCTTACGTCTAAAATTACCGCATTCTCGTCTTTAGCTAATTGCTCTGTCCACTCCTCTTGTGTTAAATCTTCCATTGTTATGTTGTTGGTTTTTGTTTAATATTTTATTAAAAACAAATTTAATATTTATAACATGATAGACGAAAAAAAACCTGAAGTATTACACCTCAGATTTTTATCAGTCTTTATAATCATATCACTTCATTATACTTTTATACCGCAACCTATCGCTCTTGTTTCTGTTTCCTTAACGTCTTTTCCATTAAGTAAAGCATCTACAGCATTTTCAACATATTTAGTTGTTACGGCGTTTGCATCCTTATAATTATCGTCTATTGCCCCAATATATTTCACCTCATTACCTTGGTCTGTTTTCTGTAAAATAAAAACATGAGGTGTTTTTGTTGCTCCAAATTTCGGGTAGATTTCTTGCTTTTCGTCTATTAAATAAGGGAAAGTAAATCCTTTTTCTTCTGCACGCTTTTTCATAGCTTCTAAACTATCACCAGGCATAACATCTGTGTTATTAGGCATTATAGCAATTACAGGGTAACCTAACTTTGCATATTTTTTATCGAGCTCCACAATACGATCTTCGTACATTACGGCATATGGGCAGGTGTTACAAGTAAAGGTTACTATAAAACCTTTAGCATTTTTATAATCGGAAAGCGAAACCATTTTTCCATCAATATTCTTCATAGAAAAATCTTCAGCAATATCACCAATACCATAACCTCCAGCACTGTTAGATGTTTTTAAGGTAAATGCACTTGCACAAAGCACTACCAGAATTACCGACATTATTTTAATTGTTTTTTTCATAATGTTTAATTTAAAAATTGCTTTAATTCATATTCTAATTCTTCGTAAGTAAAAGATTTTTCAAAAAACTTACGTTCTCCATTTTTATAGATTATTGTTGCTGGTAACGACCCCGACCAACCCTCATCGACCTGCGGAATCCAAGAGTTACTATCAACATCATCTAAAGCGATTACTTTCGATTTCAATTGTTGTTTCAAAATAAAGGGTTTCAATTTAGAATCATACATATGTGGAAAATCTAAACTCACCAATGTAAAATCTACGTTCTTATTACCGTATTCAGACTTCAGCTTTTCAAAATATGGCAATTCTTTAACACATGGCGCACACCAAGTCGCCCAAAAATTAATAACATGAATTTTATCATCTTGCTTATTCAAAAATGGTTTTAAACCCTCAAAATCATAAACTTCAAGATTAAAATCGCTTTCTGTTTCAGGCTGAATTCCGATCACTTCTACGTCTTGAGTTGAATCATTATTTTGTTTATTTTTATTTCCGCAACTAACAATTAATAGTACGGTTATTACAAAGAGATATCGTTTCATAACTATAAAATTAATTCATCTTATTTTACTTTTCTACCTGTTTAACAAACTTTTATACAAAAACGGAAAATTCCTCAAAATTTTACATACATTTGTATGTACAACAGTTATTTAACTGGTACATAACATGGACGATTCACTACATATCAACTCTAAATTACCTATAAATAAAAAATTGGTTATTAGCTTATTACAAACAATAAACGAGGTGAGTTCTAAAATGAATTCAGCACTTAAGCCTTACGGAATTTCTGAACCACAATTTAATGTGCTTAGAATTTTACGTGGGCAAAGAGGCAACCCTATTTCTTTGGCTGAAGTTCAAGAACATATGATTACCAAAATGAGCAATACCACACGATTAATAGATAAACTAGAGGCTAAAAACTGTGTAAGACGTGTAATTAACGTAGAAAATAAACGTAAAATAGATTTAACAATAACCAACGTAGGTTTAGATTTATTAAAAAGAACAGACGAAATATTAACAACAACAGAAAACGAATTAGTGGCTGGCCTAACCACCAATGAAAAAGCGGAATTAACTGCGCTTTTGAGAAAATTAAGGTTAATAGCAAAGTAGGGTTTCCCTAAACCCTTAGTAACCAACCAAGACTGCTGTACTTATTATAGCAGTCTTTTTTAAAGGGGAATCCCTAACAAACTAAAGCTATTTTTCCTTTTTTCGTAAAAAATGAATAAAGTTTTGTTTAATACTTTTTCAATCTTTATATTTGAACCAACATAATAAATAACAATGAACACTTTTTTAAATAAATCTTGGTGGTGGAGCTTTCGAAACTAAAATTCGTGAAGAAACCCGAGTATATTTAAAACTTAAAAATATCCAAAAGGCTTGTCATTCACGACAAGCCTTTTTTTTATTTTAAAATCGTTCACTTTTTGGCTATTTGCCGAAATACAAAAAACAATAAATGGAAAAATTTAATTTATACACACACCACAAAAAAATATTAACAGATACTATTACACCTGTATCTGTTTACTATAAAATACGCGATAAATACCCAAACAGTATTCTATTAGAAAGTGGCGACTACCATAGAAGTCACAAAAACTTCTCGTACATCTGTTTCAACCCTATTGCCTCTATAAAGGTAGAGAATGAAGTGATATCGCAAACTTTTCCAGATGGCAGTTCAACCTCACTTAATATTACAAGTGATATAAATGTAGCCGATGAAATTCACGATTTCACCAAACGTTTTAAACCACAATCCGACGAAGATTTTAAGTTTATAAACAACGGTATATTTGGTTACACCGCTTACAATGCCGTACGGTATTTTGAAGATGTACAAATTAGCAAAAAAGACAACTCGGTAGTTATACCAGATATCTATTATGCGGTTTACAAAAACATCATTGCCATAAACCATTACAAAAACGAAGCTTATATTTTCGCGCATTGTTATGATGATGCCGAAAATAATATCGATGCCATTGATAAACTTATAAACGTGCAAAACTTTGCATCTTATAATTTCAAGTCTAAAGGCGATATACAATCTAATTTAACCGACGACGAATTTAAAAACCAAGTTGAGTTAGCACGTAAACACTGTGCACGAGGCGATGTTTTTCAACTCGTATTATCACGTCGTTTTTCACAAGAATTCACAGGCGACGATTTCAATATCTATCGCGCCCTTCGTAGTATAAACCCATCACCATACTTGTTTTATTTCGATTATGGCGATTTTAAAATATTTGGTAGTTCGCCCGAAGCTCAACTTATTGTTTCCGATGGTATGGCAGAAATCCACCCTATTGCCGGAACTTTTAAGCGTACAGGCGACGAAGAACAAGATGAAATATTAGCAGAAAAACTAAAAAAAGACGACAAAGAAAACGCCGAACACGTCATGCTTGTAGATCTTGCTCGAAACGATTTAAGTCGTCACGGCAGCGAAGTAAAAGTAGTTACCTACCGCGAAGTTCAGTTTTTCTCGCACGTTATTCACCTGGTTAGTAAAGTTGTTGGCAAAAAACACAAAAGCACCTCAACCATGCAAGTTGTGGCCGATACGTTTCCGGCAGGAACCTTGAGTGGCGCACCAAAACACCGCGCTATGCAACTTATAGAGCAATACGAAAAAACAAGTCGTGGCTATTACGGCGGCGCCATAGGTTTTATGGATTTCGACGGCAATTTTAACCACGCCATCATGATCCGTACTTTTTTAAGTAAAGACTATAAATTAAACTGGCAAGCAGGCGCCGGAATGGTATCAAAATCCAATGCCGAAAGTGAGCTACAAGAAGTATTTAACAAACTCGGTGCATTAACGAAAGCCATAAAAGTAGCCGAAGACATATAAAATAATTTGGGCGTTACCCGAAAAGGGTCGGGCTTTCGGCAGTCGCTTTTTTTGAGAAAAACAAAAAAAAGCTTCAACAAAGCCTCAATCCCTAACGCGGGAGTAGCCCTAAGGAAAAGTGAACAGTTCCAGTAAACAGTGTTTACTCAGCTAAAAAAAGAAGAATAAAATTCAGAGTCATCTGAAAAAAAATAAACATATGAAAGTACTAGTCATAGACAATTACGACAGTTTCACATACAACCTAGTTCATTACCTAGAAGATTTAAACTGCGATGTTACCGTAGTACGTAACGACAAACTCACTCTAGACGATGTTAAACCGTTCCATAAAATCGTACTATCTCCAGGCCCAGGAATTCCAGACGAAGCTGGTTTACTAAAAGCCATTATAGAAACTTACGCACCAACCAAAAGCATTTTAGGTGTTTGCCTTGGTCAACAAGCCATAGGTGAAGTTTTTGGAGGTTCGCTTATAAACCTAGAAGACGTTTATCACGGTGTAGCAACAAATGTTACTATAACCGTAGACGACGAAATCTTGTTTAAAGGTTTAGATAAAAACATAGAAATTGGGCGTTACCACTCGTGGGTAGTTAACCCAAATTTACCAGAAAGTTTAGAAGCAACGTCGGTAGATGCTAACGGACAAATTATGTCTTTACGCCATAAAATTTACGATGTTCGTGGTGTACAATATCATCCAGAATCGGTTTTAACACCTAACGGAAAAGCAATATTAAAAAACTGGGTGGAAAATTAAAAAATAGTCGCAGTTTTCAGTGGTAGTTAAGTAGTACTTACTCGGATGAAAAACATAATTAGCAAACAACCATTAACCAGTAACAATTATCTCTTTTACAGAAATGAAACATTTACTAAATAGATTAATAAATCACGAAACCCTTTCTACCGAAGAAGCTAAACAAGTTATAGTCAACATATCCCACGATATGTATAACCCGAGCCAAATAGCATGTTTTTTATCAGTTTTCATGATGAGAAGTATTACTCTCGAAGAACTAAAAGGTTTTAGAGATGCACTTCTAGAGCTTTGTTTGCCGGTGAATCTTAGCGATTTTAATGCTATCGATATTGTAGGCACTGGTGGCGATGGCAAAAACACATTCAACATCTCTACCCTATCGGCTTTTATTACGGCAGGAGCAGGTGTTCATGTTTCTAAACACGGTAACTACGGTGTATCGTCAACATCGGGATCTTCAAATGTTATGGAGCATTTAGGTGTGAAATTTTCTAATAATGAAGATTTTTTAAAACGCGCTTTAGACCAAGCAGGGATATGTATTTTACATGCACCGTTATTTCACCCAGCAATGAAAAACGTAGCGCCTATTCGTAAAGAACTCGGTGTTAAAACTTTTTTTAACATGCTCGGGCCTTTAGTTAATCCATCGTTTCCAAAAAATCATGTTTTAGGTGTTTTCAATTTAGAAGTTTTAAGACTTTATAGTTTCCTATTTCAAAACACAGGACATAATTATAACATCGTTTATGCTTTAGATGGTTACGATGAAATTTCATTAACAGGAAAAGCAAAAATTATTTCTAATCATACAGAAAAACTTTTTTCACCAGAAGATTTAGGCATTTCAGTAATAAGACAAAGTGATATTTTTGGTGGCGATACCATAAAAGATGCTGCCAATATCTTTGTGGACATCGTTAACGGAAAGGGAACAGAAGCACAAAACAACGTGGTTTGTGCTAACGCCGGTTTAGCCATTGCCACTTCAAAACAAATTTCGCATCAAGAAGGTTTTGAACTAGCAAAAGAGTCGTTATTTTCAGGAAAAGCAAAAACGAGTTTAGATAAATTAATTGAGTTAAGTAAATAAAAAAAGTCCGCAGTTAATAGTATTCGGTTGGCAGTTTGCTCACTCAAAACTTAAGACTCAGGCTTCAAGACTAGAACATGAATATTTTAGACAAAATAACATTAGATAAACGTAAGGAAGTTGAACTTCGTAAAAGTTTAATCCCAGTTTCTCAATTAGAACAATCTGTTTTATTTGGAAGACAAACCGTTTCACTTGCTAATAATTTACGCAACAGTAAATCTGGAATTATAGCCGAACATAAACGCAGATCGCCATCAAAATCTGTAATTAATAACGGATTAAACGTTCAAGATGTAGCAAAAGGCTATCAAGATGCTGGCGTTTGTGGTATGTCTGTTCTAACCGATGGAAAATACTTTGGAGGCTCTCTAGACGATTTATTAACAGCACGAGCAAGTTGCAACTTACCATTACTCAGAAAAGAATTTATAATCGATGAATATCAAATGCTAGAAGCCAAGGCTTATGGCGCCGATGTTATTTTGCTTATTGCAGCTATTCTTTCTCGAGACGAAATAAAACAATTCTCTGAGTTTGCAAAAAGCTTAAATCTAGATGTGCTTTTAGAAGTACATAACGAAGAGGAATTACATAAATCTATTATGCCAAGCTTAGATATGCTTGGTGTAAATAACAGAAATTTAAAAACCTTTGAAGTTAGTTTAGAAACTAGTAAATTATTAAGCACACAGATACCAAACGATTTTGTAAAAGTATCAGAAAGTGGCATAAGCAGCGTTGAAGCCATTAAAGAACTTCAGCCATTTGGATATCAAGGATTTTTAATAGGTGAAAACTTTATGAAAACAGACAATCCTGGGGCAAGTGCTACTGAGTTTATAAACCAATTGAATAAATAGAATTTCACTAAATTTCTTTTAGAACAACACAAATTGAACATCATGAAACTGAAAATTTGCGGAATGAAATATCAAGAGAATATAACTGAAGTCGCTGCTTTACAGCCCGACTATTTAGGCTTTATATTCTACGATAAATCGTCTAGAAATTTTGATAAATCGATTCCAGAAATATCAAGTTCTGCAAAAAAAACTGGTGTTTTTGTTAATGAAGATTTAGAAGTTGTTATTGAAAAAATAAAAACATTCAACTTACAAGCTGTTCAATTACACGGTGAAGAATCGCCAGAATATTGTGCCAGCTTAAAAGGAAAAGTATCAGAAATTATTAAAGTATTCTCTATTAAAAACGAATTCAATTTCGAGGTTTTAAAACCTTACGAATCTGTTTGCGATTACTTTTTATTTGATACCAAAGGAAAACACCCAGGCGGAAATGGTTATACTTTCGATTGGAATGTATTAAGCAACTACCCTTCTACTAAACCCTTCTTTTTAAGTGGAGGTATTGGTTTCGATGAAATTGAAGCCGTTAAAAAGTTTCAACAAAGTACGGCTTCAAAATACTGTTATGCACTAGATGTAAATAGTAAGTTTGAAATAGAACCGGGATTAAAAAATATAGAATTATTAAAAGACTTTAAAACAAATTTGTTTTTCCATGGAAACCATGGAACAGACTCAAATTTAAATAAACATATGGAAAATTATAACGTAAACGAAAAAGGCTATTACGGCGAATTTGGTGGTGCATTTATTCCAGAAATGCTTTACCCGAATGTGGAAGAATTACGCCAGAACTATTTAAAAGTGATGGCAGAACCAGATTTCAAAAAGGAATTCGATCAACTTTTAAAAGATTATGTTGGTCGCCCATCTCCTTTATATTTTGCTAAACGTCTTTCTGAAAAATACAACACTAAAATCTATTTAAAGCGTGAAGATTTAAACCATACTGGCGCACACAAAATAAACAATACGGTTGGACAAATTTTAATGGCCAAACGTTTAGGTAAAACTAGAATTATTGCTGAAACTGGAGCAGGACAACACGGTGTTGCCACTGCTACTGTTTGTGCTTTAATGGGACTAGAATGTATTGTTTACATGGGCGAAATTGATATTGCGCGTCAAGCACCAAACGTAGCCAGAATGAAAATGTTAGGCGCTACCGTTGTACCTGCACTTTCTGGAAGTAGAACTTTAAAAGATGCTACAAACGAAGCCATTCGCGATTGGATTAACAACCCTGTGAATACACATTATATTATTGGATCGGCTATTGGACCGCACCCATACCCAGATATGGTTACTAGATTTCAATCGATAATTTCCGAAGAAATAAAATGGCAATTAAAAGAACAAATCGGGAGAGAAAACCCTGATTATGTTGTGGCTTGTATTGGCGGCGGAAGTAATGCTGCCGGAACATACTACCATTATTTACACGAACTTGATGTAAAAATTATTGCTGTTGAAGCTGCTGGATTAGGTGTTGATTCTGGAGAGAGTGCTGCTACTTCTGTTTTAGGGCACGAAGGTGTTATTCATGGTTGTAAAACCTTGTTAATGCAAACTAAAGATGGACAGATTACAGAGCCTTACTCTATTTCGGCTGGTTTAGATTATCCTGGTGTTGGTCCAATGCACGCACATTTATGCAAAACGGGACGTGCTGAATTTATGTCGATTACAGATGATCAAGCTATGACGGCTGGTTTGGATTTATGTAAACTAGAAGGTATTATTCCGGCTATTGAGAGTTCGCATGCGCTGGCTATTTTTGAAGAAAAAACTTTTAAACCAGACGACGTGGTTGTTGTGAGTCTTTCAGGACGTGGTGATAAGGATTTACAGAATTATATTGAATATTTTAAAATATAAACAAGCAGACGTTACTAATGCGTTAGGGATTGAGCGATTGTTGGAGCTCCTCGTAGAGAGCGACTCGTGAAAGCCCGACCCCTTGTGGGTAACGCCCAAATAAAAATAAAATGAATCGTATTCAAACTAAACTCAAAGAAAATAAAAAACTACTGTCTATATACTTCACGGCAGGATATCCAAGCATTGACGATACTGTTGGTATTATTGAAGGTTTGGAAAAAAACGGGGTAGACATGATAGAAATAGGACTCCCTTTTAGTGATCCTTTGGCCGATGGACCAACGATACAAGCTAGTTCTACGCAAGCATTGAAAAATGGTATGACTACCGAGGTGCTTTTCGATCAGTTAAAAGATATTAGAAAAACGGTATCTATTCCGTTAATAATTATGGGCTATTTTAATCCAATGTTGCAATATGGTGTGGAGGCGTTTTGTAAAAAATGTCAGGACATTGGTATCGATGGCTTAATAATTCCAGATTTACCTGTAGATGTTTATAACGATGAGTACAAAGCGACTTTTGAAAAATACGGCCTGATAAACGTGTTTTTAATTACGCCACAAACCTCTGTGGAGCGTATTAATTTTATCGATTCTATCTCGAATGGCTTTATTTATATGGTAAGTAGCGCTAGTGTTACAGGAAGTAGTTCTGGGTTTGGAGACGAACAAATGAGCTATTTTGAGCGTATTGCAAAAATGAAACTAAAAAACCCACAGATTATTGGTTTTGGAATTTCGGATAATGAAACTTTTACACAGGCTACCGAACACGCTAAAGGCGCCATTATTGGTAGTGCTTTTATAAAGCACATTACGGAAAACGGTGTTAACAAAACGGATGTATTTGTAAAATCGATACTCGGTTAAAATGAAAGTACTGAACGATTGGAAACTTGTTTTACTAATTTGCTTAACTTTAGGTTTAGCGCCTTTTTTCCCTGAGCCTCATATTCTAGGTAAACTCAAATGGATACTAGGTGGAGCAACAGGCATGAAACTTAAAGATTGGTTTGATGTTGTTTTACACGGGTTTCCTTTTGTGCTATTAATACGAATTGTGCTCATAAAAATATTTCAAATAAGTAAAAAATAAAGAACAAATATCGTTAGTAAATTAATAAAATTTATTCTTGCCTAAAAATAAGATAACATGAGTAAAACAGAAAAAATTGTAATTATTGGTGCCGGTTTCGCAGGACTGAGACTTGCACAAGATTTAATAAATCACCCAAATTACGAGGTGTATTTAATTGACAAGCAAAATTACCATCAATTTCAACCACTTATGTATCAAGTAGCCACGGCTAGGCTTGAACCTGCGAGTATTTCCTTTCCGTTACGAAAGGTTTTTCAAAAAGCAAAAAACGTAAGAATTAGAATTACAGAAGTCGCGGAAATTAATTTCGAAGACCAGTTTGTTAATACACCTATTGGCGATTTTGATTACGACCATTTGGTGATTTCTATTGGTTGTACAACCAATTATTTTGGGAACGAAAACCTAAAGAATTTCGCTTACCCAATGAAAACTATTCCGGAGGCTATACAACTTAGAAATAGAATTCTGCAAACTTTTGAAAACGCTCTAAACACCACCGAACCCGAAAAACTGCAAACTTTATTAAATTTTGTTATTGTTGGTGGTGGCCCAACTGGTGTAGAATTAGCGGGTGCTTTAGCAGAAATGAAACAACACATTTTACCTAAAGATTACCCTGATAAAGATTTCTCTAAACTAAAAATATATTTATTAGAAGGCAGCCCGAACACACTGAGTCCAATGAGTGAAGGCTCTCAAAAAATGTCTCAAAAGTATTTAGAAGAACTTGGCGTTTCTGTTGTTACAAACACCTTTGTTAAAGATTATGATGGCACCACTGTTACCCTAAATACAGGGAAAACAATAAACTCCAAAAATGTAATTTGGGCAGCAGGTGTAACCGGAAATATTATTAAAGGTTTCCCAGAAACGTGTATAACTCGTGGCAACCGACTTATTGTTGATCGCCAAAATCAAGTAATTGATTTAAAAGGTGTTTACGCCTTAGGAGATATTGCATACATGGAAACTCCTAATTTCCCCAAAGGCCATGCACAAGTGGCGAGTGTAGCTTTGCAACAAGCTTCGCTTTTAGCTGAAAATTTAAGTAGAAAAGTAAAAAACAAACCATTAAAAGATTACGACTACACCGATAAAGGCTCTATGGCAACTATTGGAAAACGTAAAGCCGTGGTAGATTTACCCAAGTTTAGTTTCCAAGGACGTTTAGCTTGGTTTACATGGATGTTTATTCACTTAATGCTTATTTTGAGTATTAAAAATAAACTTCTCATTTTCATGAATTGGATGATTAGTTATTTCAACAACGACAGTACGTTACGAATTATAATGAAGCCTGTTGCCACCAAAGTTAAAACCACAAAAGAATAATGCCTTTAAACATCGTTTTAGTTGAACCAGAAATACCGAACAACACAGGAAACATAGGCCGCTTAGCTTTAGGTTCTGGCTCACACCTACATTTAGTAAAACCTTTTGGTTTTGAAATATCGGATGCGCGATTAAAACGTGCCGGACTAGATTACTGGAAACACCTTTCTATTACGTATTACGATAATATTGATGAATTCTTCAAAATTAATCATGATAAAAAAATGGCTTTCATGTCTAGCCATGGTAAAAAAAAACATTGGGATATCCCTTTTGAAGACGATTTATTTTTAGTTTTCGGAAAAGAATCGGTTGGTCTTCCTAAATGGATTAATGAAACCTACGCAAATCAACTTTATAAAATTCCGCTGTACAGCGAACACATCCGCAGCTTGAATTTAGCAAATGCCGTGAGCATAACTGTTTACGAAGGTTTAAGTCAGTTAAGGTTAAAATAAATCACGTTTCAAAAAATAAAACAAATATTTTTTCTCCCCATTAAACCATTTTGAAAAAAATAAGTCTAAATATGAAGTTTAACTATAAAACTAATATAAATGACATCAAAAAATTTAAAATTCGGTTTAGTTGTTATGGCATTATGTGCTGTTACTATTACTAACGCACAAGACAAAAAGAAACCAGATCCTGAGAAAATGTTTGCTTCTTATGATACTGATGAAGATAAACTTATAAGTTTAGATGAGTTTAAAGCAAAAAAACGCAAGAAAGAAATGGAAGCTGAAGTTTTAGAAAAACGTTTTGCTAAAATGGATGCTGATAGCAATGGTTCTGTAACTTTAGAGGAATTTAAGGCAGGAATGGCAAAAGGAAAAGGTCAAGAAAATAATAAGAAAAAGAAACAAGCTGAATAATATTAGCTTACATTTTACAATGAAAAGACAGCCAAATGGGCTGTCTTTTTTTTTATGAATTAATTATAGTAAGCTACATTTTTATTACTAATAAATAATCGTATTTTTACAGCTAATAAAACCAAATCATTAATGGGTAAAATCATCGCAATTGCTAACCAAAAAGGAGGCGTTGGAAAAACAACCACGTCGGTAAATCTTGCCGCATCCTTAGGTGTATTAGAAAAAAAAGTGTTACTTATAGATGCTGACCCTCAAGCAAATGCAAGTTCTGGAATAGGTATAGATGTTGAAACTGTAGAAATTGGAACCTACCAACTTTTAGAGCATTCTAACACCGCAAGAGAAGCCATCATGAAAACTGATTCGCCAAACCTCGACATTATACCTGCTCATATCGACTTGGTCGCTATAGAAATTGAACTTGTTGATAAAGAAGCACGTGAATACATGCTTAAAAAATCACTAAACGAAATTAAAGACGACTACGATTATATATTAATTGATTGCGCGCCATCGCTAGGGTTACTAACCTTAAATGCTTTAACAGCTGCCGATTCCGTAATCATCCCAATTCAATGTGAATACTTTGCATTAGAAGGTTTAGGAAAATTATTAAACACTATAAAAAGTGTTCAAAAAATACACAATCCAGAATTAGACATTGAAGGCTTATTGCTAACCATGTACGATTCGCGTTTACGCCTATCCAACCAAGTGGTGGAAGAGGTACAAAAACACTTTAACGATATGGTTTTTAAAACCATTATACAGCGTAATGTTCGCTTAAGCGAAGCACCAAGTTACGGCGAAAGCATTATTAATTATGATGCTAGCAGTAAAGGCGCAACCAATTACCTGAGTTTAGCAAGAGAAGTTATCACTAAAAACGCTTAATTATGGCGAAGGCAACAAAAAAACAAGCTTTAGGTAGAGGCTTATCTGCACTTTTAAACGACCCAAGTAACGATATCCAATCTGCCGAAGATAAAAATGCAGATAAAGTTATTGGGAACATTGTTGATTTAGATATCGACTTTATTGAAGTTAATCCATTTCAACCGCGAACTAATTTTAGTGAAGAAAGTTTACGAGAATTAGCATCTTCTATAAAAGAGTTGGGTATTATCCAACCTATAACCGTTAGAAAATTAGGTCTAAATAAATATCAACTCGTTTCAGGAGAGCGTCGTTATAGAGCGTCTAAATTATTAGGTTTAGAAACTATTACGGCTTACGTTAGAATTGCAAACGACCAAGAATCGCTAGAAATGGCCTTGGTTGAAAATATTCAACGTCAAGATTTAGATCCTATTGAAATAGCTCTTTCATACCAACGTTTAATAGACGAAATAAATTTAACGCAAGAGCAAATGAGCGAGCGCGTTGGAAAAAAACGTTCTACTATTGCTAATTATTTGCGTTTATTAAAGTTAGACCCAATTATCCAAACAGGTATGCGCGATGGCTTTATATCTATGGGACATGGACGTGCTTTAATTACTATCGAAGACCAATCGATTCAATTAGATATTTACGAAAAAATCTTATCAAACAAATTATCGGTTAGAGACACCGAAGTATTAGTTCGTAATTATAACAACGACGAAACTATTGCTACTCCGGCAAAAAAGGAAGCAAATACAGCTATGCCAAATTTTGTTAAAACTGGCATAAGCTCGTTTTCGGAATACTTTGGACATAAAATTGACGTTAAAGTCTCTAAAAACGGAAAAGGAAAAATTACAATTCCATTTCATTCCGAAGAAGATTTTAACCGTATTAAAAAATTAGTCGAAGGTGATTCAAAATAAATTTATAATAACAAGTCTTTGCGCTTTTCTATGTTGCTTTTCTTTATTTTCTCAAGATAAAGCTCCACAGGAAGAATCTCTTCCTAAGGAAAAAACAAAAGAACTGCCCAAAGAATTTATAATAGATTCTACACTACAAATAACTGAAGCTTACGATCCGTTAAGACCTGCAAAAGCTGCTTTTTACTCAGCTATTTTGCCAGGTTTAGGGCAAGCTTACAACAAAAAATATTGGAAAATCCCTATTGTATACGCTGCATTAGGAACAGGCGTCTATTTTTACATAAACAATAGTAATGAATACACAAGGTATCGTGATGCCTATAAAAGTCGTTTAGCCGGATTTGAAACCGATGAGTTTTATTTCGATTCCTCTGGAACAAAACTAGACGAACCACGAGTGAGTACAGATAGATTAGAAACAGCGCAAGAATTTTATCGAAAAAACAAAGAAATTTCGCTTCTTGTAACTATTGGTCTGTACGCTTTAAATATAATAGAAGCCAATGTGGATGCCCATTTACTGCAGTATAATGTAGATGAGAATTTATCTTTGGCACCACATTACCAATTTAATGAGGTTGACGCAACTAGCAACCTTGGACTAACTTTAAATTTCAAATTTTAATATGAACATTGCTTTACTCGGATACGGGAGAATGGGTCAAACCATAGAACAAATAGCCATTAAACGCGGCCACAATATTGTTTTAAAGGTTGATAAAGATGATACAGATTACGATATTACTAAAGCCGATGTTGCCATAGATTTCAGTATTCCAGACGTAGCTTTCAACAACATTTCAAACTGTTTAAACAACAACGTACCTGTTATTTCAGGAACAACAGGTTGGTTAGATAATTATGATAATGCTGTAGCATTATGCGAAGAGAAAAAAGGCGCTTTTATTTATGCTTCAAACTTTAGCTTAGGCGTTAATATCTTCTTCGAACTGAATAAAACATTAGCCAAAATGATGAGTACCTTAGAGCAATACAATGTCTCTATGGAAGAAATTCATCACACAAAAAAGTTAGATGCACCAAGTGGAACTGCCATTACTTTAGCAGAAGGTATTATAAACAACAATCCGCATTATGATGGGTGGATGCTTGATGATAAAGCTGATAAAAAATTACCTATAGTTGCTAAACGTATAGAAGATGTTCCTGGTACTCACACAGTAACTTACCAAAGTGAAGTAGACACCATTACTATAGATCACGTGGCACACAACAGGCAAGGTTTTGCTTTAGGAGCCGTAATTGCATCGGAATGGATTGTTGGAAAAACAGGGGTTTTCACAATGAACGATGTGTTAAACATTGGTTAAAAAAATAAATTAATGTAACGCTACATCTCATTTAGCTACTTACATCAATAAATAAAATATTTAGGATTATGACGTTAATGCAATGGTTTATATTCATTTTAATAATTCAGGTTATTCATGGATTAGGCACCTGGAAATTATATATTAAAGCCGGTCGACAAGCCTGGGAAGCTTTTATTCCTGTTTACAACGGCGTAGTTTTAATGAAAATAATTAACCGTCCGGTTTGGTGGGTTATTCTTCTTTTTCTTCCCATAGTTAACATGATTATGTTTCCTGTAGTTTGGGTAGAAACTGCTAGAAGTTTTGGAAAAAATAAACCTTTAGATACTGCTTTAGCCATTCTTACATTAGGGTTTTACAACTATTACCTTAACTACGTTGCCAATGTAACTTATATTGAAAATCGCGATTTACAACCAAAATCTTCTTCTGGAGATTGGGTAAGCTCTATTTTATTTGCCATTGTTGCTGCCACTATTGTACACACCTATTTTATTCAACCATTTACGATTCCGTCTTCTTCTTTAGAAAAATCTTTATTAGTAGGCGATTTTCTGTTTGTAAGTAAATTTCATTATGGTGCTAGAATACCAATGACAACTGTTGGAGCACCAATGGTACATGATACTATTCCTGGTTTAAAAAAGAAATCATATTTATTCAACGATAATTTCGAAGAACGTAAAACATCATTAGTCAATAAACTACAACTTCCGTACTTACGTTTTCCTGGTTTCGAAAACATAGAACGTAATGATATTGTTGTATTCAATCAGCCAGCAGATACATTGCTGGACATGAACGATTTTCAACCAGACAGAAACTATTACAAACCTATAGACAAAAAGACCAACCTTGTAAAACGTTGTGTTGGTATTGCAGGAGATAGCTTAGAAGTTCGCGATGGTTTTGTTTATATTAACGGAAAGAAAAACGAATTGCCAGATCGTGCACATTTACAATTTAGTTATTTGGTGCAACCAAAAACCAATCAATTTAATCCTGCATATTTAAAAGAACGTTATGATATTACTGATGGTTTTGGTATTATTAATAACAACAATACCTACTATTTTTCAGCGATTTCCGATGAAGCTTTATCACAGTTTAAAAACCATCCAAACGTTGCAAGCATAACGCCTAACAAGAAAGAAAAAGGCGTTCGTGATGCTAACATTTTTCCTCATGATCCAAATTATGATTGGAATGTAGATTTCTTCGGACCATTATACATTCCTGAAGAAGGAAAAACAATAGATATCAACTTAGATGTTTTACCACTTTACAAACGCGTAATTAGCGAGTATGAAGGCAATGATGTAACCGTAAGAGGTAACCAAATTTTAATAAACGGAGAAGTTGCAACAACATACACTTTTAAACAAAATTATTATTGGATGATGGGTGATAACCGCCATAACTCTATCGATGCGAGAGCATGGGGTTTTGTACCGTTTGATCACGTTGTTGGTAAACCTGTATTTATATGGATGAGTTGGGATGGATCTAGCCCACGATGGGAGCGTTTCTTTACAACCGTAAGCGGTTCTGGAAAAGCAACATCTTTTTTAATTCCATTTTTAATTCTGTTAGCAGGATATTTTGGATTCAAAAAATGGAAAGAAAGAAAAGCGGCCAATAGCTAATTATTGACTTAAATTTTATGGATAACACACTACTAGAAAGTCTACTTAAAGCCTTAGAGTTTTCGCCAGAAAACATAGAATTACGATTTCAAATTGCAAAGCTATATTCTGATGCTTTAAATTATGAAGAAGCAGAAAAGCATCTATTATTTATTTTAGATAAACAGCCTACAGAAGCTCATAAATTTCTATTAGCAGAGTGTTACTTTAAACAGAAAAAATATAATTTAACAGAGGTTATCCTCGAAGAACTTATTGAAAAGAATGAAGCACCTGCTTATTTAGAGCTTCAATGTTTTTGCTATATAGACCAAGACCAAAAGGAAGATGCACTTGCCACCTACCAACGTATTCTAGAAATTGACAAATCGTTTAGAAATGACGAATTTGAAAATTTATTTAGAATTCCGGTTGAAGATTTTGATGATGATTTTATAGATGAAGATGGTATATCTTTTCTTAGAAAACCAGACATTAATTTCAAAAATGTTGGTGGTATGGAAAAAGTAAAAGAGGAAATTGATTTAAAAATCATTAAGCCGCTTTTACATAAAGATTTATACAAAGCTTACGGAAAAAAAATTGGCGGAGGTATTTTACTTTATGGACCTCCAGGATGCGGTAAAACCCATATTGCACGTGCTACAGCAGGTGAAATTAATGCCAACTTTATAAATATTGGTATTAACGACATTTTAGATATGTGGATGGGAAGCTCTGAGAAGAACTTACACGAAATATTTGAAACTGCTAGAGCCAACACACCTTGCGTTATTTTTATAGATGAAATTGATGCCTTGGGTGCCAATAGAAATGATATCAATAAAACCGCAGGAAGAACCGTTATCAATCAGTTTTTATCAGAACTTGATGGTATTGATTCTGATAACGAAGGTATATTAGTTTTGGGCGCTACAAATGCACCTTGGTATATAGATCCAGCTTTTAGACGTCCTGGGCGTTTTGATCGTATTATTTTTGTAGCACCACCAGATGAAATTGCTAGAGAAGAAATATTCAAGATTGAATTAAAAGAGAAACCTACCGAAAATATTAAGTTTCAAGATTTAGCTAAAAAAAGTAAAGAATTTTCGGGAGCAGATATTAAAGCAAGTGTAGATATTGCCATTGAGCAAAAACTACTCGAATCTTTTAAAGATGGCATACCAAAACCATTAACCACTAAAGATATTCTAAAAGCCTTTGGTAAAATGAAAGCTTCTACTAGAGAATGGTTTAATTCGGCAAAAAACTACGCTTTATACTCAAACGATTCTGGTTTATATGATGATATTTTAGTCTATCTAAAAATTAAAAAATAATGGATAGCCCAAATCTAGAACGCGGCATTCAGCTTTTTCAAATTGGTAGATATCAAGATGCTATCCCCTATTTTCAAACAGCTTTAACCGAAGACGTCAACAACAGTAATGCTAAATATTTTTTGGCACAATGCCTATTCCTTACTAAAGATTTAGAAAAAGCGCTAAACTTGGCGCTTGATCTTCGTGCGGAATTACCTAATTGGGCTAATGTTTACTTTTTACTGTCTCAAATATATTTACATCAAGATGATGTAAAAGAAGCGGAAATAAACATCGATAAATCTCTGGAGTTAGATCCATACGATGATACCGCTTTTGGACAAAAAGCATACATTGAAATTACAAAAAAGAAGTTTGAAGCGGCTTTAAATTTTGCCAACGAAGGGTTGCGAATTAATCCAAAAAGTAATTTCTGCCAAAATGCACGAACCACAGCATTAACAAAATTAAATAGAAAAGAAGAAGCAAAATCTTCTATTGAAAACTTACTAGAAGACGATCCTGAAGACGCTCACTCGCACGCTAACGTGGGGTGGAGTTATTTGGAGCACAACGATACTAAAAAAGCATTAACTCATTTTAAAGAAGCCTTATCACTAGACCCAAATTTAGATTACGCTAGATCGGGAATGGTAACCGCTATAAAATCTAAAAACAGAGTTTACAACCTCTATTTGCGTTACTCCTTTTGGATGAACAAGCAATCGGGAAAAAACCAATGGATTTTTATTATCGGTATTTATATTGCTTATAAAATTTCAGCAAAGCTCATTGCAGCGTCGGGGTATACTTTTTTATTAATCCCGCTAATTATTGCATATCTATTATTTGCTCTAGGCAGTTGGATTATGGAACCGCTTTCTAATATGCTACTTATTCTCGATAAATACGGCAAGTATTTATTAGACAAAAAAGAAAAACTAAGTGGTCAAATATTTTTCGCTCTACTTGTTGGAGCATTACTTATGTTTTTGGGTAATGTTTTAACAAAAAACGATTATTTCACCATGCTAAGCCTAACGTGTTTAGCCGCTATTTTACCGCTAACCCGTGGTGTTTTGGCAAATACCGAAAAATCTAAAATAATCAACTTAGTTTACGGCGGTATTATGCTATTAGTAGCCATTGTATTGTCGCTTACAGGTGGCTCTATTGCTCATATTGGCATTACGGTTGGTATTATGTTTATTGCGTATACTTGGCTAAGCAACTTTTTTACTAAATAATGAAAACTCTAATTCATCCCACATATTTCCCGAGTATTGCTCATTTTATAGCTATTGCAAATACAGATGAATTGATATTTGAAACCGATGATAATTTTTTAAAGCAAACCTATAGAAACCGCGCTTACGTATACGGTGCGAATGGTAAACTTACTTTAAATATACCCGTAATACACTCGCAAAAAAACAGGCAAAAGTATCGTGATGTTAAAATATTTAATGAAGAAAAATGGCAGAGCTTACATTGGAAATCTTTACTTTCAGCTTACAGAACATCTCCTTTTTTTGAGTATTATGAAGATGAGCTTCAACCTTTATTTGAAATGAAAACTGATTTTATTTTAGATTTTAATTTGAAGTGTTTTGAAACTATTACCGAGTGTTTACAATTAGACGTCAACACATCAAAAACTGAAATCTACCAAGAAAATCCAACAGATACTAATGATTTTCGATTTTTAGTACACGCAAAAAAAGAACAGCCACAAAATTTTGAAAGCTATACACAGGTTTTTAGCAACAAGCATGGGTTTATTCCTAATTTAAGTATTCTAGACTTACTTTTTAATGAAGGCCCAAATGCACTAAATTATTTAGAGTCTCAAACCATTATTACACCCTAATGTTACAGTCTATCGCACATTACGGTTGTCATTTTCTATTGCCTTTGGCCGTGGCGCTTATTTGGTTTAAACCGAATTGGAAAGTCGCGTATTTAATAATGATTGCAGGTATGTTAATAGATCTAGACCACTTGTTAGCCGATCCTATTTTCGATTCAAACAGATGTAGTGTTAACTTCCACCCGCTACACACGTATTACGCTTTGGTTATTTATATTGCTTTACTCTTTTTTAAGAAAACACGCTTAATTGGTCTAGGCTTAGTAATACATATTCTTGCCGATACGGTAGATTGTTCTTTTATGTAAAAGACCATTACTTACAAAAACCGAGATAATCAAATTTAACACCTAAGAAACAAAATCTACTCACTTTCTAAACTCAGCGTTGTACTTATTGGATAATGATCGGAGAAGTGCTCGCTGTAGCTTTTATAGCCATTAATAGAAAAAGCATCATCGGTTAAAATAAAATCTATACGCATTGGTATAAACTGAAATTCGTGTGTGCGCCCAAAACCATTACCGGCTTCCTTAAAAGAATCGTTAAGGTCTCCCTTTATTTTTCGGTACACATAAGAAAAGGCGGTGTTATTAAAATCGCCACAAATAATCATTTTGTATTTACACTTGGTTTTGTGTTCTAAAAACAATTCAGTTTGGTTTTGTTGCTTTTTAAAAGCAGAACCTATACGTTGTAGAAGTCGTTCGGAATTTTCCTTTTTTAAGCTCTCTATTTTAGTATCGATACGAAGAGATTCTAAATGAATATTGTACACTCTAATGGTGTCTTTTCCTTTTACAACATCGGCAAATATGGCGTTGTTTGCTGTTTTAGGAAACTCCACTGATCCGGAATTTATAATTGGAAAATTAGAAAAAATGGCTTGTCCGTATTTTATTTTTTTACCCGATAGTTTTTCGAACTTATATTTAAAACTAGACAGATTAATATTTTCGTGTGGATGATATTCTTGAATGCTCAATATATCGGGATCTTCGGCTTTTACAAAATCTACAATATTTACTTCTACCTGTTCTTCTGGAATCCATTTATAAAGATTAAACAAACGAACATTATAGTTCATGACTTTAAAATTTTGATCGGATTCAATTTTTTTAGATGGTGAAAACTTATATAAAGACCCAAAAGTTAAATACGCAAAAAGCAAAACCACTAAAGACGTTAATAGCTGTTTTTTTAACCTTACTAACCAATAGACCACAAAGAGTGCATTGATAATAATTAAAAAAGATACGCCTAAATTTATTACGGATAAGAATGAAAATGTTTTTGGTGGCAAGTAAGGAAAAACCATTGAAAGCAATAATAGCATCGCCACAATACTGTTGACGATATATATTATTTTATTAATGAAACTCAGGTTTTTCATTTTTGCTTTATTTGACTTCTATAGATACTCACTTTTTAATTAAATTAACTTTGCCCTTAGCAGATTTACCCGCGTTAGGGATTGAACGGCTTGTTTGAAATCCTTTTTGTTTTTGTGAAAAAACAAAAAGATTGAGTAGTGAAAGCCCGACCCTTTCCGGGTAACGCCCAAAACATTAATAACTACGTTGAATTATTTACCTGCTCTGAAGAGCAATTCTTTTTCTTCGGCTGTTAAACTATCATACCCACTTTTACTGATTTTATCTAAAATAACATCAATTTTTTTCTGATTATTAAACTGGCTAAAATCTGATTTTTTATAACCACCTACCTTGCTTTTATTTTTATGAACCGTTTTTAAAGGTGCTTTTTTTGAAGGTTTAAACAAATTTGCAACCGCATCTGCCAAACGCTCGAAACCGCTACCTATATCGTTTCCTTTTACTAATTGTGTCGCATAAACATAACCTAAAAGTGCACCACCAAGATGCGCCAAATTACCGCCTGCATTTAATCCGAATAACCCAACAACATCTAAAACCACAAGGCCAGCACCAATATACCAAAGTTTAAGATTGAACATAAAAACACGCACATCTTGGTTAGGCATATAAGCACACAAGAAAATTAACAAAGCTCGGACAGCTGCCGAAGCGCCTACTAAACTAGAGTTACCACCAAAAAAACTAGGCAATAATGCATAGCCCAAAAGAAACATAGCACCACCACTTATGGCACCTAAAAAATAAATATTTAAAGCTCTTTTAGGGCTAAATAGGTTTAGAAACATACGCGCGATAACGTATAACCAAAGCATGTTGAATAGTAAGTGTAAAAAATCGTAATGCACAAAAGCGTAACTTACTATGGTCCATGGGTTCACTAGAGCCGTAAAAGCATTGCTAGGCAACTCGAACCAACTTAAAAATCTTGGCAAAATTAGCCCTACTAAAAAAACAACAACATTTACCGCTATTATTTTCTCTAATATATTAAGCCTTGCTAGCTTATATTTTATATCGGTAGTTAAACTCATTAGTTCCAACGGTTATGATTAAACTGTGTTTTTTTCCAATAATACATGATTAAAAACCCTGTAATTGCACCTCCAACGTGGGCCATGTATGCCGTATTACTTGGACTGAAAAATGACTGACCAGTAACGCCTGAAATTAAATCTAAAATAATGATTCCTGGTATAAAATACTTCGCTTTTATAGGAATTGGTAAAAAAATCATCATTAATTCTGCATTAGGATTCATCATAGCAAAAGCTGCCATAACGCCCATTATACAACCTGAGGCACCTACCATACTCGCATTGAACGCCGGATAAATTTCTTTAAGCAGTGTTATTTGAGATTGGGAAACTCCTGCTACAGTTTCATTATTGGTTAGCATAGCTTTGATACTCTCTGAAGATAAACCAGAATCTAATAATGCATTATAATTTGGTAAATATTGAAAATAGTAAAAACCTATTTGCAATAAAACTGCGCCTAAACCGGCAGAGATATAAATAAACAGAAAGCGTCTGGCTCCCAAAGTTTGCTCTACAGGTGAACCAAACATCCATAAAGCGAACATATTAAATAATAAGTGCGTAATACTTAAATTTTGGATATAACCACCACCATGCATAAACATATGCGTGATTAATTGCCACGGTTTAAATAATTCGTTCTGGGGAAAATACATTGCGAACCATTGATAAAAACCACCATTCCCTATAAATAAGGTCCCGATAAACATAATCACATTAATGATTATTAGGTGTTTAACGGTTTCTGAAATTCGCATCATAATTTATATAAATTTTTTGTCTAATTCGTCAACACTCATCGTTACAAATGTCGTTCTATTAGTAGGCGAAACATTAGGTTCTTTACAAGCAAATAGCTTATTTACTAAATGCTCTTGCTCGTCTTTTTGCAAAGACTGCCCTGTTTTTATGGCCAAACTTTTCGCCATAGATTTTGCTAGTAAATCGGTTGCCGAAAAATTACTGTCCGGCACTTCGTTTTCTACATCACTAATAAGTTGTTCTAAAATAATAGACACCTCACTTTCTGGAACGCCAACTGGAACTCCTATAATTTCAATAGACTCTTCTTTAACGTTAGAAAACACAAAACCGGTATGTTCTAAATCTTCTTTTAACTGAATAATAACAGCTATTTCTTGATTTGAAAAATGTAAATCTAAAGGGAATAATAATTGCTGACTTAAAGCGCCTTTTATAGTAAGATGCTGAAGGTAATCTTCATACAAAATACGTTGATGCGCTCTATGTTGATCAATAACCAACATACCAGATTTAATAGTACTCACAATATACTTATTGTGTAATTGGTATGTGGTGTGGGTTTTCTCAATATCTTTATCGAACATGGAAACCGTAGCTTCCTCGGTTTCGAAATGTACTTCGCTAAAATCTTGTTGCGTTTTCGTGCCTTTAGATTCTAAACCAACGTATAAACTCTCCCAACTTTCTGTTGGTTCTTTTTTATAAGAAACGGCTCTCTGCTTCACTGGGGCTTCATCCTGAAACGGATTAAAACTTCTATCTACTTCTATAGTTGGTGTGCTCGCTCTAGCAGATTCTTTTTTTAGCTCGTATGGCGTATCTAAATTAGCATCGCGCTCAAAATCTAAAACTGGAGCAATATTAAACTGCCCTAAACTGTGTTTTACAGCAGAACGAAGAATAGCATAAAGCGTATGCTCATCGTCAAACTTAATTTCAGTTTTAGTCGGGTGAATATTGATATCAATAGTTTGCGGATCTACGGTTAAATTTAAAAAATAACTGGCGTGTGTTCCATTTTTAAGCAATCCATCGTAAGCCGATGCTATGGCATGATTTAAATAAGCGCTTTTTATAAACCTATCGTTCACAAAAAAGTACTGTTCTCCTCTCGTTTTTTTAGCAAATTCAGGTTTACCAACAAAACCAGATATTTTAAGCACTTCAGTTTCTTCTTCTACGGGCACTAATTTTTCGTTAGTTTTTGTTCCGAAGATATTTACAATACGCTGTCTGTAATTACTAATTGGTAAATTAAAGGCTTCGTTTCCATTATTGTAAAAAACAAACCCGATGCTTGGGTGCGCCAAGGCTACACGATGAAACTCGTCTATAATATGACGTAATTCTACGTTATCCGATTTTAAAAAATTACGTCTAGCAGGAATATTAAAAAACAAATTTTTAACTGAAACAGAAGTTCCTTGTGGTGTTACAACCACATCCTGGCTGGTAACCTTACTACCTTCCATTACGATGGTGTTTCCAACATCATCATGAGGTTGTTTGGTTTTCAATTCTACGTGCGCAATGGCAGCAATACTCGCTAAAGCCTCGCCACGAAAGCCTTTAGTATGCAGCTGAAATAAATCTTCTGCATTTCGAATTTTAGATGTTGCATGACGCTCGAAACTTAATCGCGCATCGGTAGTACTCATTCCTTTACCGTTATCGATAACTTGAATAAGGGTTTTACCCGCATCTTTTATAATGAGTTTAATAGAGTCCGAGCCTGCGTCGATTGCATTTTCAAGCAATTCCTTGACAACAGATGCTGGACGTTGAACAACTTCTCCAGCAGCAATTTGGTTTGCGACATGGTCGGGTAAAAGCTGTATAATGTCTGCCATATAATTATTTAGAAAAGAATATAGATAAATCGAAATCGATGATAAATAAAAACACTAATACTAACACACCTACAATAATTAAAATGCGTCGGTTAGCATCACGATCTCTATTATGCTTTAATTCGCTTAAAGCATTGTTTAGTTTTGTTTTAAAGCCTTTGTTTGGACCAACAGTGGTTCTGTATTCGTCAAACTTATGTTTTATTTCAAAAGGGTTTCCTTCACCTTTATCGTCAAAAAAACGAGGTGTATAACTGAATTTTTTATTTTTTCTTGCCTTTAAGATTCCCATAATTCTTGCGTTTTTAAGTGAAATGTATTACATGTATTTTTTTTCTAATAAATACATACAAATCAATAATAATACCAAAAATAAAATCAAGCTTTTTACGGGCATTGCACCGCGTACTTTTCTCTTACCCGCTCTATTTTCTTTCCATTGAGAAATATAGTCTTTGGTATTAGAGTCTTTGTTTAAACCAGAATCTGCTTTCTTTTCTTCTGAAAAACGAGATTGATAATTAAAGCTTCTATGTTTACGTTGTTTAAACAAAATCTAGTGGTGTTATCTTTCAAAAGTACTTAAAAATAGGCAGAAATAGGGCTTAGAAATGCTAAAAATATCTAAAAGTTAGAAGCAAAAACTAGCAAACCCACCCGAATTAAAATATCAAATTCCAAAGGCATTGATTAAAACACCTTTGGAATTTATTATAGTTTTATAAAAGGTATTAACTAATTCTACGTAGTTCTGCCATTTTAATTGCAGCAATAGCAGCTTCAGTGCCTTTGTTCCCGTGTTTTCCGCCAGAACGATCTATAGATTGTTGCATATTATTATCAGTAAGCACACAGAAAATAACAGGAGTTTCTCCTTGCACATTTAAATCTTTGATCCCTTGTGTTACCCCATCACATACAAAATCGAAATGTTTGGTTTCGCCTTGTATTACAGAGCCAATAGCAACAATGGCATTGACCATTTGTTCTTGCATTTTTTTACATCCGTAAATAAGCTCGAAACTACCTGGCACATTCCAGCGTACAATATTTTCTGGGTCCACCCCATTTTCAATCAAAGCATTATATGCACCTTGATATAAACCTTCGGTAATAGTATCATTCCATTCTGAAACAACAATCCCAAATCGAAAGTCTTTCGCATTTGGGATTGTTGTTTTATCGTAATCCGATAAATTTTTATTTACTGTTGCCATATATGGTAAAGCTATTATTTGTTAGCCAACACTTGCGCTTTTCCGATAAACACATCTACAGTAGACGCTTCGGTAGCGTTTGGATATTTTTCTTTAATTTGAGTAAAGAAATCTAAAGCTTTATCAGCTTTTCCTAAATCTAAAGCAATAGCACCTGCTTTGTATAAATACATTGGTGTAGTATACTCGTTATCTCTCATTTTAGCTGCTTTTTCGTAGTACTCTAAAGCATCTTCTTTTTGGTTTAACTGTACAAAAGCATCACCTATGTTTCCTTTTGCTAAAGGCGCTAAAACTTCATCCTCACTATCAAAAGCACTTAAATACTCTACAGCATTTTTGTAATCTTTTAATCTTAAGTATGCTGTTCCTGCATAATAGTTTGCTAAGTTAGCTGCATCTGTACCGCTATATTCTTCTATAACATCTAACATACCAAATTTACCTTCACCACCAGTTAAGGCTAAGTTGTAAAGCGAATCTTTAGCAACACCTGTTACCGCTTGGTCAAAATATTTTTGTGCTTGAAACATATCGTTCATTGCATTTTCTTGCTTAGGTGCAGCTACAAATTCTTTGTATGCTAACGACCCTAAAACAACTAATGCTACAACACCAATAATAATAAAAATATATTTTTGATTCTTCGCTACAAAATCCTCTGTTTTAGAAGCTGTTTCATCAAGGGTGTTAAAAACTTCAGCCGTTGTTGATCCTTCTTCAATATCTTGTTCTTTCTCAACTTTCGTTTTCGGTTTGTAACCTCTCTTATTATATGTCGCCATTTTCTGTTTCTATTAATGTGGCGCAAAAATATAATTTTTCTTCAGAACTAAAAGGGTATTTATTTGATATTTTTCAATAATTTGCACTTCTTTTTAAGACTTTACCCTCTTTATGCGCTTTAAGTTGCTATTTATATGATTTTAAAATCACTTTCATTACTCAATTATAAAAATTTTGATAGCAAAACCTTTGCTTTCAACGAGAAAATTAATTGCATTGTAGGCAATAATGGCATTGGAAAAACCAATGTGCTCGATGCTATCTATCATTTATCCTTCGGAAAAAGCTATTTCAATCCAGTAGCCACGCAAAATATTAAGCACGACGAAGAGTTTTTTGTGATTAATGGGGATTATGAAAAAGAGGAAAAACCAGAGAAAGTAATTGTAAGTTTGAAACGTGGCCAGAAAAAGATTATAAAACGCAACGGAAAAGCTTATGATAAGTTTAGCGAACACATAGGTTTTTTACCCTTAGTTATTATTTCGCCTGCCGATAGAGATTTAATTATTGAAGGCAGTACAACCCGTAGAAAATTTATTGATAGCGTAATTTCACAAAGTGACAATGCCTATCTAAATACGTTAATTAACTATAATAAAATTTTAACGCAACGAAACGCACTACTTAAGTATTTTGCGCTAAACCACACCTTTAATAAAGACACTTTAGATGTGTACAATAGCCAACTAACAGATTTTGGAACTAAAATTTTCGGAAAACGTGATGCCTTTTTACAAGAATTCATCCCTATTTTTAAATCTAGATACGAAGCGATTAGCAATGGTAACGAAGATGTAGACTTAAATTACCACAGTGATTTGTTTGACGATGACTTAAACACACTATTAAACAAGGCAATCAATAAAGATAAAGCTCTGCAATACACAAGTGTTGGTATACATAAAGACGATTTGCATTTTAATATTTCGGGACACCCTATTAAAAAATTTGGAAGTCAAGGTCAGCAAAAATCATTTTTAATCGCTTTAAAACTGGCGCAGTTCGATTTTATTAAAGCACAAAGTGGTGTAAACCCTATTCTATTACTCGATGATATTTTTGATAAGCTAGATGAACAACGTGTATCTCAAATAATTAAATTGGTTGACGACGAAAACTTCGGACAACTTTTTATAAGTGATACGCATGGTGAACGTACGGAAAATGCTGTTAAGCAAGTGCATCAATCTTACGAGATTTTCAAATTAGAGTAATCATACGTTCGTGGTTATTTTTTTTTCTTTCTTCGGAAGAATAACAATCTTGATAGTTTAATTTGAAGCACTGAGGTTCTCTCCAAGTTACAGCCATTTAAAAATTAACCGGCTAAGAGCTCCTTCCACGTAAGTGAAACCTAAAATAAAGAAGCAAACACCAATTAACAACAAACAGCACTAGCTATAAACAATAGCCCAAGCCTATATTTTAATAAAATTTAAAGCTTTTAACACCTAGAGAATCGTTTAAAATATATAATTTTGGTACCTTTAAAATTGCAAGCTATCGATATTTTTTAATCTATTAGCCTTAATAATTAGGAACAAAACAACCCTTGTTCCATTTAAAACACACGCAACAAACCCTCATAATTTAACCTCATGGCAAAACGTAACAACGACAATATCAGTATTTCCGACGCATTAAAAGAATTTGTTGAAACTAACCGATTAGAAAAAGGTTTGGATAAAGTGAATGTATCTGATGCATGGGCAAAACTTATGGGAAACGGTGTACACAACTATACCAGCTCGGTAACGTTAGAGCGAGAAACCCTTTACATACAACTAACCTCGAGTGTTCTTAGAGAGGAATTAAGTTATGGCAAACAAAAAATAATAGACATGCTAAACGAAGAGTTAGGAAAGGATATTATTAAAAAACTGGTTTTAAGATAATTAGACCGAAAGAATTAAAATAAAATATTTAAGATTATTTAGTTACTTATTGTTTTTTACATTATCTTTGGCACTTAATTATTTATAATACAAATTACAATGAGTAAAGGTACCGTAAAATTCTTCAACGATTCTAAAGGTTTTGGATTTATCACAGAAGATGACAACAACAAAGAACATTTCGTACACATTTCAGGACTTATCGATGAAATTCGTGAAGGTGATGCAGTTGAATTCGATCTACAAGAAGGTAGAAAAGGATTAAACGCCGTAAACGTAAAAGTAATCTAAGATTTATACTTTAACAATTACAACTTTAAAAGTCTGTCAATTTAAATTGACAGACTTTTTTTTGTTTGCTATTTAAACAGAATAGACTTCGTTTTAAATTTATGGCATCACTTTTGTATTACAGATAGTAATAATTTAATATTTTAATACAATGAGTAAAGGAACAGTAAAATTCTTCAACGATTCTAAAGGATTCGGATTTATAACAGAAGAAGGTTCAAGCAGTGAGCATTTTGTTCACATTTCAGGTTTAATCGATGAAATTCGCGAAGGCGATTTAGTAGAATTCGATTTGCAGGAAGGCAGAAAAGGATTAAACGCCGTAAACGTAAAAGTAATTTAGTATATACTAGTAAACTTTTTTTTAAAACAAAAATCCCGCAACCTAGGTTGCGGGATTTTTTATGTAATACTTTATTTTCAAAACGCTCTGAAGGCATAGCCTTGTGAGTAGTTTTAATTAAAATTGCTCTCTACCAGCAAAGTGAAATTCACCTTCAATAGCTGCATTCTCGTCACTATCGCTACCATGTACCGCATTTTCGCCCATAGACGTTGCATACATTTTACGAATAGTACCTTCAGCTGCGTCTGCAGGGTTTGTAGCACCAATTAAAGTTCTAAAATCGTTTACTGCATTTTCTTTTTCTAAAATTGCAGCAACTATTGGACCTCTAGTCATGAATTCAACTAATTCTCCAAAAAATGGACGTTCGTTGTGTACAGCATAAAATGCTTCGGCGTCAGCTTTTGTCATTTGTGTTAATTTCATAGCTACAATTCTAAATCCTGAAGCTGAAATTTTTTCTAATATTGCACCAATGTGTCCGTTTTCAACAGCGTCTGGCTTAAGCATTGTAAATGTTCTATTTGTTGCCATTTTTATTTTTTTTAAATTTCTGCAAAAGTACATTTTTATATTTGGTTATCCCTTAATAGGTTTGTAAAAGTTTTTGCTGCAATACATTCCCTACTCCTCGCATTTCCATAAGCACAGCTTTTGTTTCAAAATTAAATTTTAGAACACCAAAACTCAATTCTGGCACAACTTCTAAAACTCGATATTTATTAGGCTCTGCAGTAAAACTACTATAAACATGCGTTAATCCGCTAGATGTGAAATCTACTAAAGGAAAGCTAACGCCTTCTATTTTGGTTAAAGAAAATTCAGAAATATGTCGATCTCCAGAAAGCACCATAACACCTTTTGCATTAGATTTTTTGATTAAAGACTTCAACTTATCTACTTCATGCGGAAAATTCGCCCATTTTTCAAAACCATGTTCCGAAGATAAAACCTGAATGCTACTTACAATTATATTAAAATCAGCATCCGACCCATTTAATTCTGTCTCCAACCATTGCCACTGTTTCTCACCCAAAATGGTACCTTCTCCGTAAACACCAGGTTCATATCTATTTTTATTTTTTTTGCCATCCGTTAATGCTGTCCGAAAATAACGAGTATCTAAAACAATAACTTTCACACTACCATTTAATGACTTTACAATTTGAGAACTATAAACACCTTCGCGATATCGTCTTTCACTATCTTTTGGTACTTTCAAAAAATCCAAGAACAATTGCTGACTCCCCTTTTTTGCTTTAAACTCGACACCACCATCGTTTAAGCCATAATCATGATCATCCCAAGTACCCGTAATTTTTGTTGTTTCCCTTAGCCTTTTGTAATCTTCATTAGCCAATAGCTTATTATAATCAGCCTCTAATTTTTTCATATTATCTGTATCCGCATAGACATTATCGCCTCCCCAAATCCATAAATCCGGCTTATGTTTTACAACTTCAACCCAAAGCTTATTTTCAATATTTTGTTTATTACATGAGCCGAAAGCAATAGTAGTATCATACTGTGTTTTAGCTTGTTTTACAACTTCTACTTTTGGTGTTTTGCAGCCTTGCACAAAAGTCGTTAAGACTAAAGCGCTTACTATTAATCTTATTTTCATATCCTTCACCGTTAATTTTTCTATAAAAGTACAAGATTCTATTTTAAGTCTATATTATTAAATTGTATCTTCGTTTCCTATGAAAAAAGAAGATATTACCAACATAAAACAACTATTATCTAGTCCTAAAAAAATAGTTATTGTTCCACATAAAAACCCTGATGGCGACGCTATTGGGTCAACTTTAGCGCTTTACCATTATCTTTTAAAAGGAAATCATGACGCGACTGTTATTGTACCAAATGATTATCCTACTTTTTTAAAATGGATTCCCGGAAATGACACAATTTCGGTTTACGATTATCAAACAAAAACCTGTAATAGTTTAATTGAATCTGCCGATATTATTTTTACCTTAGACTTTAACGCTTTCCATAGAACTGGAAATATGGAAACACCACTTTCTGAAAGCAAAGCTCTTAAAGTAATGATAGATCATCACCAAGCACCAGATGATTACGCGACTTACACGTATAGCGACGTAAGCATGAGTTCAACTTGCGAAATGGTTTATAATTTTATTGACATGCTAGGCGATGCCGATTTCATTGATGCCGATATTGCAACTTGCATTTACGTTGGAATTATGACAGATACCGGATCGTTTAGATTCCGTTCTACCACAAATAAAACACACGAGATTATAGCGAAGCTTATTGAAAAAGGAGCTGATAATACTAAAATCCATAATAACATTTACGACACAAACAGCTACGAACGTTTACAACTATTGGGTTGTGCTTTAAGTAACTTAAAAGTAGTTCCAGAATCTAGAGCGGCATACATTACGTTATCTCAAGAAGAACTTAATCGTTTTAACTTCAAAAAAGGTGATACTGAAGGGGTTGTAAACTACGCCTTATCACTAAGTGGCGTTGTACTTGCTTCTATTTTCATAGAAGATAAGCAAGAAGGGATTATTAAGATATCTTTACGTTCTAAAGGTGATTTCTCGGTAAACGAAATGTCTCGTGCGCACTTCCATGGTGGTGGCCATACTAATGCTGCTGGCGGGAAAAGCGACTTACCACTAGCTGAAACTATTGAAAAATTTATTAGTATATTACCTAGTTATAACGATGCTTTAAACAATGAATAAACTAATTGCCACAACCCTACTTGTCCTGCTTGTTTTTAATTGTAAAAGCCCAGAAGCGAGACAACCTATTTCTACAAAATCGGGATCGTATATCGACGCTTCTATTGCACTAAACAAAAAACGTTTTGCGAAAGAAAAAGCCGTTATTGAAAAAATAATGGAAGCCGATGATGATGCTTATTTAGCCTCTGACACAGGTTTTTGGTATAAATACCAAACAAAAACAGAAAGCGACAGCCTAAAAACACCAGGCTTTGGAGACCTTATAAATTTTGACTACGATGTTAAAACCCTTAACGGAAACGAAATTTATTCTAAAGCAGATTTAAAAACGCAAAACTATGCTATGGATAAGCAAGAGCTTTTTACAGGCTTACGCCATGGCTTAAAACTCATGAAAGCTGGTGAAACAGTAACCTTTATTTTCCCTTCAGATCGTGCATACGGTTATTATGGAGACGAAAATAAAATTGGTCCAAATACACCTTTAATTTGTGAGGTTACCGTAAACTCTATTACCCAAAATCAAAACAACTAATATGCATTTATTAAAAAACGCTGTAAAACTCGTTCTCTTTACATTAGTACTTAACCTAACATCCTGCAAAGCGCAATATCCAGATTTAGAAGATGGTATATATGCCGAATTTATTACAAACAAAGGCGTTATGGTGGCTAAATTAAATTATGAAACAACACCTATAACGGTTGCCAACTTCGTTTCCTTAGCTGAAGGAGAAAACACCATGGTGGATAAAAAATTCAAAAAGAAAAAATTCTATAACGGCATTATTTTCCATAGAGTTATAGATAAATTTATGATACAAGGTGGTGATCCTACAGGCACAGGTTCAGGTGATGCAGGTTACAAATTTATGGATGAATTTTCTCCAGATTTAAAACATGACAAACCAGGTATTCTATCCATGGCTAACTCTGGAGCAAACACCAACGGATCTCAGTTTTTTATTACCGAAGTTCCTAAACCTAATTTAGACAACAGGCATAGTATTTTTGGTGAATTAGTTATTGGCTTAGATGTTCAAGATAGTATTTCCAATGTAGAAGTAGACAGAAACGACAGACCTATTGAAGATGTTATTATTGAAGAATTAAACATTATCAGAAAAGGTAGAGCTGCCAAGAAATTTGACGCACCAAACATTTTCGTGAATCATTTTGCTGAAGCAGAACGTATAGCAAAAGAAAAAGAAGAAAAAGCCGCTGCTATTCTAAAAGCAACTCAAGATAAATTTAAAGCTCAAAAAGAAAAAGCAATCGCACTTCCTTCAGGCTTAAAATATCTAATTACCGAAAAAGGAACAGGAGAAAAGCTACCTGAAACTGCAGAATTAACAACGCATTACGCTGTTTATTTTGAAGACGGAAGCCTATTAGACACAAGTAAACTAGAAATAGCCGAAGCTTTAGATGCTGTAAACGAACGTAAAAAAGCCCATAACGCTTACCAACCTATTACTGCCGAAATTGGTCCAGATGCCAAAATGATTGCGGGTTTTAAAGAAGGTTTACAACAACTAAGTGTTGGAGACAAAGCAACCCTGTTTATTCCTTATCACTTAGCTTACGGTGAATCGGGAAACCGAGGTATACCAGGAAAAACGAATATTATATTTGAAGTTGAAGTTTTAGAGCTTTTAAAATAAAGAATACAAAACTTGAATACATCTCTAATATTTATTGAAGTTTTAACGCAACATAGAATTACAAAGAAGCTTAGAGCAAGTACAACTCTGAATTCTTATTTTTAAATAAAACATAACATAAAACCAGTCTGAAACCCTTAATTTCGCACTGAAAAACAAAACCTATGCAACTATTAAAATTTGATTGGAATCCCGTAACAGGAATCGATATTATTGGGAATTTTAAAATCCATTTTTACAGCCTTATGTGGGTTACCGCCTTTGTTATTGGTTGGTATATTATGAAACGTATTTTTACTAAAGAAAAAATATCGTTAGAATATTTAGACCCTCTATTTATTTACACCGTACTTTCTACCATGATTGGCGCACGTTTAGGACATGTTATTTTTTATCAATCGGAATTAATATCTCAAGATTTTTTAAGCATCTTTCTTCCTGTTAAATTTAAAGGTGGCTTTGAGTTTACAGGTTTTCAAGGTTTAGCGAGTCATGGTGCAGCTATCGGAATTATTATTGGTATGTACTTATATAGACGAAAATATAATTACAAATCTATTTTATGGATTTTAGACCGTATTGTAATACCAGTGGCTTCGGGAGCTATTTTTATTCGTATTGGAAACTTTATAAACTCTGAAATTATAGGTAAAGTTACCGATTCTAGTTTTGGTGTTCGTTTTATTCAAGATGAATATTACAAAAACGAAATTATGCAACGTACAGGCATAAACGATGTCCAAGCCGCTTACAGTGCTGTTACTGATAACCCAACATTCAGTAGCTTATTAGAAGCCGTACCTTACAGACACCCAGCGCAATTATATGAGTCGTTTTGCTACATTTTTGTATTTTTAATTCTTTTATATTTCTACGTAAAAACAGAAAAAAGAGACCAAACCGGCTTTTTATTCGGCTTATTTTTAGTTTTACTTTGGACGGTAAGATTCTTTGTGGAATTTGTGAAAGAAGCACAAGTTGATGAGCGTTCTACTTGGGCATTAAACACAGGACAATGTTTAAGTGTTCCGTTTGTACTTTTAGGCCTTTATTTTATGTTTATGTACAAACCTAAAAATGCAATAAAATAAAATGACTTTAAAACAATTTGGCTTCATTTTAGTTATAGGTTTTACCGTATTATCCCTTTCTAATTGTAAAGATAAAGCTAAGGTAATCACTCAAACCGAAGTGCTTTTCACTAAAGAAGGCGAGCTAACTATTACCAAAGCGAATGATTCTAAAGTAGTTTTAGATATTGAAATAGCTGACACCGATTTTGATATCCAAACCGGATTGATGTATCGAAACTCCATGAAAACAAACCAAGGTATGCTCTTTGTTTTTGATGATGTCACCGAGCGTTATTTCTACATGAAGAATACAAAAATAGCATTAGACCTTATTTATATTAATGAGAATAAAACTATTGTAAGTTTTCAGAAGAATGCAAAGCCATTTGATGAAACTTCTTTACCGTCTAATGCGCCAGCAAAATACGTTTTAGAAGTTAACGCTAGCTTAGTCGATATTTGGGAACTTTCTGTTGGAGATTCTATTGATTACAGTGAGATTTCGAAGTAAAAAAGATAAAAACAGTTTACATAAAACCTCTTCTAGGTCATAAAAAAAGCATAAGATTAAATATCTTATGCTTTTTTTTATATCTCAAGTATTCAAATTTCAACCTAAAACAATAATTTTATATTGGCATAAGAATTCTCTAACGCCTTAGCTATTTTCTTTTTACCTAACCATTTTACCTTGGTAATACCTTCCTTTTTTTGAGGTTTAAGTTCGCCCGTAAAGCTAGTTTTCATTTCAAACCAATACGTGATTTTTATTTTGTATCGACCATTTCTTTTAAAAATATGATACGTGGTTTCCAGCGGTCTCACAATTTCTAAACCTTCTACTTTGGTCTCTTCTTCAACTTCACGAATTGCCGTTTCCTCAATGGTTTCGTTGCCTTCCGCCTTTCCTTTAGGTAAATCCCATTTATCATTTCTAAAAATAAACAGCACTTTTCCTTCATCATTATACACCTTTCCACCACCAGCAATTACATTGGGTAACTTCTTTAAAAACTTAGAAAGCAGCTTACTTTCATTTTTATGTGTAAGCCTTACTTCTTGTAAATTGGTTCTGTTCAACTTCCGTATGGCGCGATACAAACCTACTCGTTTTAGTTTATAAGTTTTGTAACCTTCGCCCTTCTCGGTGTTGGTTGTTAAAGTTATTGGTTTATTGTTTACAAAAATCTTGTGCATGGTTAGATTTGATTTAATGATATGGTAAAAATATCATTTTTACTCACAATCTGCTTATTGTTGAAAAAAAATATTTTTATTCCATTTACAACTTCAGAATAAAAGCAAATTTATACGTAATTTTACGGCATGATATTCAACAAAGACACCGCTAAAAAAACTGCCGAAGTTTTATTGCAAGTTCATGCAATAAAATTAAGTCCAAAAGAACCTTTTACTTGGGCTTCTGGCTGGAAATCACCAATTTATTGCGACAATCGTATTATTTTATCGTATCCAGCGATACGTAATTACGTGCGCGAAACCATGGCTAAACATATTGAAAACCAATACGGAAAACCAGATGCTATTGCAGGAGTAGCTACAGGAGCGATTGGTATAGGTATGCTAGTTGCCGAATACTTAGGGCTTCCGTTTATTTATGTTAGACCAGATGCAAAAGGGCACGGCCGTAAAAACCAAATTGAAGGTTTTATTGAAGGCGGACAAAGTGTTGTTGTGGTCGAAGATTTAATAAGCACAGGAAAAAGCAGTTTAAACGCTGTAAAAGCTTTAAAAGAAGCTAAAGTAAATGTAAAAGGCATGGTTGCTATTTTTACTTACGGATTTGATGTCGCTACAAAAAACTTTGCAGAAGAAGGCGTTACATTAAATACATTAAGTAATTACGAGAATTTACTTGAGCAAGCGCTAGACACTAATTACATTTCTGAAAAGGAATTAAAAACCTTATCGGAATGGAATTCCAATCCTAGTGAATGGAACGCTATTTGATATAAAATACGTGTACTGTAAAATATGATAGCTTTTTAGAAGCTATTTTATAGTCTAACGAAAAAAAAACATAATACAATGAATTTAGAATCCCCAAAAGTTAACGTTACTAAATCGCCTCAAGAAGTTTTCAACTTTTTAGAAGATATAAAAAACTTTAAATCTTTAATGCCTGAAAACATTAGCAAGTTCGAAGTTTTGGACGACGACAAATTTCTTTTTGCTTTAAAAGGCATGCCAGAAATTGTTTTAAAAAAGAAAGAGGTTATCCCTCCAAATAAAATTGTTTTAGGTGCCGCAGGCGGAAAACTCGATTTTTCTTTAATTGGAAATATTGTTGAAACTGCAGATGGTAACAGCGAAGTACAATTAGAATTTGCTGGTGATTTTAACCCAATGATGGCCATGATGATTAAAGGCCCAATCACAAAATTTATTGAAACTCTTGCTACAAATATGCCAAAAGCTATTTAATACAACAGTGAAATTTCTTTTAAATCAAAGGTTTTTATAATTTCATCTTCTAGCAATACCACTAATTTGCCTTCAGGAGAAGTTCCTTTTATAAAACCAGAAAACATAGAACCTTCAGCATCTTTAAATGTTGAAGGTTTATTTTTTCGAAACAAATTGGCTTCATATTCTTTTTTCAGGACTTTGAAGTCTCCTGTTTCTAAAATTCCGAAGTAATATTCTAAATTTAAAACTAGAGCAACCAACACTTCATCCAAAACAAAAACTCTACCCGATATTGATTTTAACGACGATGCTTTTGTTAAATTCTCGAATTCTGTTTGGTTTACATTTAACCCAATCCCTATAATGGAGGCTTTTAACTGACTTTGTTTTATGACATTTTCTATTAAAACTCCACAAATCTTTTTATTTTCTGACAAAATGTCGTTCGGCCATTTCACACTTAATTTAGGAATACCAAGCTCCTTTAAGGTTTTAATAATAGCCAAAGCAGTAACCACACTTATATAAAAAGCCTGATCGGTTTCTAAACCAGAAACGTCTTTAAACACACTAAACGTAAGGTTTTTTGCTGTTTTCGATTCCCAAATTGTTCCCATTTGCCCACGACCTTTGGTTTGGTTTTTGGTTGAAACAACAGTAAAATCTTCCACATTACCCTTGCTAATAAGCTCGCGTAAATAGCTATTTGTGGAATTGATGGCATCAAGTTTGATTATTCGCATACAGAAGTTATTGCACTAGTATAAAATCTTATGATTATTTTAAACCATAAAGAACTAAAAAAATAATAACTTTGCACAAATTAAATAAAATTAATGGCGAAACAAAATATAAACTCAGACCAATTAATATCTGTAATACTAAGTGGAATTGAAGACGTTAAAGGAAAAGAAATAAATATACTAGATTTACGAGAGATTGAAAATACGGTTTGTGACTACTTTATAGTTTGCGAAGGGACTTCCAATACACAAGTAAGCGCTATAGTAAATTCTGTTCAGAAAAAAGTAAGCAAAGAACTTAAAGATCATCCATGGCACACCGAAGGCTTAGACAATGCCGAGTGGGTCTTAATGGATTATGTTAATGTTGTAGTACATGTTTTTCAAAAACAAATTAGAGAGTACTATGATATTGAAAGTCTTTGGGGCGATGCAAAAATTACAGCTATAGAAACGAGTTACTAAAAAGAGACATGGCAAAAGACAAGAAAAACGCAAAGGAAAATAAGCCTAAATTCAGTCCGTATTGGATTTACGGAATTATAATCGCTCTATTTTTAGGGTTTCAACTATTTAGTGGAGCCAGCTACCAAGAAGGCAATATTACTACGCCATCCGATTTTTTTAAATACTTAAAAGATGGTGATGTAGCACGTGTTGATATTATAAAAAACACGCGTGTTGCTAAAGTTTACTTAACAAAAGACGCTCAAGAAAAAGAGATTCATAAAAACTCTAAACCAGAAACATTTATTCCTTCGGCAACAAAATTGCCTAATTATAAATTTGAATTTGGAGATTTACAGAATTTTGAAAACGAATTAAATACAACTACCGAAAACTTAGCTACAAAGCCTGTTGTAAAGTTTGATACCGAAACCAACGATTGGAGTAATTTATTAATGGGTATTTTACCTTTTATTTTACTAATTGGAGTTTGGGTATTTATTATGCGTAGAATGTCTGGTGGTGCCGGTGGCGGAGCAGGCGGACAAATTTTCAACATAGGAAAATCTAAAGCAAAACTTTTTGACGAGAACACAGAAGTTAAAACAACTTTTAAAGATGTTGCTGGTTTAGAAGGTGCTAAAGAAGAGGTACAAGAAATTGTAGACTTCCTTAAATTTCCTGAAAAATATACAACCTTAGGTGGTAAAATACCAAAAGGCGCTTTATTAGTTGGCCCTCCAGGAACAGGTAAAACATTATTAGCAAAAGCCGTTGCAGGTGAAGCTAAAGTGCCATTTTTCTCATTATCAGGTTCTGATTTTGTTGAAATGTTTGTTGGTGTAGGTGCATCTCGTGTTAGAGATTTATTTAAACAAGCAAAAGAAAAATCGCCTTCTATTATTTTTATAGATGAAATTGATGCCATTGGTCGTGCCAGAGGTAAAAATGCCATGTCTGGAAGTAATGATGAACGTGAAAACACATTAAACCAATTACTAACGGAAATGGATGGTTTTGGTACCAACACAAACGTTATTGTAATTGCTGCAACCAACAGAGCCGATATTTTAGATAAAGCTTTAATGCGTGCAGGTCGTTTTGATAGACAAATTTTTGTTGATCTACCTAACTTAAACGAACGTAAAGCTATTTTTGAAGTTCACCTTAGGCCTCTTAAAAAAGCTCCAGGTTTAGATATAGAATTCTTATCGAAGCAAACTCCAGGTTTCTCTGGTGCAGATATTGCTAATTTATGTAATGAAGCTGCTTTAATTGCCGCAAGAACAAATAAAAAAGCTGTTGAAAAACAAGATTTCTTAGACGCTGTAGATAGAATTATTGGTGGTTTAGAACGTAGAAGCAACTTGTTCTCTGTTGAAGAAAAACGCACCATTGCTTATCACGAAGCAGGACATGCTGTTGTAAGTTGGTTCTTAGAGCATGCCGACCCGTTGGTAAAAGTAACTATTGTACCTCGTGGTAGATCTTTAGGTGCTGCATGGTACTTACCACAAGAAGCATACATTACCAGAACAAATAAATTTCTTGATGAAATTTGTGTTACAATGGGTGGACGAGCTGCTGAAAAAATTATTTTTAACGAAATTTCTACTGGTGCTTTAGGCGATTTAGAAAGCGTTACTAAAAAAGCAAAAGCTATGGTAATGATTTATGGCCTTAACGAAAAGGTTGGAAATATTACATATTATGATCCTGCTGGAGAGAGTGGCTTTGTAAAACCATACTCTGAAAAAACAGCTGAACTTATTGATAATGAGATCAAAGACATTATTGAAGTTCAATATCAAAGAGCGGTCGAATTATTATCTTCAAAGAAAGATTTATTAGACAAATTAGCTCAGAGATTAATTGAAAGAGAAGTAATATTCAAAGACGATTTAGAAGAGCTTTTAGGAATCTCTCCTTTTAAAAAGAGTCCAGCTATAATTGATAAAACTGAAGAAAAAGAGTAACTAAGAATAACAGAATTAAAATTTTGTTAAGCTTTTTGTAAAAATCTTAAATTAATCGTACGGTTAATTTAAGATTTTTTATATTTGAGGAATCTCTCAAAAAAAACAGTTAATTGCACCCAGCTAAATGAGTCTTTTCAGAAAAATTTTTGGTTTAAAAGCTGACAAATCAGACGATGAACTAAAATCCACAGACCGCGGCAGATATATGCCGGAAGTTAAGCTACCAATAGACGAAAGGTTTACTATAAACTTTAAAGCTAATGGCGGTAAATTTCTGTATTGTGAAAATTTATCTGAAGTTTTTCAAAACCTTGAAAATATAATACAAGAAAACGCTTGGGACTCAAAAAATGTATTGCTTTTAGATGCAAACTTAAAAGATAAGTTTAAAAATTCCGATTTACAGTCGACTCGAGTAATAAGTGACGCCACATATTTTTTAACAACTTGTGAAAACCTTATTGCTAACGATGGTTCGCTACTTATATCATCTAACCAAATATTTGAGAAAAAACTTAACGAACTACCTTTAAACTTTGTAGTTTTTGGTACAACAAGCCAAATGGTAGAAAACATTGGTGAAGGTTTAAGAGGTATTAAATCTAAAAACCGCCAAAAAATACCAACTAACATTACTACAATCAAGCAGTTTAAAGCGCAAGATGATAAAGATTTTTTAAGTTATGGTAGTAGCGCAAAAAACCTATACCTTTTACTTTTAGAAGATCTATAAGCTTAATTGTTTATGATCAAAATCTTAATTGCACAAAAGAGAACTGTTATGTATATTACATGTGTCTTTATAAAAAACCATAATTAAAAGCACATGAAAGAAACCATTACCCGATCACTCTCAGGTCTGCTTTACGTTGTATTACTTATTACATGCTTATGGTTTGAGCAATCTATAACGGTACTTTTATTTGTTTTCGGCTTAATTAGCATGAATGAATTCTTGAAATTGATTCAGTTTAAAAGCAAAATTCCTTATTTCATATTCATTTTAATTTACGGCTTAATAGCTTATGTAAAACATTTTAAAGTTGAACATATAGCGGCTAATGAATTTATTAGAATATTTATTGTACTTACTATTTTTGTTCTACTATTTTTAATTAGAGATTTATTTTCAAGAAAAACAATTCCGCTTTTTAGTTCTAAGCGTTATTTACTTACCACATTCTACATTACAAGTGGTTTTTCATTCTTATTTCTAATTGCCCATTACTTTAAAATCTACAATCCAAATATTTTATTAGGCTCTTTAATTCTAGTTTGGGTAAACGATACCTTTGCTTATTTAGTTGGTAAAAACTTTGGAAAACAGAAGCTTTTTGAAAAAATTTCACCTAAAAAAACCGTAGAAGGCTTTTTAGGCGGTCTATTTTTTGCGTGTATAGCAAGTTTTTTTATCGCTAGTTGTACAAATACATTAAACTCTACATACTGGCTTATTTTAAGCATAATAGTAAGCGTAACAGGCACTTTAGGCGATTTAATAGAATCTAAATTTAAGCGCCAAGCCCAAGTAAAAGACAGCGGAACTATAATGCCTGGCCATGGAGGTCTATTAGATCGATTAGATAGTATTATATTTGCAGCACCATTTATATATTTGTTTTTAAGAATTTTGCACTATGTTTCATAAAGAAGGAAATAAAATTATAGTTATCACGCTTGTTTTAGTCGTGGCCATGTTTTTATTAATTGATAGTTTTATAAACATATCATGGCTTAGAATTTTGCTAATGCTAACTGTATTGGCTTTTCTAATTATAATTCTACAATTTTTTAGAAACCCAAAACGCTTAACAGCTGCAAACAATAAAACTGTAGTATCTCCTGTAGATGGTAAAGTTGTAGTTATTGAAGAAGTTTTTGAAAAAGAATTCTTTAAAGAAAAACGTTTACAAGTTAGTGTGTTTATGTCTCCAATAAATGTGCATGTTACGCGTTATCCTATTGCTGGAAACGTTATTTTCAGTAAATATCATCCTGGTAAATTTTTAGTAGCATGGCACCCTAAAGCTAGTGAAGAAAACGAACGTACAACAGTCGTTGTTGAAAACGAAACTTACGGTAAAGTACTATACAGACAAATTGCTGGAGCATTAGCAAAACGTATTGTGAACTACGCAAAAGTAGACGATATAGCAACGCAAGGTGCTGACTCTGGTTTTATTAAATTTGGTTCAAGAGTTGATTTATTCTTACCTTTAGACACGAAAATCAAAGTAGAACTTAATCAAAAAGTTCGCGGGGGCGAAAGTATTATTGCAGAGGTTAATGATTAGTAAAGAATTAGAAATACAGTTTGAAGATGCCGTAAACCGGGTAAATGCGCATACAGAGCCATTTCCTGCGGATACGCTTTTAAAGCTATACGCCTACTACAAAAAAGCTACAAACGACTATAGTCGCCCGAAAAGTAAGAAGCCTATTATCAACGCTTTTAAAACAAATGCTTTATTCCAGGTTAAGAATATTAGCGAAAGTGAAGCTATGGAAACTTATATTGAACTTGTAGATAATTACTTTTTGTATCGCGAGTAGTATTATTAATACTTCGTTTTTCTTCGAAAAACATCCTAATTAAACATTTTAAACTGAAGCAACTTCATTTAGTAATAAATTGAAGAACGCTTCAATAATAAACTCATTAGCTAATACAGCTAAAATGGGTTTCTTTTCCTTTTAAAATTCTTAAACAACACTTCTCGAATACATTTTAAGCCTTAACAACTAATATAAGTTATTACGTTTTCCAAAACAGACCCTTAAACTCTTTATTTTATAAACCAAAAAAGGATATTTTGATTAATTCAAAATATCCTTTTTTTATAATTTATAGTTTTAGTTCGTTTAAACCAAACTTGCTAAACTCGCTTTTAAAGTTTCAATTTTAGCTAAAGCATCGGCTTCTTTTTTCTTCTCGGAAGCAACAACTTGTTCTGGAGCACCGGCTACAAAACGTTCGTTAGAAAGCTTTTTCTGCACAGATTTAAGAAAACCTTCAGTATAGCTTAACTCTTCAGTAAGTTTTTTGATTTCAGCTTCAACATCAATAGCACCATCCATTGGAATGAAATACTCGTTAGATTTTACTCTAAACGTTAATGCGCCTTCCACTGGTTCTTTTACATACTCTAAAGTCTCTAAATTACCAAGCTTTGCAATAACCTCATCAAATGTAATATCTGAATTTTCATTATTAATTACAGAAAAACCAATAGCATCTTTAAAAGCTATATTTTTTTCTTTTCTAATAGTACGAATTCCAGAAATAACTTCCGAAGCAAATTCAAACTGAGCAATCAACTCCTTATTAATAGGTTTAGCTTCCGGCCATTTTGCAACAATTAAGGCTTCTTCTGGAATTCTTTCAGAAATATACTGCCAGATATCTTCCGTTAAGAAAGGCATAAATGGGTGTAATATTTTTAAATTATCTTCGAAAGCGGCCATTACCTTATTATAAGTAACCACATCAATAGGTTGTTGGTATGCTGGTTTTACAATCTCTAACAACCATCCGCAGAAATCATCGTAAATTAATTTATAAATAGCCATTAAAGCATCGCTTAAACGGTATTTACTAAAGTGATCTTCAATTTCTACTAAAGCTGCATGAAATTTAGCTTCGTACCATTCTAATGCAATTTTACTAGAATTTGGTTGCTCAATACTATCACTCACCTCCCAAAGGTTAGTTAAGTTAAAAGCATTCCAAATTTTATTTCCAAAACCTTTACCTTGTTGGCAAAGTGTTTCATCAAACATTAAATCGTTTCCGGCTGCTGAACTCAATAAAAGTCCAACACGAACTCCATCGGCACTGTATTGCTCAATAAGTTTTAAAGCATCAGGAGAGTTCCCTAAACTTTTACTCATTTTTCGGCGTTGCTTATCCCGAACTAAGCCGGTTAAGTATACGTTATTAAATGGTTTTTCATCTTTATATTCGTAACCAGCAATAATCATTCTAGCTACCCAAAAGAATAAAATATCTGGACCAGTAACCAAATCGTTGGTTGGGTAATAATATTTTATTTCTTCGTTTTCTGGATTTCTAATACCATCGAAAACAGACATTGGCCATAACCAAGATGAAAACCAAGTATCCAACGCATCGGTATCTTGACGTAAATCTGCTGTTGTTAAAATAGCATTACCTGTTACTTTTTGGGCTTTTTCTAGTGCAGATTCTATATTTTCTGCAACTACAAAATCTTCTTTTCCATCACCATAGAAATAGGCTGGAATTTGTTGTCCCCAAAGCAACTGACGAGAAATATTCCAATCGCGAATATTTTCCATCCAGTGGCGGTATGTATTTTCAAATTTCTTTGGAAATAGTTTCACCTCAGCATTTTCACCTAAAACAGCTTCAATGGCAGGTTTTACTAATTCTTCCATTTTAAGAAACCATTGATCGCTTAAACGTGGTTCTATTACGGCTTTTGTTCTTTCAGAAGTTCCAACCTTATTAATGTGCGTTTCCGTTTTTACTAAAACACCTAAAGCTTCCAATTCTTTTGAAACTGATTTTCTTGCTACAAAACGATCTTGACCTTCAAATTGTAAACCAAAACTATTTAAAGAAGCATCTTCATTAAAGATATCAATAACTTCTAAGTTATGCTTATCTCCTAAAACCTTATCATTTTCATCGTGTGCAGGAGTTACTTTTAAACAACCTGTACCAAATTCTAGATCAACATAATCATCTTCAATAATAGGAATGACTCTTCCGCTAATTGGAACGATAGCTTTTTTTCCACGTAAGTGAACAAAACGCTCATCGTTAGGATTAATACAAATTGCTGAATCTCCAAAAATAGTTTCCGGTCTTGTAGTTGCAATGGTTAAAACATCGTCACTACCTTCTATTTTATAATTGATATAGTATAAATTTCCTTGGCGCTCTTCATGAATAACCTCTTCATCTGATAAAGTTGTTTTAGCCTCAGGATCCCAGTTTACCATGCGGTAACCACGATAGATAAGTCCTTTTTCATGTAAATCAATAAAAACTTTTATTACGGCTTCCGACATATCATCGTCCATAGTAAATTTTGTTCTATCCCAATCGCAAGAACAACCCAATTTTTTTAACTGCTCTAAAATTACTCCGCCATATTCATGTGTCCATTCCCAAGCGTGTTCTAAAAACTCTTCTCTTGTTAAATCGTTTTTATCAATACCTTGCTCCTTTAATTTAGCAACAACTTTGGCTTCTGTAGCAATAGATGCATGATCGGTTCCAGGAACCCAACACGCATTTTTACCCAATAAACGAGCACGACGTATTAAAACATCTTGAATAGTATTGTTTAACATATGCCCCATGTGCAATACGCCAGTAACGTTTGGTGGCGGAATTACAATGGTGTAAGGTTCTCTGTGATCTGGTGTAGAATGAAAATAATTATTTTTCATCCAGTAGTCGTACCACTTACTTTCTACCTGACTTGCATCATATTTTGATGGAATTTGCATACTTTGGAATAGTTTTTGAATATTATATTGCAAAAGTACTTATATTTCTTTTTCTGTGAAAGCAATAAGCGGTATTGAAAAACATTTAAAACCAATACGCTTTTTCATTTTTAAATGAATTCGATAAAAAGGTGTCCGTACTTTGAAACAAGTTAAATATGTTAATAAACATGTAATACATCCATTATTTTTGCAGATGATGGAAAAAGTGAGTATGTTTGACTTGATTTTAAAATTATTAACAATAAATTTTCCTACAATTTAGGATAACAATTGTAACCTATAGAATATTAAATATCAAAATCATGAAACAAATTATTACAATTTTATTTATCGGACTAGTAAGTTTCTCGGTAAATGCACAGGCTAAAATAGAGTTTAAAACCGATACAATCGATTACGGTACTATCGAAAAAGGATCGAACGGTGTTCGTGAATTCGAGTTTACTAACACAGGAAACGAACCATTAATTGTATCTAAAGTATCATCTAGTTGTGGTTGTACTATTCCTAAAAAACCAGATGCTCCAATTATGCCAGGAAAAACAGGTGTTATTGAAGTGAAATATGACACGAACCGTGTTAACCCAATTAGAAAAACTATTACTGTTATATCTAATGCTGAAACTCCAACAGTAGCTTTAAAAATTAAAGGCTTAGTTGTAAATGAAGTTACAGACGGTGTTTTACAGAAAAAAGATAAAAATATTGTTGAACAATAAACTTTATCTACAATAATTTAGAAAAAGGCTTAAAATCTTCAGATTTTAAGCCTTTTTTATTTTAACATATCTACCAGTTTAAAACTACAACTTAAAACAGCATCTCCCCTTTCAACTTTTAACTTAATACGCTTATTGTGATCGCCGTAAAACAACTCCATTAAACCTTGTAAAGTAAATTGATGCGCGGGTTTATTGTTTACACTTAAAATAGTATCACCTACTTGTAATCCTGCCCTATACGCAGGCGAATCTACTCGCAACTCTAAAATAACGTAAGCCGGCTTTAACCGAAGTTTATAACTCGGGCTGTAAACAATTTTGGTATTATTTTCTACCTCATTACTTTTATTTTTAGATTTTGGTGAAATAAAACCCGTATCATCTCTTACCAAACGCACGCCATTATGCGCCAATTCTATCCCGCTTTTATTATACCGGAAAGCCTGATTAAAGAATCTGTTTTTTTTAAGCCTTACTTTTCCTTTTCTATAATTAAAAACAATATTAAAGCGTTTTAAAATATTACCAGAAACACTACCATGCCGCTCTTTATGATCTAATGCATGCCCTATTGATGTGGTATCCGGAAATGCTACATTGGGGTTTTTAATTGTAAATTTATTTAAATGAAAGGCTTCTATTTTAGAGCGCTTACCATAGACACTTCCACTTAATCCATGCCCTAAAAAATCTTGAAAAAACGGGGCATTAGAGTTAATACCAATAGCTTCATTTTCAAACAACCAAAGCGCATCGCTACCTCCAGAATCTATGAGCATTTTTACAGGAATATTCCTATTATCAATATCAACCGCACCATTTATATAAGGCTTATTTTTGTAAAATTCTAAATTTAACTCCTCACAATTTCTACACGATTTACGGCGGTAATCTTCTTGATTGGTAAGCTTTAAAAAGCGCTTGGTATAATTGATTTCAACAACCAAATCTTTAAACAAATCGTAGCCAATAATACCATGTATAGGCAGTCCGAGTTTATGACTAAAATTTAAACTAGAATCGAGAATAGCATATAAATCTTGATTGATATTAATAGCTTCTCCAATTCTAAAAATATTATTCTTAGACCGTAAAGCTTCAATAGCATCGCCTTCTCCTAAACCTCTTAGCATTATTTTTTGGGTATTTTTAATTTTTAAGGAATCGGAGATGTTCAAAAAATTAAAAACTATAGGCTTACTTACTCCTGTATCGAGCAAAAAAGACAAGGAAACACCGTTAATTTCAACAGGTATGATTATTAAGTTATTAATGAGTTTAAATTTCACCTTATCGACACCCTTCTTACTATTTACTATAAATTGATCCTGTGAATAACAAAAATTGCTACTCAAAACATATAAAATAATAACATAAAATGCCCTTTTCATATAGAATAAAAACTAATCTCTAACAATTTAGTAAACATTATCATAACTACAGTATTAAAGCCTTGTTTTAAAAAATATCTAGGATTATTTTTGCAACTTTGCAAGTAAACACATATATAATGCCAACAATATCTAAAAAAGGGCTATTAATGCCTCAGTCTCCAATCCGTAAATTAGTTCCTTTTGCAGAAGCTGCTATTAAAAAAGGGAAAACTATTTACCACTTAAACATTGGACAACCAGATATTAAAACTCCCCAAGTTGCTCTAGATGCTGTTAAAAACAACACTCTAGAGATTATCGAATATTCTAGATCGCAAGGCTCCGATACGTATAGAGAAAAACTTACGGGCTATTATGCCAAGCATCAAATTGATGTTAAACTAGACGATATTATAGTAACTACGGGAGCTAGTGAGGCTTTACAGTTTTTATTTAGTAGTGTTATGAATCCGGGAGATGAAGTTATTATCCCAGAACCATTTTACGCAAACTACAACGCTTTTTCTATTGCAGCTGGTATAACAGTAGTGCCTGCAGTTTGTAAAATAGACGATAATTTCGCATTACCTACAATTGCTGCTTTCGAAAAATTAATTACACCGAAAACAAAAGCTATTTTAATATGTAACCCAGGCAATCCCACAGGTTACTTATACTCTAAAAAAGAAATTAATAAACTTGCGAGTATTGCAATCGAGCATGACTTGTATTTAATTGCTGATGAAGTTTACAGGGAATTTGTTTACGATGGCCATACGCATTATTCAATTTTACAAGAAAAAGGTGTAGACCAACATGCTATAATAATAGATTCTGTTTCTAAAAGATACAGTATGTGTGGCGCACGTGTTGGCTTTTTAGTTTCTAAAAACAAAGAGGTTATGCATACCGTATTAAAGTTTGCACAAGCCAGATTAAGCCCACCAACTTATGCACAAATAGCAAGTGAAGCAGCTTTAGAAACACCGCAAAGTTATTTTGATGATGTTATTGAAGAATATGTTGGAAGGAGAAACACTTTAATTAACGAATTACAAAAAATCAAAGGTCTTAAGGTTGCTAAACCTCAAGGCGCTTTTTACTGTATCGTTGAATTGCCCGTAAAAAACACCGATCATTTTGCACAATGGCTTTTAGAAGAATTTGATGTAAATGGAGAAACTGTAATGGTAGCTCCTGCTGCTGGTTTTTACTCTACTCCAGGGGTTGGTTTAAACCAAATCCGTATTGCTTACGTACTTAAAAAGGAGAGTTTAATAAAAGCTGTAAATATTTTAAAACAAGCTTTAGAAGTTTATAAAGATTAGTGCTGGTGCAAATACTTAACAACATATCCTTAAAACCCTATAATACGTTTGGTATTGATGCGGTTGCAAAACATTTTACATCAGTATCATCTATTAGCGATTTAAAATCAGTTCTAGCCTTAGACAATCACCCAAACAAACTGATACTTGGCGGAGGAAGCAACTTATTGCTCACCAAAGATTACGATGGCTTGGCGCTTCATGTTAATTTAAAAGGAATTGAAATAATTTCTGAAGATGAAAACACTGCCATTGTAAAAGCACAAGCTGGCGAAAATTGGCATGAATTTGTACTTTGGTGCTTAAAACACGATTTTGGAGGTTTAGAAAACCTATCATTAATACCAGGAAATGTTGGCACCACGCCAATACAAAACATTGGTGCTTACGGAATTGAAATAAAAGACACTTTTGAATCTTGCGAAGTTATTAATCTTGAAAGTCTTCAATTTGAAAGTTTTACAAAAGAAGATTGTAATTTTGGTTATCGCAACTCCACGTTTAAACAAGAAAATAAAGGAAAATATATTATTACTAGTGTGTGCTTTAAGCTTTCTAAAAAAAACCACGCACTCAATATCAATTATGGCACTATAGCCAATGAACTTGAAAATAACGGCATTACAAACCCAACTATTCAAGATATTTCTACAGCCGTAATTGCTATACGCCAAAGTAAATTACCAGATCCAAAAGAAATTGGTAATAGTGGTAGTTTTTTTAAAAACCCTGTAATTTCGAAATTAGAATTTAACGAATTACTAAAAAACTTCCCGAACGCACCTAGTTATCCAATATCAGAACATGAAGTAAAAGTTCCTGCAGGTTGGCTTATAGAAAAAACTGGGTTTAAAGGAAAACAATTTGGTAATTATGGCGTTCATAAAAAGCAAGCTCTAGTTTTAGTAAATTATGGTGGAGCAAAAGGTTCGGATATTTTTAATCTCTCAAAACTCATTCAAAAGACGGTAAAAAGGCTTTTTAATATTTCAATTGAAGCCGAAGTAAACATCTTATAATTAAAAACCATCCTAACTTTGGTATATTTGCATATCATAAAACCAACTTTATATTGATTTCAGCTATAGAAAAAGACATAGTTTATTTATTAGAACGTGGTGATAAAAAAGCTATTACGCTATTGTATGAGAATTATGCAGACTCTCTATACGGCGTAATACAGAAAATTATTAGCGACGAGGATACGGCGCAAGATGTTCTACAAGAAACTTTTGTTAAAATTTGGCGCTACGCTAAAAAATACGATTCTAGCAAAGCCAAACTATTTACATGGCTATATCGTATAGCATATAACACGGCTATAGATAAAGTAAGATCTCTAAAAAATAAAACAACCAAAGAAGTCCAGATAGAAACTTCAAGCGTATATAAAATAACTACGAACCAACTAAATGACGATGTTTTAGATATACAAAAACATCTAAGCACTTTAGAAGAAAAGTATCAAATTGTAATAAATGCCCTCTTTTTTGAAGGTATGACCCAGCAAGAAGCTAGCGAAGAACTTGACATTCCGCTAGGTACTATAAAATCGAGATTAAAAATTGGATTACGAGAATTGAAAAAAATTTACAATCCTTAAATTATTAACGTCATGAATGAAAAAATAAGTAATTTTTTAAATTCTGGCCTATTAGAAAAATATCTAATTGGTGACACGACTTCTGTGGAAACAGAAAAAGTGGAATCTTTTATTTCAAAATACCCAGATGTACAGAATGCCTACAACAGTTTACAACATAATTTAGAAATTGTTGTAAAAACTAATGCTGTAGAAGCGCCTAAATTTATTTTAGATAATATTTTAGACGAACTAGACGAGAAACCGGTAGTAAAATTAAATACAAAAAAGAAATACAAAGCATGGTATAAGTACACCATTGCGGCGAGTCTTATAGCTTTTGTTTTTGCAGGAACCTCGTACTCGTTTTACAATCAAAACCTAAAGCTTTCTAAAGAAAACCAGGTGGTTGTAGACGAAATATTTGACCTAAGAGGTGATATTGAAAAAAACAATATGATGCTCGACAATGTAATGAGGCAACTTTTAAAACTTAACAACCCAGAAACAGAAAAGTATATCATTTCTGGTAACGAACGTGCTAAAGATTTAAAAACAGTAGCCTACATTAACCCTAAAGAAAAAACATCTATGATTGATGTGGTGTCTTTACCAAAATTACCCGAAGAGCAATGCTACCAAATTTGGGCAGACTTACAAGGGGAAATGGTGAGCTTAGGTATTTTAAATGAAACAGATCGTAAATTAATGAATTTACCTTATGCTGAAAATGCTTTAGCTTTAAATATAACTATAGAACCAAAAGGTGGTAACACCGTCGCTTCTGTTGAAAACTCTGTTGCAGAAATAACTTTACATTAAGTACTTTTTTAGCAACACGTAACTAAACTAAATTCAAAAGCCTCATTTATTTATAAATGAGGCTTTCTTGCTATTAATAAAACGTCTTATACAATTTTACACAAATTGCTAATCGGGCTTATTTTTTTTATTCTTTTTCGAACAATGCTCTATGGATTATTCCGGCAACAATAGCACCAGCAATTGGAGCTACCCAAAACAACCAAAGCTGTCCTGTAAATTCTGCCCCTGCAAATAAAGCTTGACTTGTAGATCGTGCAGGATTAACAGATGTATTTGTAATAGGAATACTTATTAAGTGAATTAAGGTTAAACCTAAACCAATGGCTATTGGAGCAAAACCTTTAGGAACTCTATAATTTGTACTCCCTAAAATAATTAAAAGGAAAAACATAGTTAACAAAAACTCTGTTACTAACGCAGCAGTTATAGAGTAACCGCCTGGCGATAAATCACCATAACCATTAGCAGCAAAACCACCAATTGTTTCAAAATCTGCTTTATTACTTACTATTAAATATAAGGCACCAGCAGCAGTAACAGCTCCAATTAATTGAGATATTACATAACCAATTAAATTCTTGGCTTCAAACTTTCCGCCAGCCCATAAACCTATAGACACGGCAGGGTTAAAATGTCCACCAGAAATATGCCCTACGGCATAAGCCATCGTTAACACAGTTAAACCAAAAGCTAAAGCAACACCAGCAAATCCAATTCCTAACTCAGGGAAAGCCGCTGCAAAAACCGCACTACCGCAACCTCCAAACACAAGCCAAAAGGTTCCAAAAAACTCCGCAAATAATTTATTCATAATTAATAATTTTAACTTGTTAGAAATACTTAACACTCTGTGTGCTTTCATTTTAGACACTATTTTTTCCGATAGGTCACAATTCATCAATTATCAGTTCCTTTTTTAAAGGTTAAAATCATATCTTTGTAACCTATTATTTTTCAAGGTTGAAAGTGTCGTGTTTTTGTAATTTTACGAAACTAATTTCGACTTATTTAAAAATTAAAATCTCATTTTGTTATGAAACTTTTACTTATAACTGTTGTATTGTTAGGACTTGGTATTGCTGGAATTGCTATTAAATTATGGGCAAAAAAAGACGGTAAATTTGCTGGAACATGTGCCAGCCAAAACCCAATGCTTAATAAAGACGGCGAAGCTTGTGGTTTTTGCGGAAAAACGCCAGATCAATATGCCGATTGTAGCGAACCTCAATATTCTTAAAATTTAATGGTAATACTTGATACGTTACTCTACGCATTTATTGCTGTAGTCTTTATTCAAGTGGTTTATTATCTTTTTATTTTCGGGAATTTTGCTTTTCTGAAACAAAAAAAACCATCTTCTAAAAAACTTCCAGTTTCCGTTATTGTTTGTGCAAAAAACGAAGCTGAAAATTTAAAAGCATTTATCCCCTCAATAATCAATCAAGATTATCCTGAATTCGAAATTGTTTTAATTAACGATGGTTCTCATGATGACACCTTAGATGTTATTGAAGAGTTTGCAAAAACAAACGATAACATAAAAATTGTTAACGTTAAAAATATTGAAGCTTTTTGGGGTAATAAAAAATATGCTTTAACATTAGGCATAAAAGCCTCTAAACACGATTACCTTTTATTTACTGACGCCGATTGCCAACCTGTTTCTAAATATTGGATAAAGGATATGAGTGCTCATTTCAGCAATAAAAAGTCTATTGTTTTAGGATATGGTGGATATTCAAAAGTAAAATATTCATTTTTAAATAAACTTATCCGTTTTGAAACGGTAATGACGGCTGTTCAATATTTTTCTTTCGCAAAAATAGGCTTGCCATATATGGGCGTTGGTCGAAATCTAGCCTACGCCAAAACAGAGTTTTTTAATGCTAACGGCTTTATTCAGCATATAAAAGTGCGCTCGGGAGATGATGATTTGTTTATAAATCAAGTAGCAAATTCAAAAAACACAGCAATTAGCTTTTCTCCTAATAGTTTTACCTCTTCAATACCTAAATCGAGTTTCAAAGCTTGGTACAAGCAGAAAAGACGTCACGTTTCAACAGCGCAATTATATAAATCTAAACACAAAATATTACTAGGCTTATTCTATGTTTCCAACGTTTTATTTTGGTTGCTAGCTATTTCGCTTTTGAGCACCATGTATAACTGGCCAATAGCAGTTGGCTTATTTTTACTTCGAATAATTATTCAATATATCATTCTTGGATTTTCATCAAAAAAGCTGAAAGAAGCCGATGTTTTACTTTTGCTTCCTTTACTCGAAATCTCGCTTATTATTTCTCAATTCGCTATATTTATAAACAACTTAATCTCAAAACCTAATTTTTGGAAATAAACGAAGCCATAAAACGAGCAAAGTCTAACGACCAAAAAGCCTTTAATTTCCTATTAAATCTATATTGGGATGATGTTTATGGATTTCAATTAAAACGTATTCAGAATGAAAATGATGCTGAAGATGTTACTATCCAAACCTTTTCTCGGGCTTTTGATAAAATTGAAACTTTCGACGAGAAATACACCTTCAAAACTTGGCTGATTACTATTTCTAAAAATTTGCATATTGATTTACTTCGGAAGGAAAAAAATTCCATTACCCAAGTTATTTCTAATACCGATAAAAAGGCCTTCCAGGTTTTAGACGAGTCGCCTTCGCCGGAAGATATTTTAATTACCGAGCAGCACTTAGCCAAGTTACTGCGCGACATTAAAAAACTAAAACCCCATTATCAAGAAATTATAAACCTCCGCTATTTTCAAGAGCTTAGCTATAAAGAAATCTCAAAGCAATTAAACGAACCTATGAATAATGTAAAAGTTAAACTTTTGCGTGCAAAAAAACTACTTGCAGAAATTATTCAAGATAAGTAAACAAGGCTACTTTTTATAGAATACTTTGTATCTTTGCGTTCTACATTTTAAAGATATGAATAGCGAAACAATTTCAAATATACTCCCAGAACGTCAAGCTAAACCAAAATGGCTTCGTGTAAAGCTTCCAACCGGAAAAAAATACACAGAATTACGCGGTTTAGTAGATAAATATAGTCTAAACACCATTTGTACCTCGGGAAGTTGCCCGAATATGGGCGAATGTTGGGGAGAAGGTACTGCTACGTTTATGATTTTGGGTAATGTTTGCACACGTTCTTGCGGCTTTTGCGGTGTTAAAACCGGGCGTCCACAAACTGTAGATTGGGATGAACCTGAAAAAGTATCACGTTCTATCAAGATCATGAAGATTAAACATGCCGTTTTAACGAGTGTTGATCGTGATGACTTAAAAGATATGGGAAGCATTATGTGGAGTGAAACCGTAAAGGCCGTTCGTAGAATGAATCCTGAAACAACCTTAGAAACTTTAATACCAGATTTTCAAGGTATAGAGCAGCATATTGATAGAATTATTGATGTAGCTCCAGAAGTTGTATCGCACAATATAGAAACAGTGAGACGCTTAACCCGCGAAGTACGTATACAAGCTAAATACGACCGTAGTATGGGTGTTTTAAAATATTTAAAACAACAAGGACAACGTAGAACAAAATCTGGTATTATGCTAGGTTTGGGTGAAACTCGCGAGGAAGTTATTGAAACCCTACACGACCTTAAAGCGAATGATGTTGATGTGGTTACTATTGGGCAATATTTACAACCAAGTAAAAAACACTTACCAGTAAAACAGTTTATAAACCCAGATCAATTTAAAGAATACGAAGAAATTGGACTAGAATTAGGTTTCCGTCATGTTGAAAGTAGCGCACTTGTAAGATCTTCTTATAAAGCTCAAAAACATATCAACTAAGCATGATTCACGTTGCAATTAATGGCTTTGGAAGAATAGGGCGCCGTGTTTTTAGGTTACTTCAAGATCATCAAAATATAAAAGTTGTTGCTATAAACGATTTGGCCGACACAAAAACACTAAGTCATTTATTAAAATACGATAGTGTTCACGGTAGGTTTAACGGTACGGTTTCTTCTGATGAAAATCATATTATTGTTAATGATGAAAAGGTTACACTCTTAAATGAAAACCACCCAAAACGTATTGATTGGTCACCTTTTAATGTTGATTATGTAATTGAATCTACCGGGAAATTTAAAACAATTCCGGAATTAGAGTTTCATTTACAAAACGGAGCAAAACACGTTATACTAAGTGTACCTCCTGTAGAAGATGATATAAAAACCATAGTACTAGGCGTTAATGGCGATAGTATTGATGGTACCGAAACTATAATATCCAATGCTTCTTGCACAACAAATAATGCAGCACCGATGATTGATATTATAAATAAACTTTGTGGTATTAATCAGGCTTACATAACTACGGTTCACTCCTACACTACCGACCAAAGTTTGCACGACCAGCCACATAGAGATTTACGTAGATCTCGAGCTGCGAGCCAATCTATTGTGCCTACAACAACGGGAGCAGCAAAAGCCTTAACAAAAATTTTTCCAGAACTAGCAAACGTTATTGGTGGTTGTGGTATTCGCGTACCTGTTATTAATGGTTCGTTAACCGATATTACATTTAATGTAAAACGTACTGTTTCTATAGACGAAATTAATAATGCCTTTAAAAAAGCAGCCAACGCAAACTATAAAGGTATTCTAGAATATACGGAAGATCCAATAGTGTCTATAGACATTGTTGGCAACACACATTCTTGTATCTTCGATTCGCAAATGACTTCGGTTATTGGCAACATGGTCAAAATTATTGGTTGGTATGATAATGAAACAGGATATTCATCAAGAATAATAGACTTAATATGTAATTTATCAGCAAAAAAATGTACTTTGTCGAAGTAAAATTTTATATTTGATGGTAACCACATATTTATGTTCAAAATAAAACCCTCTTTAATCGCTCTAATGGTGCTGTTTAGTGTTTTAGGTTGGTCTCAACAAACCATAGAGAACGACCCTGAACTTATTCAAAACAATATAGATCACTATATAAAACAAGCTCAGTCTGCATTAGAAACTCATAATACTTATGATGCTCTAAATAGTTTGGATGATGCTTTGGTTTTGGCCGAAAAAACAGAAGACCAACAAAGCAAAGGGCTTATCTACTCTTTTAAAGGCCGTTTAGAACTTATTCTAGAGCAACCCGATAAAGCTATAATTTCACTTAACAAAGCTATAGAAATACAGCGCATTACAAAAGATGATGCTAATTTGGCTCGATCTTTTAAGATTTTAGGTGAAGTTTTTATTGATAAGAAAGACTACACTCAGGCTCTAGATTATTTTATTTCAGCAAAAAATCTTTTTCAACAAACTCTACAAGAGCGTAAACTTGCTCAAACTTTACTTTTAGAAGGTAAAACATACATGCTTCTAAAAAACTATAATAAGGCAAGAACAACACTTGAGCAAGCCTTAGTTTTATCTAGAAAAAACGACCTTTTAAGTACAGAGAGTGAAACTTTAATAAACCAAGCTATTGTTTACAACAAGCTAAACGATTATAAACATGGTTTAGAAGCTAGTGCAGAAGGCCTAAAAATAGCAAAAGCCAATAACTTTATAAACAACAAAAACTTAGCATACAAAGTGCTTAGTGATATTTCCTACGCTACCAGAGATTTTAAAACATCTCGAGATTATTTAGTTTTGCATACAGAATTATCAGACTCTATCCGTGGTTTTAAAAACAACTTAGCAAAACAACAAATAAACCAGCCTTTATTAAGTAACATGAGTGAAGAGCTAGAAACGGTTAACAAAAAGCTAGCAAAAAAAGAAGCAGAAAGTAGTATTAACACCTTAATATCAATATTAAGCGTTGCTCTAATTACAATTCTTTCGTTACTAACATTATCGCTTTATAAAAACAATAATATTCGTTTAAAAACGAATAATATGCTTCATAAAAAAAACGGAGAACTTATTCTTGCTAAAGAAAAAGCGGAACTAGCTTCCAAAACTAAAGCTAACTTTTTATCTACAGTAACTCACGAGTTGCGTACACCGCTTTATGCTGTAACAGGCTTAAGCAATATGCTACTAGAAGAAAACCCAAAGCCAGAACAAGTACAGCATTTAAAATCTCTCAAGTTTTCGGGGGATTACCTGTTAACGTTTATAAATGATATACTTCAAATTAATAAAATTGAAGCTAATAAAGTGGATTTAGAACCAGAACCATTCAACCTAAATAAAAAGATAAACAATATTGTATTGGCTTTAAAAAATTCGGCAGAAGACAATAATGTCAATATACATTTTGAATACGATAAAGATTTACCAGAAAACTTTATTGCCGATCAACTAAAAATATCTCAAATCCTTATTAACCTTGTTGGTAACTCTATTAAATTCACAAAAGATGGAGATATCTGGATTCGTGTTTATAAAATAGATCAAGTCGATAAAATTTACACATTACGTTTCGAAATTGAAGATAACGGTATTGGAATTACTCAAGAGAAACAAGACCATATGTTTGAAAGCTTCTCTCAAGGGTCCATACAAATTAATAGAAAATACGGTGGTACAGGCTTAGGTCTATCGATTGTAAAAGGTTTAATTGAAATCTTAAAAGGACAAATTTACCTTAAAAGTGAATTAGGGAAAGGAACGACCTTTTATTTCGAAATTCCAATTGAATTCAGCGCTATAAAAGAAGCAGCCGAAACAAAAGCAGATTATTTTGAAGGAAATAAAGACGAACTAGATCTAAAAAGTGTGAAAATATTAGTAGTTGAAGACAACAAAATCAACCAAATGATTACCAAGAAAATCTTGACTAAAATGGATCTTCAGTGTGAAATCACCGATAATGGTGAAGATGCTGTAGAGAAAATTAAAGCCAACGATTACAACATTATTTTAATGGATATCCACATGCCAGGTATTAGTGGTATTGAGGCGACCAAACGTATAAGAATGTTTGATAAAGATTTAACTATTTTCGCGCTTACAGCGGTTACTATTGAAGATAAAATGCATGAATTTGACGAGGCTGGCTTTACCGATATTATCCCGAAACCGTTTAAGCAAGATGAGTTTGAAAAGAAACTTTACAATGCTTTAGCCGCTAAAAAAAATATATCGCCAACAGCTTAAGCAGTTAAATACGCTTTGATAGCATCTCTAAATTCTGGTTCCTTATCGATGGCAATGGTTATAGGTAAATAGAATAATTTACCTTTTAAAACCTCGTAATCTTTAAGGCGCATAAAATCTTTCTCGGTAGTTACTATCAATTCTTTTTTACTCAATTCTGCAATATCTGCAGATGTAAAATTATGATGATCATTAAAATTTAAATGTTCAAACTTTAAGTTTTTACTTTCAAGAAAATCAGTTAACGGCCTAGGGTTTGCAATTCCGGTAACTAAACAAAAGGAAGTTAAATCTTCAACATTCATCGTTTTTTCCGAAGACAGTAACGTTTCCGCGTAAGCGATACTACTAAAAAACACATACTGATTTTTATCTGCATGAATGCGTTTTAAAAATAAAGCCTTATCCGTTTCTTGTAAATTATCGGGATATTTAGTTACAACAATAATATCCGCTCTGTTAGCTCCTGACCTTGGTTCACGAAGGTTTCCTGTAGGCAAAACAAAATCCTTAAAATATGGATCTGCATAAGTGGTTAATAATATATTAAACCCAGCTTTAACCTTACGGTGTTGATAGGCATCATCCAATAAAATTACTTCAGGCGCATTCGCTAAATTCATTAATTGCTCAATACCATTTTGTCTATCGACATCTACAGCAACCAAAACATCTTCTTTAAATTTATTATAAAATTGAAAAGGTTCATCACCTAATGTTTCCGCGGAAGCGTTTTTATCTCCTAACTGAAAACCCTTAGATTTCCGCTTATAACCACGACTTAAAGTCGCTACTTTATATTCATTTTTAAGTATTGTAATTAAGTGCTCAATCATGGGAGTTTTCCCCGTTCCACCGACACTTAAATTACCAACACAAATTACAGGCGTGCTATAAGATTTAGATTTTTTAATCCCCAAATCGAATAATTTGTTCCGTAACCAAGTTGCCAAATAATAAAAAGGCATAATCGGAAACAATATGTATCTCAAAATTTTCATCACCACGAAAGTAATTATTTTATCTTTGATGTAAAATTTATTTCAATATGATCATTCAAGACGTTATAAATCACTTAGAGCAACTGGCGCCATTAGCTTATGCTGAAGATTTTGACAACGTAGGCCTTTTGGTTGGAGATAAAAACTCGAAACTTACAGGTGTTTTAGTAACACTAGATACGCTAGAAGCTATTGTAGACGAAGCCATAGAGCAAAATTGCAACCTTATTGTAAGCTTCCACCCTATTATTTTTAAAGGTCTAAAAAAAATAACGGGTAAAAATTATGTAGAGCGCGTGGTTTTAAAAGCCATAAAAAATAATATTGCTATTTACAGCATACACACGGCGCTCGATAATGCGCAACAAGGTGTAAACCATATTATTTGCGAACAATTACAACTTAAAAACCAACACATTTTAATACCACAGAGTGCAACCATAAAAAAGCTTAGCACTTATGTACCTAAAAACGAAGCGAACCAACTCCGTGATGCTTTATTTACTGTAGGTGCAGGTGCCATTGGCAATTACACCCATTGTAGTTTTAACGTAGAAGGTTATGGCACTTATAATGGTAACGAAAACGCTAACCCAACTATTGGCGAAAAAGGCAAAACGCACACCGAAGACGAAACAAAAATCACGGTAACTTTTGCTAAACATTTAGAATCTAAAATAATAGACACCCTATTTAAAACACATTCTTACGAAGAGGTTGCTTACGAAATAACGACTTTAGAGAATAAAAATCAAAATATTGGCATGGGTATGGTTGGCGAATTTGCCGAAGCGATGGTCCAAACCGATTTTTTACAACATTTAAAAACAAAAATGAATACTGGCGCCATTCGCCATTCTGCATTTTTAAACAAAAAAATTAAAAAAGTAGCCGTTTTAGGAGGCTCGGGAAGCTTTGCCATTAATAATGCTAAAGCAGCTGGTGCAGATGCTTTTGTAACTGCAGATTTAAAATATCACGACTTTTTTATGGCCGAAAACAGCATTCTTTTGTCCGATATAGGGCATTATGAAAGTGAGCAGTTCACAAAAAACCTTTTAGTAGCGTATCTTACAAAAAAAATCACTAATTTTGCCATCATTTTATCAAAGACAAATACCAATCCTGTTAAGTATTTTTAAAGTATGGCTAAAAAGAAAGAAGTAACTGTTGAAGACCGCTTAAGAGCTTTATACGATTTACAACTCATAGATTCTCGTATAGACGAGATTAGAAATGTTCGTGGAGAACTTCCTTTAGAAGTTCGTGATTTAGAAGATGAAGTTGCCGGATTAAATATAAGATTAGAAAAACTTGTTTCAAGTTTAGAAGTTATAGACAACGACATCACTGGAAAGAAAAATTTAATGGAAGAAGCAAAATCTTTGATTAAAAAGTACAGCGAACAACAAAAGAACGTTAGAAATAATCGTGAATTCAACTCTTTAACAAAAGAAGTTGAGTTTCAAGAATTAGAAATTGAATTGGCAGAAAAGCACATTAGAGAATTTAAGGTGCAAATCGAGCAAAAGAAACAAGTCATTTCTGAAACTAAAGAGCGTTTAAAAGAACGTCAAAACCACTTAAAGCACAAGAAAAATGAGCTTGACGCTATTTTAAGTGAAACAGAAAAAGAAGAACAAGCTTTGTTCCAAAAATCTGAAGATTACAAAACACAAATCGAAGAGCGCTTGGTTTCTGCTTATAACCGTATTCGCAAAAATGTGAAAAATGGTTTAGCTGTTGTACCAATTGAAAGAGGTGCATCTGGAGGATCGTTTTTTACAATTCCACCACAAGTACAAGTAGAAATTGCTTCTCGTAAAAAAGTAATTACCGATGAGCATAGTGGACGTATCTTAGTAGATGCTTTACTTGCAGAAGAGCAAAAAGCTAAAATGGAAAAAATGTTTTCTAAACTTTAATCCATTTCCAACGCATAAAAAAAGCCTTTAGTTAATCTAGAGGCTTTTTTTTATGCCCATATTTTTGGCGATCCCTTCGGGCCAGGCTTTACACTAAAGTTTTGGCTCGATGCTCGCCTCGCCAAAAGCTACCGTTGCAATCCCTATCGCGAGCTACCTTGCCAAAAACAGTAGAACATGCCAACTATAGCCATGTTTAAAATTTATATAACAAAATAATTTTTTACAACTCCCTTTAAGTTTTCATAACTTTATACGTCTAAAGCCTTAGAAAAAATATACATCATGAAACATATTATTCCAATATTAGCAATTACATTATTTTTTAGTTGCCAAAACACAGCACAAAACAAAAAACAACAGCTAGACGTTCAAAACGCAGAACCGATTGAAGTGCCTATAAAAAAACGGAAAAGCACGTGCTTACTTTGCAAGTGGATGTTTTTGGTGTGTAGAAGCCATTTACGAAAGCGTAAAAGGCGTAGACGAGTCTATTTCTGGCTATTCTGGAGGTTACACTACAAAACCCACATACGCAGCAAGTAATACCGGTAAAACAGGTCATGCTGAGGCCGTAGAAATTATTTACGATCCAGAAGTTGTTAGTTTTGAAACTTTAGTCGATGTTTATTTTGCATCACAGAATGTAACTCAGGTTAATGGCCAAGGAAACGATCGTGGTTCTCAATACCGATCAATTCTTTTTTATCAAAATGAAGCACAGAAACAAATTATTCTAAAAAAGAAAGCCGCTCTTGCCGAAAAGTTAAATGTAAAAATTGCAGCAGAAGTTTATCCATTTCAGAAATTTTGGATCGCCGAAGATTATCATCAAAATTACGAGCGTTTACATCCAGATCATCCTTACATTCAAAATGTATCTGTACCAAGATTAAATAGATTTAAATCTAAATTTCCAAAGGAATTATTGAAAGCTTCACATTAAATTATTAGTAAAACCCAAAACTATAAAATGAGAGTACATAATTATCTTTTAGCATTAGTATGCAGCATTACGTTTTTTGCTTGTAACGATAAGAAAAAAGAAGTGAGAAAGCCTTCTCCTCAAGAAGAAACAACACCGCAAATAAAACTGGCTTCAAAAGCAGAAGTTATCTTAAACCAAGCTATAGAAGCTCATGGTGGTAATCTATACAATTCGGCTAATTACAGCTTTGTTTTTAGAGACAACACCTATCATTTTAAAAATGATAACCAAAATTACGAGTTCACCAAAATTTCAAAAAAGTACAACAATATAACTATCGATGTTCTTAAAAACGGTAAACTTTATAGAACCGTTAATGGAGATACCGTAAACCTAAACGAAAAACAAATTAAAGGAGCAACTGGTGGTATAAATTCTGTTATTTACTTTGCCACATTACCACATAAACTAAATGATGCCTCTGTAAATAAAACGTACATAGGCGACATAACGATTAAAGAAAAAAACTATGCTGTTTTAGGCATAACATTTAATCAAGAAGGTGGTGGAGAAGATTTTGACGACCAATACCGTTACTGGATAAATACCGAAACAAAAAAAATAGATTACTTAGCTTATAACTATTCCGTTAATAATGGAGGTGTTCGTTTTAGAGCGGCTTACAACAAACGGGTTGTAGACGGTATTACTTTTCAAGACTACACAAATTACGAAGCCGAAGTAGGCACGCCATTAGACCAGCTTCCAGAACTTTTTGAAACTGGAAAACTAAAAGAATTATCTAAAATTAAAACAGAGGATATTATTAATTTATCGACTAAATAATATTTTAAAATCAAAAAACAGACAGACTTGTCTTTTTTTTGATTTTTTTATCTATATTTGCACTATGAAACATTCTGAACTAAAAAATAGAATCATTGAAACGGCTTCGTTCTTATTTTATAAAAACGGCTATAATTCCACGGGAATCAATGAAATTATTTCAGAAGCAGGTATTGCCAAAGCAACGCTTTACAATCATTTTAAATCTAAAGAAGAAATTTGCTTGGCTTATCTTAAGTTTAAAAACACCAGTTTCATTCAAGATGTAGAAGATTTTACAACATCGAAACCAAAAGGTAAAGCTCAAGTTTTAGCTATTTTCGATTTTCTCGAACTCTTTTTTAGAGATAAAGATTTTAACGGTTGTTGGTGTATTAAAACCGTTTCTGAAATTCCGAAAGACAACGAAATTATAAGAGCCGAAATTCAATCGCAAAAACATAGTTTCATTGATCTTATATCAAAACTTATTACAAATAATTTAGAAAATGTAAAAGAAGCGCAAGTTAAATCTCTTGCTAGACAAATATACTTACTCTACGAAGGTGCTGTTGGCGAAAGTCATTTACACCAAGAAGATTGGCCAATAAAAGAAACAAAACAACTGTGTTCGCAGATCATATCTTAAAAAATTTACACAAACAAAGACAGACTTGTCTGTTCAATTTTAAACTTTAAAAAATAAATAACATGAAAGAATTCGAAAACAAAGTAGCCTTAGTAATTGGTGGAACAAGTGGTATTGGTAACGCAACAGCAAATAGCTTATTAGAAGGTGGTGCAACTGTGCATATTGTAGGTAGAAATATTGACAAAGTAGCAGATGCCCCAAATTTAGTTAAACATGCCGTAAACATTTCTAACATAGAAGAAGTAGATACACTAGTGTCTAAAATTTCAGAGTTAGAAAATTTAGATTTTCTAGTAAATGCTTCTGGTATTTTTGGCCCAAAACCATTTTTAGACCATACTATGGAAGATTACAACTCTTATTTAGATTTAAATAGAGGGTTCTTTTTCATCACTCAAAGTGCTGCTAAAAAAATGAAAGCTACTCAAGGTGGTTCTATTGTAAACGTAGGCTCTATGTGGGCAAAACAAGCCGTAAAAGCAACACCTTCTACAGCATATTCTATGCAAAAAGCTGGTTTACATTCTTTAACACAACATTTAGCCATGGAATTAGCTGAAGATAATATCCGTGTTAATGCCGTATCTCCAGCTTTAGTAAACACACCTGTTTATCATGGTGTTTTTGGAGGTAAAGAAGCTGCTGCAGAAGCATTGGTTGGCTTTAATGGTTTTCACCCTATTGGACGTTTTGGAGAATCTCAAGATGTAGCAAATAGTATTGTATTCTTACTTTCAGACAAAGCATCATGGGTTACAGGTGCTATTTGGGACACCGATGGTGGTGTTATGGCTGGTAGAAACTAAAACACATAATTATAAAAGCCATAGCTAACAAAATACAAAGTGCTATGGCTTTTTATTTCATTTTAATTTGAATCCATTTGATTAATAGCATTAAAATGGAATAAACACTTACATAATACATTATGAAAAATATAATTTACGCACTATCCATTCTACTCCTTTTTGCGTCTTGTAAAGACAACAGCTCAGCACAGACCAAAACAGTAGAAGCAAAAATAGAAACCTCTATTCAGCATGAAAATGTAGCCTACAAATCCATAGAAGTCAATGAAATAAATATAGCCTACCGAGAAGCTGGAAACCCTGAAAACCCAAGTATTGTTTTACTACATGGTTTTCCCGCATCATCACATCAATACAGAAAAGTATTAAATCAGCTATCAAATGAATATCACCTCATCGCTCCAGATTATCCTGGCTTTGGCAACAGTGATTTTCCAGATTCAAAAACATTCGAATATACTTTTGATAACCTAGCTACAACCATAAACGCATTTCTTGAAAAAAAGAACGTTAACACTTATGCTATAATGATTCAGGATTATGGAGCTCCAGTCGGTTTTAGACTTGCTACAGCAAACCCAGAAAGAATAACAGCCATAATTAATCAAAACGGAAACGCTTACGAAGCAGGTTTAGGTGATGCTTGGCAAGGCATAAGAGCACTTTGGAAAGACAGAAACGAAACTACCGAAACAGCGTTATTACCAGCGTTTTCTATAGAAGGTTTAAAATGGCAATACACACATGGCGTTAGAAATATAGAAACTGTAAATCCAGATAACTGGAATTTAGATTACTTAAGACTTTCTAGACCGGGTGCTCATGCTGTAAATCTAGATTTATTTTACGATTACCAAAACAATGTAAAATTATACCCAAAATGGCAACAATATTTAAGAGACAATCAACCTCCTTTATTAATTGTTTGGGGTAAAAACGATGCCTTTTTTCCTGAAAGTGGTGCAACAGCTTTTAAAAAGGATGTTACAAATATTGATTACAACATTTACGATACTGGGCATTTTGCTTTAGAAGAAGATGGCGATGCTATTATCAAAAAAATGAGAAGCTTTATGCGCAAGCATACAAAATAAATACGTCTAATCTCTCAATCAGCAATTTTTAACCTGAAAACAAAAACAATGAAACACTTAATAATTATTGCAATTTTAAGCCTAGCATTATTTGGATGTAACAGTATTAAAGAAGATAACAAAAACAATTTCTTTTTACCTCCCGCAACCACATACAACTATGCAGAAATTGATAGTGTAAAATTGTTTTACAGAGCTGCTGGTGATAAAAAGAATCCGGTTATAGTTTTACTTCATGGTTATCCATCCTCTTCACATTCCTATAGAAATTTAATTCCTATGCTATCAACGCACTACTATGTTATTGCGCCAGATAATTTAGGCTCGGGTTATAGTTCTCACCTAGACCCAAAAACAACTAAATATACCTTTGACTTATTAGCCAATTATACTCAGAAGCTTTTAGAAACACTCCATATTGAAAACTATGTGATGTATATGCAAGATTTTGGAGCTCCTGTAGGTTATAGAATGATGATGAAAAACCCTAACCGTATTGATGCTTTAATTGTACAAAATGCAAACGCCTACCTAGATGGTTTAACCGAAAAAAGACAAAACTTTTTTAGAACAGCCCAAACCGATACCTCCAAAATAAAATATGCTTTTTTATACAGTCTAACCGGAAAAGATGCCGTGGTCAACAAGCAGTATTTATTTGATTTAAACGAAACAAATATGAATATACAAAGCCCGGATGCGTGGACACACGATTTAGCTTTTCTAAATTCTAAAAAAGACAGAGACATACAAGTGCAACTATTTCAGGATTACAACACCAATTTATTGAACTATCCAAAATGGCAAAACATGTTAAAGGAAAATCAACCCAAAACATTAATTACTTGGGGCAAAAAAGATTTAAAATTTAATGCGAATGGCGCTAAAGCGTATTTAAAGGATTTGCCAAACGCAGAACTTCATCTTTTGGATGCAGGTCATTTCGCTGCTGAAGAAAAAACAAGAGAAATAGCAGAATTAATCTTGAAATTTTTAGACAACCATGATATAAAATAGAAAGTCGCTTTTTTAAACCTTAGTCCCTTTTAAAGTAAAAATTAAAGGATATAATTTATCCTGGGTTGCAAACATACCATTATCGGTTTCAGTCAAATTCGGCAATACATTGTAAGGGCTCTCATTATGTTCGGTTAAATAATCAATGTGTAATCCGGCTTCGGTAAGTGCAGAAATCACTTCTCCTAAACCATGATTCCAACCATATTCCTTACTCGTTATTGCCGATTCTTGGTCAGCGTATGTACCTTCATATTCTTCATAAATCACCTCATCTTGCATATAGCCATATGTCATTATTGGTTTTTTATTTAAATAATCGAACATCCAAACTATCGGGTGAAATTCTGCCATAAAAAATCTACCTCCTTGTTTCAGGCGTTCGGCTATCATTTTTCCCCAAGGTTTTAAATCAGGTAACCAGCCGATAACACCATAACTGGTAAACACTATATCGAATTCTTCCTTGACGTACTGAGACGTTTCCAAGACATTGCAGCATATAAACTGAGCATCTAGCTCTAATTCTTCATTTAAAGATTTTGCAAGTTTTACACCTTCATCACTTAAATCGACACCAGTACATTTAGCTCCTAGCCTACTCCAACTTAAGGTATCTTGTCCAAAATGACATTGTAAATGGAGAAGAGATTTTCCTTTTACATCTCCCAAAGCATCCAACTCATAAGGCATTAAGGAAGATTTCCCTTCCTTGAAAGCTTCCATATTATACATATCGCTTTCGGCATGTACCTTTACTTTCTGATTCCAAGTCGCCTTATTCGTTTTAAAATATTTAGTATTATTTGTCATCTTCAAAGTATCTTTACAAAAAATCTAAATTATGAAAAACTTCATCTACATAACTCTAATAACGCTATTAATTACGTCTTGTAAAGACAATACCAAATCTATTCCTGAACCAAAATCATTAACCATTGCTGAAAAAATAGCCAATGCCCACGGTTTTGAAAACTGGAAAAATGTTAATGAAATTGCTTTTACTTTTAACGTAGATAAAGATAGTACACACTTTGAAAGACGCTGGGTTTGGAAACCTAAAACTAACGATATTACATCTATCACAAGCACTGATACTATTAGCTACAATCGCTCTGCATTAGATTCTATTAGCTTAAAAGTAGACCCAGGCTTTATTAACGATAAATTCTGGTTGCTTATACCATTTCAATTAGTTTGGGACTCTGGAACAACCATTTCAGAACCTGTAAAAACAGAAGCGCCAATAAGTAAAACGGCTTTAAACAAAATAACGTTAACCTATTCTAACGACGGCGGTTACACGCCCGGTGATGCTTACGATATTTTTTATGATGATAACTTTTTAATTAAAGAATGGATTTTTAGAAAAGCCAACCAAACAGAACCATCGATGATGACTACTTTCGAAAATTATAAAGATATAAACGGATTTAAACTTGCTGTAGATCACAAAAAACCAAATGGTAATTGGAATTTAAATTTCACTAATATTTCAATTAAATAAAAGCGAAATCTTTTAGGTTAAATTCACCTTCACTGTAAACAAAAACGAGGTGCCTACGTCTACTTCGCTTTTTAAAGATATGCTACCACCAAGCATTTCTATATAGGCTTTTGCTATAGTTAAACCAACACCAGAGCCGTGTAGAGCATTCACGTTTTCGACATCTACTTGGTAAAAGGTGTCGAAAATATGTTCAAAATTATCCTCATGGATTCCAATGCCTGTATCTTTTAAATTAAATGCTATAAAGCTTTCGTCTTGGCGTTCGCATGTTAATTCAACTATACCTTCATCTGTATATTTTATAGCATTTTTTATAAGATATTTTAAAACAGAAGTTACCTTATCGCTATCCGAACTTATGTAAGCATCTTGTATAGCAATAACATTGTTTAAAATAAATACAATACCTTTCTCTTCTGCTTCTGGTAAAAAAGCGTTGTACACCGTATTTATCTTATCATTAATATTAAACATTTTAATATTTGTAGACATGAGTCCAGATTCTATAATAGAAATATTAATAATATCTGTCATAATATCCAATAACTGCTCACCACTATCTTCTATAACCTCTATATACTCCTGATAACTAGGATCGTCTTCATTATATTCCCTTAAAAATTGAGCACAACCTAAAATGCCATACATCGGTGTTCTAATTTCATGACTCATATTAGCCAAAAAAGCCGACTTAAGCTTATCCGATTTTTCAACTCTATTTTTAGCCTCCAACACGTTGTTATGCTTTTCATATAGTTCAATTTGCAATTCATTTTCTTTCAATAAAGCGGTATGCAATTGGTTTATTAAAAAAGATACAGAAAAAACTAATAGTAAATTAAACAGTATATTATTTAATGTAATAATGGCTAAGAGCTGAAACTCATACTGTTCAAAAATGGGGAGATAAAAAAGATTAAAACATGAACCCAATAATAAAACCCCATAAAAAATCGCGATAATTAAAATAGAAAATAGCCCATGTCTTTTTCCATTAAACAGCGTGATTAAAATAGATAATGCAAAAATTAGTACACTACCATTCCCTTCGAACCCAAGCACCACAAACATAACAATGGATAGGATAAAGAAATTAATTGAAAACAATATTTTCTTGGCATAGAAACTAAGTCCTCGATAAAACACCGTGAAGATTAAAACCAAAATAGTCCATGTATTTAATACGACAATTATATTTTCGCCTCTAGCAATGGCGACATAAGTACTAGGTACATAAGAAAGTAAACCTAAGACAAAAGTTAATAATAAAATAGAAATAAAAAGTTTATCTCTAAAATACGGCAACCCCTCTTTTTCTTCTCGTTCTGAAAATCTGCTATACCGGACGTACCTTTGTACATAAGATTTCCAAATATCACCTAACATGGATACTTTTGTTTTATGTGTTAATTCAATAAAGTTAAACAATTCCTACAAAATGAATTAGATTTAAGACAAGTTTTTATTTGATATAATTGTTTTATTTTTGCTAGGAACAGAAAATCAATAAACCTTTGTCTGAATTTAAAACAGGTCTAGAATTTGCAAAACAGCAGGACCAAAACGATATATTAAAATCGTATCGCGACGCATTCTACTTACCCAAAAACAAAAATGGGGAACCACTTATTTACATGACAGGGAATTCGCTTGGACTACAACCAAAAGAGACAAAACAATATATTAACCAAGAACTAGAAGACTGGGCAAACTTAGGTGTAGAAGGTCATTTTGAAGCTAAAACACCTTGGTTACCATATCATGAGTTTTTAACTGAAAGTATGGCGCATGTTGTTGGCGCAAAACCAATTGAGGTTATTGTAATGAATACGCTTACTGCCAACCTACATTTTATGATGGTTTCATTTTACAAACCAACAAAAAAACGCTATAAAATTTTAATTGAAAGTGATGCTTTTCCTTCAGATAAATATGCTGTAGAATCTCAATTACGTCACCACGGATATGATGATAAAGATGGCGTTGTACTTTGGAAACCTAGAGAAGGCGAAGAACTTTTAAATTATGATGATTTAGAAGCTATTTTAGAAGCTCAAGGCGATGAAATTGCCCTAATTATGATTGGAGGCATAAACTATTATACCGGTCAATTTTTCGATTTAAAACGCATTACAGCGTTAGGCCATAAATATGGTTGTAATGTTGGTTTCGATTGTGCTCACGGTGCAGGAAATGTTCAATTAAACTTACACGATTCTGGCGCTGATTTTGCTGTTTGGTGCACTTATAAATACTTAAACGCTGGTCCTGGTAGCTTGGCAGGCTGTTTTGTACACGAGCGCCATGCCCATAATAGAGAGTTAAATAGATTTACAGGCTGGTGGAGCCACAATAAAAAAACACGTTTTAATATGCGTGGTGAATTCGACCAACTTCCTGGAGCAGAAGGTTGGCAACTTAGCAACCCGCCTATTTTATCTATGGCAGCAATAAAAGCTTCCTTAGATATTTTTAAAGAAGTTGGTATAGAAAAACTCACAGCAAAATCTAAAAAACTAACTGGTTATTTCGAGTTTTTACTTAATGATTTAGGTGAAGATGCCATCAAAATAATTACACCAACAAACCCAGACGAGCGTGGTTGCCAACTTTCTATTCAAGTTAAAAATGCAAACAAAACATTACATAACAAACTCACCGAAGCTGGTGTAATTAGCGATTGGCGCGAGCCAGATGTAATTCGCTGTGCACCTGTACCACTGTACAATTCTTTCGAAGATGTATACCAATTAGTTGAAAAATTAAAAACTATTTTAAATGAGTAAACAACAAAACGTAATTATTATAGGAGCAGGACTTTGTGGAAGTTTACTTGCTCTACGCATGGGGCAGCGCGAATATCGCGTTTCGGTTTTCGAAATGCGTCCCGATTTACGAAAGGTAGATATTAGTGCAGGCCGCTCTATAAATTTAGCCTTTTCCGATCGTGGTAACAAAGCCATGAAACTTGTTGGTTTAGAAGATAAAGCGCAAGCCTTATCCATTCCCATGCATGGCCGTATGATTCATGATAAAGAAGGTAACACCTTTCAATCTAATTACAGCGGAAGAACTCACGAATACATCAACTCCATTTCTCGTGGCGATTTAAACAGCCTTCTTTTAAATGAAGCCGAACAACACGAAAATGTAAATATATATTTCAATAAAAAATGTAAATCAGTAGATTTTGAAAATACCTCTGCGTTATTCAAAGATTACGAAACCAAACTCGAATTTACAGAAAACGCCGACATTATAATAGCTACCGATGGTGCAGGATCTGCTTTAAGAAAGAGTTACTTTTTAGGTAAAAAATTCCTATTTAGTTTCTCGCAAGATTACCTATCTCATGGCTATAAAGAATTAAGCATACTTCCAACAAATACGGGCGATTACAAAACACACAAAAATGCTTTACATATTTGGCCAAGAGGCGACTTTATGCTTATTGCTTTACCTAATTTAGACGGAAGTTTTACCGTCACTTTATTTTTAAGTTACAGCGAAGGCGAATATAATTTCGATAACTTAACAACCCCAGAGCGAGTGGAAACCTTTTTCAAAAAAGAATTCCCAGATGCTTTAGAGCTCATGCCAAATTTAACACAAGACTTTTTTGAAAATCCAACCGCTGCATTAGGCACCGTAAAGTGTTCGCCATGGCATTACAAAGGCAACACACTTTTAATGGGTGATGCCGCTCACGCTATTGTCCCTTTTTACGGCCAAGGCATGAATGCTGCTTTTGAGGATGTTGTAGAATTTGACGCTATTTTAGATGAATATGAAGGCGATTGGCAAACCGTTTTTGAACGTTACGAAAATCATCGTAAAAAAGATACCGATGCTATTGCCGATTTAGCACTCGATAACTTTTTAGAAATGCGCGATCATGTGGCGCATCCTATTTTTCAAGAAAAGCGTAGAATAGAAATGGCTTTAGAAAAAGAGTTTCCTACCAAATATTCTTCAAAATATAGTATGGTTACTTTTAATGAAAACATAGGTTATCAAGAAGCTATGCTAAAAGGGCGTGCTCAAGATAAAGCCATCCTTAGTCTTTTAAAGAATAAAACTATAACGCCATCAGAAAACTTAAATAGTATTCTAAAAAAGGTGCAACAAGAAACCGAAAACATCTTAAATCTAAATTCTAATTTTTAGAAAACTGTAGTTCCAAAAACCAACCAATATTTAACATTTGGAATATATAGAATTCATTATAAATTGTAACTTTATAAAAACTTAATTCAAAATATAAAAAATGAGCAAACTAGTTTCTCCTCTAAATTTTAAAGCTTGGATTGAAGAAAACAGACATTTATTAAAACCACCCGTTGGTAACAAAGTGGTTTGGAAAGATGCTGACTTTATTGTTATGGTTGTTGGAGGTCCAAATAGCCGAAAAGACTATCATTACAATGAAACCCCTGAGTTTTTCTATCAAATTGAAGGTGATATTGTTTTAAAAATTATTGATAAAGGCACGCCAAAAGATGTGCATATCAAAGAAGGTGATATTTATTTATTACCTGCAAAAGTGCCACATTCTCCGCAACGTGGAGCCAACACGGTTGGTTTAGTTATTGAGTACAAACGCCCAGAAGGTACTAAAGATGCTTTAGTTTGGTTTTGCGAAAACTGTGTAACCAAACTTTATGAAGAAGATTTTACACTAGAAAATATTGAAACCGATATGCCTAAAATTTTCGATAATTATTACAGTGATCAGCACAAACGCACCTGCCCAAATTGCAGTGAAGTTATGCAACCTCCTAAAAAGGTAAAAATTGAATAGCACTTTTTAAAACTTTAGATATTCCTGTTTAAAGTCGTATTTTCTAAACAACATAAAACTTTTTTCGCTTTCGCTGAAACAAAACACATGAAACGTAAACTTAGAATTAACGGACATTCGCACTTACTTCCCTATCCGGAAGAAATACCAGATTACATGCAAGAAAAAGGCATTTTTTGGGTGGATAAAGACCGGAAATTTATGCTTCAAAAAGATTGGAAACGCCCCGTAACCGACTCTAGTTTTTTCCTAGATGAAAAATTAGAATGGATGGAGCGCAATAAGCTAGATCATGCTGTGGTTTTAAATCTATCGCAACTTTACGGCAATGGTTTACGTGTTGAAGAAATGAAAAAAGCGTTACGTTTTCAAAATGATTTTAACGCACGTATTCAGCGAGAACACCCCAGTAAATTCACTTGTGGCTTTGTGGTGCATCCAGGTTTTATTAGAAGTGCCTGCTGGGAAATTGAACGTTGCGTAGAAACGCATGGTATGCAATTGCTTTGCTTACCAACGCACTACATGGATACCATTGGCACATGGCGTTGTATTTTTGATGAAGAAAATGAGCCTATTTTTGAATTGGCCAATAAATATAATTTAGCTGTAGAAATACACCCTTACGATGGTGAAAAATTCATAAAATTAGAAAACACATCTTGGCGTTTTCATCTTATTTGGATGTTGGCTCAATGTGGCGATGCATATCATTTTTTAACCTTAAATGGTTATCAAGAAAAATATCCAAATATGCGAACTTGTTTTGCGCATGGCGGACAATTGGCTCAAATTAATTTAGGACGACGTATTCAAGGTTTTGATGGCAGACCCGACTTATTCGAAGGTAAACACCACCCTAGAAAAGCCGTGGGGCATAAAAACATATTCTTCGATACTTTAGTACATGATACTGGCGGACTAGAATTACTGATTAGAAATCACGGTTCTAAACAAGTTATCATGGGGCTCGACGATCCTTATCCTTTAGGTGAAATGGAAAGTGATAAACAATCATCATACCCAGGGAAAATTTTAGATTTGGCCGTAGAACGCGACATTATTACCACTACCGAATACGATGATATTTGGGAAAACAACGTGGTGCAATGGCTTTGTGGCGATGATGATTTGGCTAAACAGAAACTAATAACTCGCATTTTAGGATAACCACAATTTGCTTTTAATTTTCAGACCCCGAAAGATTATAAAAAAGTAATACTTTTGCCTTTTATCTATTACGAAAAGAACACATTCTAAATGCACTTTTTACCCGAAGAATTAGACGCATATGTTGTAAACCATTCTGAAGACGAACCTTCATTATTACAGCAACTTACGCGCGAAACGTATCAGAAAATTTTACAGCCCATTATGCTCAGCGGTCCCTACCAAGGGCGCGTTTTAAGCATGATTTCTAAACTTAAAAATCCAAAAAACATTTTGGAACTCGGCACTTTTACAGGTTATGCCTCTTTATGTTTAGCTGAAGGCTTACAAAAAGATGGTGAGTTACACACTATCGATGTGAATGAGGAATTGTATGATTTTCAGCGTAAATATTTCGATAAATCGGAATACGGACATCAAATTTTTCAGCACCTCGGTAATGCTATTGATATTATACCAACGCTAGATAAAACCTTCGATTTAATTTTTATTGATGCCGATAAACCGAACTACGTCAATTATTTTTATTTAATTATTGAAAAGCTAAATCCCGGTGGAATTATTATTTCCGATAATGTGTTGTGGCATGGTAAAGTGATTGAGCCTCTAGACCCTAAAGATAAATCGACTAAAGCTGTTTTGGATTACAACACACTTTTAAAAGAAGACCTAAGAATAGAAACCGTTGTTTTACCAATTCGAGATGGGCTAACGGTGAGTAGAAAACTGTAATTAGGGTTATAAATTAATGAGATTTCCGCCTTCGCGGAAATAGAAAATCATATATTTTCAATGTTTAGTAAAGAAGAATCAAGACGAATGAGAGAAGAATTCTGGACCAGTTTCGGAAAATCTTTCCCACGAAAGTGGATTTTATACAACACAAAATTAAAAGGGTTAAGTTTTAAATTTCATTTTGATAACCGAAGTGCTTTAATCGCTTTAGATCTTGAAGACGATTTGGAACACCGCATTAATCATTGGGAAAAACTTGAGGCTTTAAAATCTATTTTGTTAGACGAATATTTGCCTGACGCCATTTACAACGAAGCTTATTTTTTAGATAATGAAAAAGAAATTTCGAGAATTTATGTACCGTTAGAACAAAAAGTTTCTATCCATAATAAAAACACATGGCGCGATGTGATGGAGTTTTTTAATGTAAACATGAATTTATTTGAAGCTTTTTTCGAGGAATACAAAGATGTTATTGAAGGTTAATACCTCAACTAAACACTAGAACAACTTTTCCATTTCAAAATCGTCCATAACAAAGCCGTTTCCAATATCGGTAACAGATGCTTTTACGTTTTTAAAGCCTAATTTTTCGTAGGCTGCAATAGATGCAGTATTATATTTATTCACCTTCAACCTTATGCCTAAAAGTTGTTGTTTTTTTGCTTCTTCATCTATAAAAGTCAAAGCAACCCGACCAACACCTTTTCCTCTAGAGGTTTCTGCAACGTACAATTTACTTAAAAACAAAAAATCGTCTTCTGGCTTAATTGCCATATAACCAATAGGTTTCTCGTTATGAGTTAAATAATAAAACTGCGCGCCTAAACGAACTTGTTCTTCAATCACTTTCGCGGAATTAAATTTTTCTAACATATACTCTACCTGCTCTAAACCGATAATATCAGGATAATGCTGATGCCAAATTTGGCTTGCTAAGGTTTCTACTAATTTAAAATCCGCTTGAGTTTTTGCACTTTTAACAGCTATCATATCACGTAATTAAAAATCATTAAAAAATGAAAAACGGCACCCGCTAAAACAAACAAATGCCAAATAACATGGTTGTAAGGAATTTTTTGAATGGCATAAAAAATAATACCGATGGTATAAGATAAACCGCCTGCAAACAAAAACAAAATACCATCGCTTCCTATGCCTTCAGATAAAGATGTGAAATCGAAAACTATAAGCCAACCCATTACTAAATAGAGTAAGGTTGAAAAGATTTCAAATCTTCCCGTAAAGAAAATTTTTAAAACTACCCCAAAAAGAGCAATACCCCATACAACCCAAAACATTGGCCACCCAAAACTTTGGTCGAGCGTAATTAAACAAACAGGCGTGTAAGTCCCTGCTATAAGTACATAAATACTTATGTGATCTATAATCCGGAATATATGTTTTTGCTTCTCTTTTATAACAGAATGGTACAATGTTGATGCGGTAAACAATACAATAATAGAAATGCCATAAACAATAACGCTAAACAAACTCCAGGGAGTTTTGTGCGTATTGTATTTTATCAATAAAATTAAAGCTACAACACCTAAAACAGCACCAATACCATGCGTTAGAGCATTCAGTTTTTCTTCAAAAGGTGTTTGAATTCGCATAATTTATGGTTTTTCGGGTGTGTTTCGCCACTTTTCTGTTAGGGTATAAAAATCGAACGGAATAGCCGATTTTTGACGTACTAATCGTCCGCTTTGAAAGTTTCGCTGTAGAATATCTTCAATTAAATAATCTTCTTTTTCATTTTCAGGATCGAATTCTCGTTTTAGTGAAATATCGAACATACTTGCCGTGGTATTATACCAAAAGGCACGCCAACCGTTTCGTAATTCCTTCACTAATTCAAACGTAGTAATTCCGGTTTGTCGATGTATTAACTTTACGAGTATTTGACCTTCGGTACGACTCATTTTTTTTAATTCATCTGAAAATTCACCTTCAATATATTTCTGTATTTTCTTAGTATACTTTTTCTTTTCCCGATTTTTAGTAAGTGTTGCTAAATGCTTTGTTAAGGAATCTAACCGGTCTGCAGCCATTTTTGCATACGGATATACTTTTAATGTTTTTCGGCGTAAAATTAAATACCGAATGCGAGCTTCTCTATTTTCAAATTTAAGACGATGTAGAATCATTACAGCATCTAAATCTATAGAGGTTCGCGGAATGCTATCGCCTTTTATTATCAAATATTTACCCACAGTGGTATCTTGCTCTATATCGCTAACTTGCGCGATAAGCAATACCGGGAATAAGAAGAATATGTATTTTAAAAATGTCGTCAAAATATCACAAGATAATTAGTATGTCAAAATTAATAATTTACTCCCTTTAAAACATTTTTTTTCTATTTATATTATTATTTTAGTGCAAAACTTAATAAAATGGCAAAGAAGAGTATACTGAACGAAAAGTCTATGGACTTTCTTGAAAAATATTTAAATAATGCAGCTCCTACCGGATACGAGTGGGAAGGACAGAAAATATGGATGGATTATTTAAAACCGTATGTAGACACTTTTATCACAGACACCTATGGTACTGCGGTTGGGGTAATTAATCCGGATGCAAAATACAAGGTTGTGATTGAAGGGCATGCTGATGAAATTTCGTGGTATGTTAATTATATTTCTGATGATGGACTTATTTACGTGATTAGAAACGGTGGTAGTGATCACCAAATTGCACCAAGTAAAATTGTAAATATCCACACTAAAAATGGTATTGTAAAAGGTGTTTTTGGTTGGCCAGCCATACACACAAGAAATAAAGCGAACGAAGAAGCTCCAAAACCTGACAATATTTTTATCGATTGTGGTTGCAAAACCAAGGAAGAGGTTGAAAATTTAGGCGTTCATGTTGGTTGTGTAATTACGTATCCGGATGAATTTCATATTTTAAATGGCGATAAATTTGTTTGTCGTGCATTGGATAACCGTATGGGTGGTTTTATGATTGCTGAAGTAGCTCGTTTACTAAAGGAAAATAAAAAAGAATTACCTTTTGGACTGTACATTACAAATTCTGTACAAGAAGAAATTGGTTTACGTGGTGCCGAAATGATTACCCAAACCATTAAACCAAATGTGGCTATTGTAACCGATGTAACACACGATACCACTACACCAATGATTGAAAAGAAAACGCAAGGAGACTTACAACTTGGTAGTGGACCTGTAATTGCTTATGCTCCTGCTGTACAACAAAAATTACGCGATTTAATTACTGAAACAGCTGAAGCTAAAGGCATTCCTTTTCAACGCTCTGCACTTTCTAGAGCCACAGGAACAGATACCGATGCTTTTGCTTACAGCAATGGGGGTGTAGCTTCTGCTTTAATTTCTTTACCACTTAGATACATGCATACTACTGTAGAAATGGTACATAGAGATGATGTTGAAAACGTTATTAAAATGATTTATGAAACGTTATTAAACATTAAAGATGGCGAAACATTTAGTTATTTCGACTAATTAGATTTTAAATATAAAACATAAAAGCCTCATGTAAGTGAGGCTTTTTTTAATCTTAGAATATGGACGAATATATAGATATTGTATCCGAAAATGGTGAACCAACAGGACAGGTGGCTTTAAAATCTGAAGCTCATAAAAACGGATGGTTTCACAATACCATCCATCTCTGGTTGTTTACACGTCAAGGTGAAATTTTACTGCAACAACGTTCTCATAAAAAAGCCATCTACCCACTACTTTGGGATGTATCGGCTGCTGGCCATATTGATGCCGGCGAATCTATAGAAACCGCTGCCATACGTGAAACTCAAGAAGAATTAGGGTTATTACTTAAACCAAATGATTTAATTAAAATTGGCGTTAATAAACATTTAACAGCTTATGCAGATGGTGCTATCCAAGACAATGAATTTCATCATGTTTTTATTGCTGAACTAAAAGTCGACATCACAGAACTTACTGCACAAGAGGAAGAAGTTGAAGCATTAAAACTCGTTTCTTTCAGTCAGTTTAAATTGCATTTAGAAAACAGTACCGACAATCATTTTATCCCTTCAAACAAAGCATACTATCAGTTTGTACTCGATAAAATAAAAGCACAAGTTTAATTTACTTATCGAAAATCTTATTAAAAAACACTTTAATGGCATTACTACTTTCGGCAATCGCACCAGTTTTTCTAGTTATTATTTACATCTATATCAAAGATAAATACGAGAAAGAACCAAAACGCCTCATGCTTATCGCTTTTTTATTAGGCGCCGTAATTAGCATTATTATTACCTCGTTAATGTATTATGTTTTCGATTATATTTTACCTTTAGACGATCACACTAGTCTTCTACAATTATTTCTAAAAGCCTTTTTGGTTGTCGCATTAACCGAAGAATTTAGCAAATATGTTATTGTACGCTATTTTGCTCAAACTCGAACAGCTTTTAACGAACCATTCGATGGTATTGTATATGCTGTAATGGTCTCCATGGGTTTTGCTGCTACCGAAAACATTGTTTATGTTTTTGACAGTGGTTTTGAAACAGCTTTTTTACGTGCCATAACCGCAATCCCTGCGCATGCTACTTTTGGCATTTTAATGGGCTATTTTATGGGAAAAGCTAAATTCTCCAAAAACAAAATAGTTTTAAACTTAACCGGTTTACTACTAGCTGTTATTTTTCATGGTGCTTACGATTTCTTCTTATTTATCGATTTTATTCCAGGAATTTGGATAGGTGCTTTCGTTTCACTTTTTATTGGCATTTTACTTTCTAGAAAAGCGATACAGCAGCATCAGAAAAATTCTCATTTTAAAAATAAAGCATAACCTTCACTAAAAAGCTTTCTCTACATATTCAATAACTAAAAAGCGAATGCGTTATAAAACTAATTTACGCTAGCAACTTTTAAAAATTCACGACAATATCCTTTCGTTTCAAAATGCGAAATTTAAATTGAATCTTAAAATCCTTATATTTACTACAAACTAATCTGGATTTTATGAGTAAACAGTTTATCACGAAAGTGAACAATAATCAGGTTTTTGAAATTTCGAAAGAAGATGCATACCAGCTAGATGCTATAAATACTTCCGAAAATAACAGACACATTCTTCATAATAACAAATCGTATCAAGTTGAAATTTCAGAAAGTAATTACTTAAACAAAACTTACACTATACAAGTTAATAACGCCACTTATAGAGTCAACATTTCTGATGATTTAGACAGATTAATAACCGAAATGGGCTTTGAAAATAGCGCATCTAAACACATTAATAAATTAAAGGCGCCAATGCCTGGATTGATTTTAGAGGTTTTTGTTAAAACAGGTCAAGAGGTTAAAGAAAACGATTCGCTATTAATTTTAGAGGCCATGAAAATGGAAAACATAATTACTTCACCACGAGATGGAATTATCAAATCGATTTCTGCTGTAAAAGGTGAGGCCGTAGAAAAAAACTATTTATTAATTGAATTTGAATAATTAATATAAAACATGAAGAAAATATTAATTGCAAATCGAGGAGAAATAGCCATTCGAGTGATGAAAACGGCTCAGAAAATGGGCATAAAAACGGTTGCTGTATTTTCTACAGCAGACCGAAATGCACCGCATGTTAAATTTGCAGATCAAGCCGTTTGCATTGGCGAACCACCATCCAACCAATCATATTTACGAGCCGATAAAATTATTGAAGTTGCTAAAAGCCTTAATGTTGATGCCATACATCCAGGTTATGGTTTTTTAAGTGAAAATGCCGCATTTGCAGAGGCTTGCGAAGCAAATAACATTATTTTTATTGGACCAAAATCGAAAGCCATTAAAATAATGGGCAGCAAATTGGCGGCAAAAGATGCCGTAAAGCATTATAACATCCCAATGGTTCCAGGGATTGACGAAGCCATAACCGATGTTGAAAAAGCAAAAACCATTGCAAGAGACATAGGGTTTCCTATTTTAATAAAAGCATCGGCAGGAGGCGGCGGAAAAGGCATGCGCGTTGTGGAACAAGAAGCCGATTTAGAATCGCAGATGAATCGTGCTATAAGCGAAGCCACATCTGCATTTGGAGATGGCTCCGTTTTTATTGAGAAATATGTGAGTTCTCCACGACATATAGAAATTCAAATTATAGCCGATAGTCACGGCAACGTTTTACACCTTTTTGAAAGAGAATGTAGCATACAACGTCGTCATCAAAAAGTTATTGAAGAAGCGCCATCTTGTATTTTATCGCCAGAGCTTCGTAAAAAAATGGGGGAAGCCGCTATAAAAGTGGCCAAATCTTGCGACTATTTGGGAGCAGGAACTGTTGAGTTTTTATTAGATGAAAATCAAAATTTTTATTTTTTAGAAATGAATACACGTCTGCAAGTTGAGCATCCGGTAACAGAACTTATTTCTGGAGTGGATCTAGTTGAACTACAAATAAAAATTGCGCGAGGCGAAGCACTTCAAATAAAACAAGACGATTTAAAAATTAAGGGGCACGCATTAGAGTTAAGAGTTTATGCCGAAGACCCATTAAACAATTTTCTACCAAGCGTAGGCAATTTAAAAGTTTACAAACTACCCAAAGGTAAAAACATTAGAGTAGACAACGGTTTTGAGCAAGGCATGGATATTCCTATTTATTACGACCCCATGTTGGCGAAGTTAATAACCTACGGGAATACTCGAGAAGAAGCCATTCAATTAATGATAAAAGCTATTGATAATTATCACGTTGAAGGCGTACAAACCACATTAAATTTCGGAAAGTTTGTTTGTAACCACGAGGCTTTTCAATCTGGAAATTTCGATACACATTTTGTAAAACAACATTATAATCCGGAAGCTATTAAAGCTGAATCGGAAACTGAAGCCAAAATTGCCGCACTCATTGCCGTTAAACAATTTTTAGAAGACCAAAAGATTTTACGATTACCTATTAAGTAGGCAACATTAAAACCTCGGAATAACAAAAAACCATGGATTCAAAAGCAGACCAACTCAACAAACGTATTGCCGAAGCTCATTTAGGCGGCGGACAAAAACGTATAGATAAACAACACGCCAAAAAAAAACTAACCGCAAGAGAACGTGTGAATTACATAATGGACCAAGGTTCTTTTGAAGAAACTGGTGCATTAGTAACACACCGAACCACAGATTTTGGTATGGAAAACCAATTGTATTACGGCGATGGTGTTATTACAGGCTATGGCACTATAAACGGTAGATTGGTATATATTTACGCCCAAGACTTTACTGTTTTTGGTGGTGCCTTATCGGAAACTCATGCTGAAAAGATTTGTAAAATAATGGATTTGGCTGTAAAAGTAGGCGCTCCTATTATTGGTTTAAATGATTCTGGTGGCGCTCGAATTCAAGAAGGTGTACGCTCGCTTGGTGGTTATGCCGATATTTTTTATAGAAATGTACAAGCCTCGGGTGTTATTCCTCAAATTTCGGCTATTATGGGGCCTTGTGCTGGCGGAGCTGTCTATTCTCCTGCCATGACGGACTTCACCTTAATGGTAGAAAACACGAGCTACATGTTTGTTACGGGCCCAAATGTTGTAAAAACGGTAACCAATGAAGAAGTGAGTAGTGAAGATTTGGGTGGCGCACAAACCCATGCCTCCAAATCGGGTGTTGCTCATAAAACCTCAGCAAATGATATTGAATGTTTAGACGATTTAAAAACACTTTTAAGTTATCTACCACAAAATAATACAGAAACCGCAAAGCCTTTAGATTACAATTTACAAGATGAAGTTCGAGATGTGCTTGCTACTATTGTTCCTGATAACCCAAACAAACCTTATGATATGTATCAGGTTATTTCAGGAATTATCGATACGGATTCTTTTTACGAAATACATAAAGATTATGCCGAAAATATTATTGTAGGTTTTGCTCGCTTAGGCGGAAAAAGCATTGGTATTGTTGCCAACCAGCCACAATTCCTTGCAGGAGTTTTAGATGTAAACAGTTCTAAAAAAGCAGCCAGATTTACACGTTTTTGCGATTGTTTTAATATACCATTGTTAGTGCTAGTCGATGTGCCTGGTTTTCTACCTGGCACAGATCAAGAATGGAATGGTATTATTGTAAACGGCGCTAAACTACTATATGCCTTAAGTGAAGCTACAGTGCCACGAGTAACTGTAATTACCCGAAAAGCTTATGGTGGAGCTTACGATGTTATGAATTCCAAACACATTGGGGCCGACTTAAACTTCGCTTGGCCAGGTGCCGAAATTGCTGTTATGGGAGCCAAAGGTGCCAGTGAAATTATATTTAAAAAAGAAATTTCTAACGCTGAGAATCCATCAGAAAAACTTGCAGAAAAAGAAGCCGAATACGCCGAAAAATTCGAAAATCCGTACCGTGCAGCCCAACGTGGTTTTATAGATGAGGTGATTCTTCCTGAAGATACAAGAAGAAAATTAATTAAAGCTTTTGCTATGTTAGAAAATAAAGAGGTTAACGTTCCAAAACGTAAACACGGTAATATTCCGTTGTAACACTACAACATATTTACAATCTCGGCATTATACATAAAGGTATCTTGCCAGCGCGCGTATCTAGCGTCCGGTTTTTCAGCAAATACTAAATATTGACATTTGCCAATACTTTCGGGCGTTCTAGTTACTTCTGCTAAATTATTATTTCTAAATAAAAATTCAGAATCATCTACAACACACATTTGTAGTCTATTTAAATTTACTGCATTTAAGTAAAACAATCTATTCAATCGTTTTGGTGTAGCAATTACAATATCGGTACCGTAATAAATCTCATCACGTTGGTCATCAATATTTTTTTCATCGTAAGCACAATAAACACGTAAATCGGTACCTCGTTTATAGCTATTAAATTCTAGCTCTAAATCTAATGCTGTTTGCTTGTCTTTTACAAAAATAAGAGCTCGTGGCGCATCTTCATGAGCATTTTTCAGTTTCTGAATAACACTTATAATCATACTCGATGTTTTCCCTGAACCTTTTGGCGCATAAACATACATGCTCGAACCACCTTTAATTCTAGACAAAATTTTCTTTTGAAGAGGCAATGGCGTTTCAATGCCTTTGGTTTTAAGCGTATCTTTTAATGGCTCAATTAGTTTTTTAAATGACATAAAATGAAGTTTCTTTTAATAGATTTTCAAAGATAGGCTTTTCATTATCCAAAAGAGAAACCTTAAAAACAAAAAAAAAGACGCTCATTGCTGAACGCCTTTCTCTTTTACCTAAAAATTAGGTTGCTATTAAAACTCTAAATCGGCAACTAAATCGAATTCATCGTAAATAGCCTTATCTTTCAAACCATCAAAAAAGCTTGCAGAACCATACTTTACATCGTATTTCGTTCTATCTACTTTTAAGTTTGCGGTTGCTTTATTTCCATAAATAGAAATTGTAAATTTTACTGAATTTGTTTTTCCTTTAATAGTTAACTTCCCAGTAACATCATACGAGTTTTTACCTGAAGCCTTAACATCTGTAAATTCTAAAGTTGATGTATTATGAGTTTCAACACCAAAGAAATCATCAGATTTTAAATGACCTTCAAGTTTTCCTTTATACTCGCCTTCTAAATCGGTAGACACTAAAGTTGTCATATCTATAGTAATGTTTCCGCCAATTAATTTATCGCCATCAAAATCTAAAGCACCAGACTGAATATTGATAGTCCCTTCGTGAGAACCTGTAACTTTATAACCTTTCCAAACCACTTTACTACTTTCGGTTTTAATATCTTTTTTATCCTTTTCAATAGTTGTAAAAGAAAATGTAAAAAGCGCTACAAAAGCAACAAGTGCTATATTTTTAATTGAATTTTTCATTGTGATATAAATTTATTTATCTGTTTATATATTATACCACAAAGGTGCGACGCTTTTAAAAACTATACATTGAAGTAGATTATTAAATGATGTTAATGTAGTTTAACATTTACTTTTATTCTGAAGTTTCATTTTTTTTCAAAACGAAGAATTATTCGCTTTTTTGGACAAGCTGACTTTTAATTTTACTAAGAAACTCCTTAGTAATACCAAGGTATGATGCTACTAAATATTGTGGAATACGCTTTTCTATTTTTGGATATTCCTTTTTAAAAATCACATAACGCTCTTTAGCAGTAAGACTAAAACTGCGCACAATCCGTTTTTGCGAAGCCGTATATGCGCGCTCTACTATTTGTCTAAAAAAACGTTCTAGTTTAGGTATTTCAGTATATAATATTTCCGAATTATCGTAAACAAACATAACCACCTCAGTATTCTCCAAGCATTGCGTATTATAATCGGCAGGTGTTTGCGAAATAAAACTTCCCATATCAGAAGTCCACCAATTTTCTATTGCAAAAGATAACACATGCTCCTGACCTTCTCTATCTAAATAAAAGGTTTTGGTACAACCCGAAATAACAAAACAAACATGTTTACAAACATCGCCTTGCTGTATAATATATTGCCCTTTTAAATACTGTCTATAAACCACTTTAGATTGCAAAAAAGCTTCCTCTTTAGGCGTTAAATCTACGTGGTTTTCTATATAATCTAAAAGCGGTTTTATATTCATTTACGTGTAATTATTCGAATCAAATTTAGTGATAATATTATAACGTTAATAAATGTTAATTGAATACCTGTAGATTTATAATATTTTACCTTTGCCCGATGGAAAAAATCAAAAAAGTAAAGTTTGAATTCGTGGCTTTAATGGCATCCTTAATGTCTATTGTTGCCTTAACGATCGATGCACTTTTGCCTGCTTTACCCGAAATTGGAGCTTCGCTAGGCGCTACAAGCTCAAGCCAGAATCAGCTTTTAATCACCATGATTTTTTTAGGTATCGGTTTTGGGCAACTTATTTTTGGACCTATTTCAGATAGTTTTGGTCGTAAACCCATTGTTTATGTTGGTTTTGTTGTTTTTATTATTGCCAGTATTATTTGTGTAACAACAGAAAGTTACGAAATGATGCTTTTTGGGCGTATTCTACAAGGTATTGGTTTGTCTTCACCAAGAAGTTTAAGTACCTCTATGGTTCGTGATGAATTTAGTGGCGATTACATGGCTAAAATTTTATCTTTTGTGGTTATGTTTTTCATTTTAGTCCCAGTTATAGCTCCTATGTTTGGGCAATTTTTAATTAACCTTTTTAATTGGCAAGCTATATTTTACTTCAACCTGATTTTTGGTTTAATTATCATGATTTGGTTTTGGCTGAGACAACCCGAAACTTTACCAAAAGAGAAACGTATAAAATTCTCTTCGCATCTATTTTTAAATGGAGCTAAAGAGTTTTTTAAATATAAAGAATCTGTAGCATTTACGCTAGTTTCAGGTTTTATTACCGGTTCGTTCATGGTGTATTTAAGTACCTCGCAACAAATTTTTCAGGAGCAATATGATTTAGCTGAAATGTTTCCATATATTTTTGCCAGTCTTGCGATCTCTATTGGTTTTGCTACCTTTTTAAATAGCCAACTTGTTGAGCGATTTGGCATGATGAAAATTGCATATTACTCCACCCTAGCTTATGCTTTTATTTCTATATTGTATGTGGTTTTATTTTCATCTGGACAAAACCCAAGTATTTATACTCTTATCTCATTTTTAGCTTTACAGTTTTTTGCTGTTGGTTTTTTATTCGGAAATTTAAGAGCATTAGCCATGCAACCTATTGGGCATATTGCAGGAATTGGAGCAGCAATAAACGGTTTTTTATCAACTGTTTTAGCGGTACCTATTGCACATTATATTGGCACTTTTGTAAAAACATCGGTTTTACCATTGTTTATTGGGTTTTCACTTTTTGGTATTTTATCTATTCTTGTTTTTGTTGTTTTGAAAAGAAAAACACGTTTAGCAGCAGCATAAAACACATCTTTTTTGGATCGTAAAATCACATAAATTATAGGGTTTAACATTTACACCAAAATGTTAACACTTTCATATTTTTAAATAATACCATTTTTGAATATAAATTTGTCATCAATTTCGGGAATAACCTACATTTTCATAGGGCATTTCACCAATAAAATGGCATTCTAACTTTACAATGCATAAGCTTCCGCACCAATAAAAACTTTCGTAATTTTGCTAGCTTATAAGTTTCACTTAGTAATATAAAAATTAAGACATGAGTAAAATTATGACCGTCGACATTTTGTCGAGTATTAAAGGTGCACAACCCTCCGAGGCTGTCAACAAATTATTTGATGTGATTAAAAATGCACAGCCAACAAATAATAATACCTTTAATTATAATCATAATAATTCGGTCTCAATAAACGATTTAAGAGACGATGTTGTTATTGAAAGTTCTGCAATTGAAAAACAGATAATCATCGAAAACTTTCCGAAGGAAAAAAACGGATATTTAGTAGTCTCTAAAGTGATAGAAGAATAAATATGGATTCTCAAATACTCAAAATCCATCAGCAATTGGTGGATAAAAAAATAACTTGCACAGCATTAGTGCAAGACAAATTAGCCCAATTAAAACAAAACACGCACAACACGGTTAACGCCATGTTAGATACTATGGCGCTAGATTTAGCAGCCAAAGTAGATGCTAAAATTGCTAACGGCGAAACTATTGGTTTGCTAGAAGGCATTCCTTTTGGAATTAAAGATGTTTACATGGTTCAGGGTACGCTAACAACGGCGAGTTCTAACCTGTTAAAAAACTACAAAGCTGCATATACGGCAACGGCCATTCAAAATTTATTGAATGCAGGCGCTATTCCTTTGGTAAAAGAAAATTGCGATAGTTTTGGTCATGGTTCATCTTCAGAAAACACCATTTTTGGCGCGGTAAAAAACGCTATAAATCCCGACTTAGTTGGTGGTGGTTCTAGTGGTGGTTCTGCAGTAAACGTTGCAAAAAATTACACCGTTTTTTCTATTGGTGGCGATACAGGTGGTTCGGTTCGCCAACCTGCTGGCTACAATAATGTTTATGGTTTAAAACCAAGTTACGGTCGTATTTCTCGTTATGGTTTAATGGCTTATGCATCGTCTACAGACTGCGTTGGACCTATTGCACAATCTATCGAAGACATCCGTATTGTACTAAACGTAATGAGTGGCAAAGATATTAAAGATCAAACCTCTTACGCTTCAGCGGAAATATCTCAGGCGCAAATTTTAAATTCTGAAGGCATTAAAACCGTTGGATACTTTAAAAACTTTATTGAAAGCCCAGCGATTGATCCCAAAGTAAAAGCTGATTTTTTACAAGCTATCGAAAAAATTAAAGCAAAAGGTATTGAAGTTAAAGCATTAGACTTCTTTGAATCTGAAACTTTAGTATCTACATATTATACTTTAGCTATGGCCGAAACTGCATCAAACCTATCACGTTTAGACGGTACAAATTATGGTAACAGAATTGAAGGTGATACCTTAAAAGAAACCTATTCGGTAACACGTTCTGAAAACTTCTCTGAAGAAACAAAACGCCGTATCGTTGGTGGAAATCAAGTATTATCTCAAGGATTTTCAGATGAAATTTATTTAAAAGGTTTAGCACTTCGTGACACTATTTCTTCAAATTTCGAAAACGATTTTAAAGATGTAGATATCATTCTTTCTCCAGTAACACCAAACACGCCACCAAAAATTGGCGACAGTTTAAAAGATCCGCACGCCATGTATTTATCCGATGCTTATACCGTTGGTTTCAGCTTAGGGCAATTACCTACTCTAACTGTTCCACAAGGTACAGCGACAGGTTTACAAATTACGGCAGCAAAACATAATGACGAACTCGTTTTGAAGTTTGCTAACTTCTTAAAAGATACGATATAATGGAATTAGAGCAATTAAACGAGCTACTTAAAAAGCACGAATTAGAGTTAGTAATCGGTCTGGAAACACACGTACGATTAAACACAAAATCAAAATTATTTTGTTCTTGTCCAAACGAAGAAATAGATACACCTAACCAAAATATTTGTTCGGTTTGTACTGGCCAAATGGGTGTTTTACCATCCATTAATAAAGAAGCCATTACAAAGGCTATTTACTTTGGTAAAGCGGTAAAATCTACGTTTGAAAATGAAGTAATTTCTTGGGATAGAAAACATTACGAATACCCAGACAACCCAAAAAATATACAAATTACACAGTTTCATAATCCTGTTATTCCTGACGGACAAGTCTCTTGTTTCAGAAATGACGGTTCTCAATTTACGGTGAATTTAACGCAAGTTCACATTGAGGAAGATGCTGCGAAATTAATGCATGAGAAAAAAATCTCGTTAGTCGATTTTAACAAAGCAGGTGTTCCTCTTATTGAGATTGTTACAGAGCCTTGTATTCGCCATATTGAAGATGCTTCAACCTATGCACAGTACATTCAACGTATTGTTCAAAACTTAAAAATATCTGAAGCTAACCTTGAAAAAGGAGAGTTTAAATCGGATGTTTCTGTATCGCTTCGTAAAAAACAGAGCTACGAACTAAACCCGAGAACTGAGATTAAAAACTTAAACTCGTTTAAGTTTATGATTGATGCTTTAAAAGAAGAAGTAGAAAAACAACTTAATTACTACTTAGAGAATAAAGCTTTTAGACCAGACCAAACTACGGTGCTTTGGGATGCCGATTTAAAGCAAACTAAAACCATGCGTAAAAAGGAATTTGAGGCAGACTACCGTTTTATTTCGGAGCCAGATTTACCTTTTGTAAACATTAAAGACGTTGTAGAATCTATTGATGTTGATTTAAGCACATTACCTTTTGCTGTAGAATCTATTTTAATAAAAGGTGGTGTTTTACCACAGGATGCTAAGTTTTTCACAGCCGATTCATTACGATCGGAAACCTTTGTTGCCATCAACAACGTTATCAAAGAACCATCGTTTGTTGCGAAAACATTAACCAACAACATTAAAGCGGAAGACTATACAAGCATTGAAAACATTGCTGATTTTATAGAAATCTTTAGCTTATTTAAAAATGAAAATGTAACGCCTGTTTTAGCTCAAAACGCTATCCAGTCGTTATTAGCAGATTCAAAATTCGATTACAAAACGTATTTTGAAGCCAATACTATTTCCGAAGAAAAAATAGAAAATGCTATTGCAAAAGTTATTTCAGAAAATGGAGCTGTTGCCAATGACATTAAATCTGGAAACCAAGGTAAAGCTGGTATTTTAGTAGGAAAGGTAATTGCTATAATTGGCAAAGGTGCTTCAGGAAAAGTAATTCGTGAAGGGATTTTAAAACAAGTTCAAACTTCTGGAGCTAATGTTGAAGCTGTTGCAACTCGTCAACAACCAGAAACCAACAAAGTTCAGACTGTAAAACAAAAAGAAGAGGAAATTCTCCCTGAAATTCCCTTAGTTATAAAAGATGAATACAGAACGCATTTAATCTCAGATGTGTCTGAAGAAAACATAGCAGAAACGGTTACTTTTTCTGGATGGGTTTCTTCTGTGCGAGATCACGGTGAATTAATGTTTATTGATTTACGCGATTCGAGTACTCAAATTTTCCAAGTACGCTTAAGTCGAGAATCTTTCGCGAATTTAGATGAGCTTGTAAAACTTAAACCAGAATCTGTTATTACAGTAACTGGCGCTATTGTTCAACGTAAAGAAGATGATTATAATGCATCTTTAAAAACGGGAACTATAGAATTAGAAGCTACAGATTTAGATATTTTAAATCTATCTAAAACGCTTCCTTTTGAAATTAAACGCGCTACAAAAACGAATGAGAATGTTCGTTTTCAGTATAAATATTTAGATCACAGAAATGATGATGTACGTCGTGTAATCGTGAATCGCCATAAGGTGATTAAAATGATGCGTGATATTTTGGACGAAGACGATTTCCTAGAAATTGAAACGCCAATTTTAAGTGCCGGTACCGATGAAGGCGCTCGTGAGTTTATTGTGCCAACACGTAAACAAGCTGGTGCATTTTACACGTTGCCGCAAGCACCTCAGCAATTTAAACAAATGTTGATGGTTAGTGGTTACGAGAAATATTTCCAAATTGCACGTTGTTTTAGAGATGAAGATTCTCGTGGTGATCGCCAACCAGAATTTACACAGCTCGATATAGAAATGGCTTACGCTAGCATGCAACAAATTATTGATTTAAACACCAATATGTTTAATGCTATCGTTAAGAAAATATATGGAAAAAAATGGGTTTTACATCCGTTTGAAGTGATTACCTATAAAGAAGCGATGGATTTTTACGGTTGCGACCGTCCAGATTTACGTTTTGGGTTAAAGTTGCAAGACATTACAGAAATTGTAAAAGACACCAGCTTCCAAGTATTTAGCAAACCTATTGAAGAAGGTGGTATTGTAAAATGCATAAAAGTTTCTTCCGAAGAACAAGGTAAAAAACGCTTATCTAAAGGGCAGATTGAAAAACTTACCGGCATTGCACAACAACATGGTTTAGGCGGTTTAGCCTATATTATCGTTAATGAAAATGATTTACAATCGCCAATTATTAAATTTTTAGGTGAAGATATTGCTGCAGGAATTATAAAAACCACTAACGCTCAAGTTGGTGATATTGTCTTTTTCTCGGCTGCCGATTATGAAACAGCCAACAAAGCTTTAGATGCAGTTCGTCAAGAACTAGGGAGCATGTTACGTTTGATTAACCCAAAGGAATTAAGACCTGCTTGGGTTATTGATTTCCCTATGTTTGAAAAAACAGATGAAGGCCGTTGGACCTTTACACACAACCCATTCTCGATGCCTGCAATATATGATATTGAGAAGCACATGAATGGTAACGAAGATGAAATTGGAAGCATTATTGCACAGCAATATGATTTAATTCTGAATGGTTACGAAATTGGAGGAGGCTCTGTTCGTGCACACAAACCAGAAATTTTAGAAGCTACATACAAGAACATGGGTTACAACAAGGAAGAAATGCTAAAAAGTGTTGGCACCATGTATAAAGCCTTCCATTACGGAGCACCACCACACGGTGGAATTGCTTGGGGTGTAGACCGATTAATGATGATTTTAGAGAAAAAAGCATCTATTAGAGAGGTTATGGCATTTCCAAAAACAGGAACTAGTGAAGATTTACTTTTTGGAGCACCTTCATTATTATCTGATAGAAAAATAGAAGAAATGAATGTTAAAGTGATGCGCAAGTAAAACTTTTCAATTTCATTTAAAATAAAACTAAAAGCTTCAGTTCATTCTGGAGCTTTTTTTTGTTTAAAACTAGAGATAAGATTTAAAAAGCATAGAAAAAAGACTAGAGGTGTTAAATTGGCGGAACGAAATAACAAACGAGTACAATTACCTAATAATCAAAAACGAACTAAGACGATTCTACTTCGCCTCTGCCATATAATACAAACGTTTTAAGCTTCTTTTAAGCATTGAAAACCTGTATATACCTATCATAAAAAATAAGGCACTAAAAACTAAACCGATAATAGTTAAATATTTAAAATTCGGAAATTCTTTTACTTGATATAAAGCAAGACTTCCTAAAAGCAAATACAGAGACGAACGAATATAAGATAGTAATGTACGCTCGTTTGCTAAACGTGTACGTTCTATAGCTAGGTAATCTCGTAGAATAACTTGTTGATCGGGTTTAAAATCGCGACCAAAACTTAAAAGTTTCATGTTTCTAAATTTTCATATAAAAATACATATTTTTCATCGAAATCTAATTAATCGAACGATTTACAATTCAAATTAAAAAAGGTTGACTAACTATTGTTAACTTTAGCAAACTAAAACGACTGTATAAAATCAAAAAAACATTTAAAATTAAAATCATGAAAAAAACAACCCTATTAATGAGTCTTGTATTTGTATTTGCACTTTTATTATCAACAAATGTAAGCGCACAAAAATTCGCAAAACTAGACAAAAGCCCAATGGATGCTGCTGCATTCCCTACAAATTATAAAGACGCAAATAAATCAATAAAAATAATTTATAGCCGTCCACAACTTAAAGGAAGAGATTTAGCAACCTTAGCACCAAATGGTAAAGTTTGGAGAGTTGGAGCAAACGAAGCTGCAGAATTAACACTTTTTTCAGACATGAAACTTGGAGATTCTAGCGTTAAATCTGGAACGTATACATTTTATTTAATTCCTAACGAAAAAGAATGGACTGCAATAATCAGTACAGATTTAAACGTTTGGGGTTCTTATTTTTATAATGAAGCTAACGATGTAGCAAGATTATCTGTCCCAGTAACTTCTGGAGATGATTTAGATGCTTTCTCAATTGTTTTTGATGAAGCTGATGGAGCAATCAACATGCATTTAGGTTGGGGAACTACTCGTATAGCAGTACCTTTTACTAAATAAGAAAAATATAATTTTATTAAATAAAAAAATCCCGAAAGCATAAGTTTTCGGGATTTTTTATACTCTTTAATCTAGTCGAAACACTTCATTTAAAAAAAATAGAAACATTAAAGACTAACTCTTTTAACAGCTGTTTTACGATAAACTTCTGTTAAACAAAACGGTAAAATATTTAGAAACATTACCTTTGCAATAATTATGAAGAAATTTTTCCATAAAATAATGTCGTTCGTAATGGCTATTGTAGTGTCATTCTCTACAATGTCATTCACTATGAACATGCATTACTGTGGAGATACTTTAGTTGAAACCGCATTATTTAACAAAGCAGAAGGTTGCGGCATGAAAATGGAAAAACCTGCAACTAAAAAATGTTCTATTACAAAGAAAAACTGCTGTAATGATGAACAATTAGTAGTTGATGGTCAAAATGAATTACAACTACAAGTAGACCAAATTTCTTTTGAACAACAAGTTTTTATAGCTTCATTTGTTTATACGTATATCAATCTTTTTGAAGGTGTCGAAAATAACACATCTTCTTTTGAAACGTATCACCCACCACTCGTCACAACGCAAATCTTTAAGTTAGACGAGACTTATTTAATCTGATTTTAAAACAATAGACTGTATTATCCAGTGATTTCTATCATTAGGATAATGTACTGTATTCGGTGTTTTCCTATTTGGGAAGTCACCTCTTTCTAATTGTTTTAAACATCAAACCTTATGCTAAATAGAAGCATTAAATTTCTAATAGAAAATAAACTTGTAGCCGTATTATTACTTGCCCTTTTTATTGGTTGGGGAACTGTAAATGCACCATTTAATTGGGATGCTGGCTTTTTACCAAGCGATCCTGTTGCTGTAGATGCCATTCCTGATATTGGCGAAAACCAACAAATTGTATTCACAAAATGGGATGGTCGATCGCCTCAAGATATTGAGGATCAAATTACCTACCCATTAACCTCTTCCCTATTGGGAATTCCTGGAGTAAAAACCATTCGAAGTTCGTCTATGTTTGGATTCTCTAGTATCTACGTCATTTTTGAAGAAGATGTTGAGTTTTACTGGAGCCGTAGCCGTATTTTGGAAAAGCTAAATTCTTTACCAAGTAACTTATTACCAGAAGGTATAAATCCTGCTTTAGGACCAGACGCTACAGGTTTAGGGCAAATATTTTGGTATACTTTAGAAGGTCGTGACGCAGACGGAAACGTGACTGGCGGTTGGGATTTACAAGAACTAAGAAGTATTCAAGATTACTATGTGAAATACGGCTTATCTTCTGCTATTGGTGTTGCTGAAGTCGCTTCTATTGGTGGTTATGTTCAAGAATATCAAGTCGATGTTAATCCCGAATTAATGCGCCAATACAATATTGGTTTAAACCAAGTTGTAAAAGCGGTTAAAAATAGTAATCAAGACATTGGCGCCCAAACGTTAGAGATTAATCAAGCGGAATATTTAGTACGTGGTTTAGGCTATGTAAAATCTGTTGAAGATATTGAAAACGCTGTAGTGACTTCCGCCGACTTTACGGCTATTAAAATTAAAGATATTGGTAAGGTTACCTTAGGTCCTGCTGCACGAAGAGGGATTTTAGACAAAGAAGGTGCTGAAGTTGTTGGTGGTGTTGTAGTGGCAAGATATGGCGCCAATCCGATGGAAGTCATTACCAATGTAAAAGCAAAAATTAACGAGCTTAAAGGCGGTTTGCCCTCTAAAGTATTAGCAGATGGACGCATCTCTCAATTAACGGTGGTTCCTTTTTACGATCGTACAGAATTGATTGTAGAAACCTTAGACACCCTTAACGAAGCATTGACATTAGAGATATTAATTACCATTTTGGTGATTATAATAATGGTTTTTAATTTAAGAGCTTCCATTTTAATTTCAGGATTATTACCAGTGGCTGTTTTAATGGTTTTTGTTGCCATGAAACTGTTTAACATAGATGCTAATATTGTGGCGCTTTCGGGTATTGCTATTGCTATTGGAACTATGGTTGATGTGGGCGTCATACTAGCCGAAAACATGATTCGACATTTGGACGACGATGCTTTAAGACTTCGTGAAGATGGAACAGAATACACTATTAATGAAGTTATTTACAACGCTACAGCGGAAGTATCTGGTGCTATTTTAACTGCCGTTTTAACTACTATTATCAGTTTTGTACCCGTATTTACTATGATTGGTGCAGAAGGGAAATTGTTTAGACCTTTAGCCTTTACAAAAACGATGGCATTGTCAGCCTCTTTGGTGATCGCCTTGTTTTTAATTCCACCTTTTGCAGCGTATTTATTCCGAAAAACAACATTAAAAAATTCCTTTAGATATTTTTTAAATAGCGTTTTAATACTTGCGGGAATTGCAATTATTATTTACGGATTTTGGTTAGGATTACTCTTAGTTGCTTTTGGTATCACTGGTTTACTAGGTGTTTTAGAGAGATTAGATAAGAAAAAAATAAATCTAATAAATATTATTATTTCTTCGATTGCAATTGTTTGTCTACTTGCCGAATATTGGAGACCGTTAGGTTTTAACCGCAGTATCATTGTCAATCTTATTTTTGTTGCTATTATATGCTTCGGAATTTTAGGTGTGTTTTCTGTTTTTAGAAGGTATTATAGTCAGATTCTAAACTGGGCTCTAGCCAATAAAGTATTGTTTTTAATAATTCCTGCGACCGTTCTTATATCCGGATTTTGGATTATGAAAAATACAGGAAAAGAGTTTATGCCTTCCTTAAATGAAGGCTCGTTTTTATTAATGCCAACCTCCTTGCCTCATGCTGGTGTTGAAGAAAACAAACGTGTACTTCAGCAATTAGACATGGCGGTTGCGACTATTCCAGAAATTGAAACTGTAGTCGGAAAAGCTGGTAGAACAGATTCGCCTTTAGATCCTGCGCCTTTATCCATGTATGAAAACATGATTCAATATAAATCGGAATACATGCGCAATTCCGAAGGAAAAAGACAGCGTTATAAAGTGAATGCTGACGGGTTGTTTGAGTTGAAAAACGGAATGTCATTGCGAGCAGAACAAAGTGAAGCGTGGCAATCTCTTAATGCAAAAGAACAACTTATCGAAGATAACAACGGTGAATATTACAGAAACTGGCGACCAGAAATTAAAACTCCTGATGATATTTGGAACGAAATTGTACGTGTCACCAAATTACCAGGCGTGACGTCTGCACCAAAATTACAACCTATAGAAACCCGATTGGTTATGTTACAAACCGGTATGCGTGCGCCAATGGGAATAAAAGTAAAAGGTCAAGATTTAAAACAAATTGAAGCGTTTGGCTTAGAATTGGAACGACTACTAAAACAAGCGGAAGGTGTTAAAATAGAAGCTGTTTTTGCAGATAGAATTGTTGGTAAACCTTACTTGTTAATTGATATCGACAGAGAAAAAATAGCACGCTATGGTATTTCAATAGCAGATGTACAAAGTGTTTTAAAAGTTGCTATTGGTGGTATGGCATTAACACAAACCGTTGAAGGACGAGAACGTTATGCTGTAAGAGTGCGTTACCCAAGAGAGTTACGTGGTAATCCGGAAGATATAAAAGACATTTATATTCCTGTAGAAACGGGTAGTCCTGTTCCTTTAAGTGAATTGGCAACCATTAAATACGAGCAAGGTCCACAAGTAATAAAAAGTGAAGACACCTTTTTAGTAGGCTATGTCTTGTTTGATAAATTAGATGGTTTTGCAGAAGTTGATGTTGTAGAAAATGCACAAGCCTTGTTTCAACAAAAAATAGAATCTGGAGATCTAATGGTTCCAAAAGGTATCAGTTACAAATTTACTGGTACTTATGAAAATCAATTACGTGCAGAAAAAACATTGTCTGTGGTTGTTCCGTTAGCATTGGCTATCATCTTTTTAATACTTTATTTTCAGTTTAAATCTGTTAGCACATCATTAATGGTATTTACCGGAATTACTGTAGCATTTGCTGGTGGTTTTATCATGATTTGGTTATATGGCCAAGATTGGTTTTTCAACTTTAGCTTGTTTGGCGAGAATATGCGAGACCTCTTTAACATGAAAACCATTAATTTAAGTGTTGCTGTTTGGGTTGGTTTTATTGCACTATTTGGTATTGCTACCGATGATGGTGTGGTTATGGCCACCTACCTAACACAAACTTTTGATCGCGAAAAACCGTCTGACAAAAAAAGTATTAGAGCTGCTGCTTTACATGCTGCCGAAAAACGTATTCGTCCGTGTTTAATGACTACAGTAACAACCATTTTAGCGTTGTTACCCGTTTTGACATCCACAGGTAAAGGAAGTGATATCATGATTCCTATGGCAATTCCAATATTTGGAGGGATGGTTATTGACATTACCTCCTACTTTATTGTTCCGGTTTTATATAGCTGGAGAGAAGAGATTAAAGTGAAAAGGCTTCAGAAAAAGAAAATATAGCTTAGACTAAAAAAACATAAAATGAAATACAATAAAAATCATATCAAACATAAAGTTGTCTTGCTTCTTTGTTCTTTATTCTTTGTTATACAAGGTAATTCACAAGAACTAGAAACATACATTGCTACTGCTTTGGAAAATAATCCTGAGATTCAGAAATTTGAATTACAATACGCTATTGCTACAGAAAAAGTGAATGAAGTTAATACGCTTCCAAACACCGATTTTAGTGCTGGCTATTTTGTAAGTGAACCAGAAACACGCACAGGAGCACAACGTTTTAAAGTTTCAGCTAAGCAAATGTTACCTTGGTTTGGGACTATTACTTCACGCGAAAATTATGTAAGCGCATTGGCTGATGCAAAATTTGAAGACAATGTAATTGCTAAACGAAAGCTTGTTGCTTCGGTGTCCCAATCGTATTATAATCTTTACGCTAATAAAGCAAAGCAAGAAGTTTTAAAAGAGAATATTAAATTATTAGACACTTACGAAACATTAGCTTTAACCTCTGTTGAAGTTGGTAAAGCATCTGCAGTAGATGTATTGCGATTGCAAATGCGTCAGAATGAAATGCAACAATTATTAGACATCTTAAGTCAACAATTTTTAGCAGAGCAAACTAATTTTAATAAGCTACTAAATCGGGATAAAACTATTGCTGTAAATGTTTTAAATGCATTGCATATGCCTTCAGAAGATTTTAAAATAAATTTGGAAAATTTAGTATTACATCCAGAATTGTTGAAGTATGATAAACTGTTTGCTTCCGTAGAAAAATCAGAACTAGTAAATCAGAAAGAAAGCAATCCAATGATTGGTTTTGGTTTAGATTATATCGCCATTTCAGAAAGACCAAATATGAATTTTAATGATAACGGAAAGGATATAGTTATGCCAATGGTTTCGGTTTCAATCCCAATATTTAATAAGAAATACAAATCTAAAACCAAGCAAAACAAATTACAACAACAGGAAATCGAATTTCAAAAACAAGACCGTTTAAACACGTTAGAAACATTATTAGATAAAGCAATAAATGATAGGAAATCAGCTAGAATAAGTTACAATACACAAGTAAAAAACTTAAAACAAGCTATGGATGCCGAATCGATTTTAGTAAGAAGTTACGAAACCGGCACTATTGATTTTAATGATGTTTTAGATATTCAGGAACTACAATTGAAGTTTCAAATGAATCAAATAGAATCTATTAAAAGTTACTATTTACAAACGACAATTATTAATTATTTAATTCAATAATAATGAAACATACATATCACATACACGGAATGACTTGCAACGGATGTCGCAGTCATGTGGAAGACACGCTTTCAAAAGTAAAAGGTGTTTTAAAAGCTACAGTTGATTTAGAAAAAGCAGAAGCTACGATAGAAATGGATTCACATATCGCCTTAGAAACCTTTCAGGAAGCTTTAAAAAACGATGGTGGCCAATACAGCATACATAATTTAAGAGACCATAATCATGCTAAGGACAATAGTACCACGTCCGTAGACATAAAAAAAGGACATGGTACCGGTACTTTTTACTGCCCTATGCATTGCGAAGGCGATAAAACCTATGACAAATCTGGCGATTGCCCAGTATGCGGAATGGATTTAGTGGAAGAACAAAACCTATCAAATACCACAACAGCGCAATGGACGTGCCCAATGCATCCTGAAGTTATTAAAGACGAACCTGGAGCGTGTCCCATTTGCGGAATGGATTTAGTGCCATTGGAAGCAGATGCTTCAGCAGAAGATAAAACCTATAATAAACTATTAAAAAAATTCTGGATTGCAGTCGCTTTTACTGTACCCATATTTTTAATAGCCATGTCAGAAATGCTCAGCAACAATCCGCTGTATGCTGTTTTAGAGCAAAAAACATGGAATTGGATTCAGTTTGTATTATCTATTCCTGTTGTGTTTTATGCCACATGGATGTTCTTTACACGTGCTTGGACTTCAATTAAAACAAGAAACTTTAACATGTTTACGCTAATCGGTATTGGTTCTGGTATTGCCTGGTTATTTAGTGTATTCGCTATGTTATTTCCAGACGTATTTCCTATAGATTTTAAAACCGCAGATGGCAATGTCTTTGTGTATTTTGAAGCTGCAACAGTGATTCTAACCTTAGTATTATTAGGACAATTATTAGAATCAAAAGCGCATAGTCAAACTAGTGGCGCAATAAAGGAATTACTAAAATTAGTACCCGCAACCGCAACATTGGTAACAGAAAGTGAAGACAAAGTTATTGCAATTGATAAGATTGAACAAGGCAATTTATTACGTGTAAAACCAGGAGAGAAAATACCTGTAGATGGTAGTATTGTTGAAGGACAGAGTAGTATTGACGAATCTATGATTACCGGAGAACCTATTCCTGTTGATAAAATTGTAGCCGATAAAGTAACCTCAGGAACCATAAATGGTACAAAGTCGTTTGTAATGAAAGCTGAAAAAGTAGGTTCGGAAACATTACTGTCTCAAATCATTCATATGGTTAATAACGCCAGTCGTTCTAAAGCACCAATACAGAAACTGGCAGATAAAATTGCCAAGTATTTTGTGCCTACCGTATTACTAGTTTCTATAATTACCTTTATTCTTTGGGCAGTCTTTGGTCCAGAACCAGCGTATGTATTTGCGTTTGTAAATGCCATTGCTGTATTAATTATTGCTTGTCCTTGTGCATTAGGATTAGCAACACCAATGTCTGTTATGGTTGGTGTTGGTAGAGGTGCACAATCTGGTGTCTTAATTAAAAATGCAGAAGCTTTAGAGACAATGAATAAAGTAGATGTGCTTATTGTAGATAAAACAGGAACGATTACAGAAGGAAAACCATCTGTTGAAAAAGTAATTGCTGTTACTAAAATTGAACAAGAGCTACTACTCCACTACATTGCTTCTTTAAATCAATATAGCGAGCACCCTTTAGCAGAGGCTATTGTCAATTATGGTAAATCAAAACAGGTCGCTATTACCAAAGTAAACGATTTTGAAGCAGTAGCAGGAAAAGGCGTTATTGGTACCATTGATGATAAAAAAGTAGCTTTAGGAAATGCTAAATTATTAGAGCAATTTTCTATTTTTATATCAGAAAGTTTAGCTAGTCAAGTAATTACAGAGCAAGAACAAGGAAAAACAGTGTCTTACATCGCTGTAGAAAATGAAGCTGTAGGATATGTTACTATTTTTGATGCCATTAAAAAGACAAGTCAAGAGGCTATAAAACAACTTCAAGACAATGGTATTGAGGTTATTATGCTTACTGGTGACAATAAAAGCACAGCTAAAGCAGTCGCAGAACAATTAAAACTAAAACACTATAAAGCAGAATGCCTTCCAGAGGATAAACTAAACGAAATAAAAAAATTGCAACAGCAAGGAAAAGTAGTTGCTATGGCTGGAGATGGTATTAATGATGCACCCGCTTTAGCGCAGTCGGACGTTGGTATTGCAATGGGAACAGGAACCGATGTTGCTATTGAAAGTGCTACAATTACTTTAGTTAAAGGAGATTTACAAGGCATTGTAAAAGCTAAAAACTTAAGTCATGGTGTGGTTAAAAACATACAACAAAACTTGTTTTTTGCTTTTGTTTATAATGTTATCGGTGTACCAATTGCAGCAGGAATATTATATCCATTTTTCGGATTGTTATTATCTCCAATGATTGCTGCTTTAGCAATGAGTTTTAGTTCAGTATCAGTAATAGCCAATGCATTACGTTTAAGAAATATTAAAATTTAACTATAAATCAAAAACTTATGGAAAATTCAAAACAACACAAAAACAAAGAAGGAATGAGTAATTACACACAGTTCTTTTTAATGCTTGGTTGCTCATTTGTAGCCATGTATATCACTATGTATCTAAATACCTATGCTATAGACCATGTGTATTTTAGTATGACTCGCTTTTATATGGTTTGCTTAGGAATTTCAACAATGGGTATTATTATGCTCTTATTTATGCTTAAAATGTATAAAAACAAAAAGAAGAATATCGCTATTTTAGTTGGTAGTGTTGTCCTTTTTTTTGGTGCTTTAAGCTTAGTTAGAACTCAGTCACCAGTTGTAGGAGATGTGCTTTGGCTAAAAGGTATGATTCCGCATCACTCTATAGCCATATTAACAAGTGAACGCGCAGCAATTCAAGATCCTGAAGTTAGAGAATTAGCAGATAGCATAATTGAAGCACAACGAAAAGAAATAGAAGAAATGAAAGCAATGATAAAACGACTAGAAAATGAAAAATAACAATATAATAATTTATACAGCAATATTAGCGGTTGGGTTACTACTGGGATGGTTTCTTTTTGGAGGTACTTCTAATACTGAAACAGAACATAAGCATGATAATGCAGTAGAAACTAACCAAATGTGGACTTGCTCTATGCATCCACAAATAATGCAACCCGAATCTGGCCCATGCCCTATTTGCGGTATGGATTTAATTCCTGCAGAAAGTAGCGCTAAAGGGCTATTAGTCGACCAGTTTAAACTATCTGAAAATGCTATGGCATTAGCCAATATTCAAACGTCAATAGTTGGTAATGGTAATACGGAAGATAATGCCATAACATTATCAGGTAAAATTGTAGAAAACGAAGACAATACAGCAATACAACCTGCGCATTTTGACGGAAGAATAGAAAAATTATATGTCAAGTCTATAGGCGAAAAGGTTAATAAAGGACAAGCTATTGCTAAAATTTATTCGGCAGCTTTAATTGCAGCACAGCAAGAATTGATAACGACGTATAGTATTAGAGAATCCCAACCACAGTTATACAAAGCAGTGCAAAACAAGTTTAAAAACTGGAAAATTCATGGTTCTCAATTAGACGACGTTTTAAAAACGGGACAAGTAAAAACAAGTTTTACAATCTATTCTCATGTATCTGGTGTTGTTACAGAAATTGCAGTGAGTGATGGCGCGCATATTATGGATGGAAAACCCATTTTTAAAGTTTCTAATTTAGCAACAGTTTGGGCGAACTTTGATGTGTATGAAAACCAAATTAGTCAATTCAAAAAAGGACAAAATATTGACGTTGTGACTAATGCGTACGCGAATAAAGTATTTAAAGGAACTGTAGATTTTATAGATCCTATTTTAGATACTAGAACTAGAACTGTAAAATTACGAGTAGTACTTAATAACAAAGACCAAATATTAAAACCTGGTCTATTTGTAGAAGGGAAAATAAAAGGAATCACCGCAAGTAAATCCGATGCTTTGTCTGTGCCAACAACAGCTGTTTTATGGACAGGAAAACGCTCTGTAGTCTATATTAAATCGAATCCAAATGAACCTGTTTTTGAAATGCGTGAAATTACATTAGGTACTCAAATTGGTGATAAGTATCAAGTTTTAGAAGGTTTAAACACTGGTGATGAAGTGGTAACCAACGGAACCTTTACAGTAGATGCTGCTGCACAGTTACAAGGCAAAAAATCTATGATGAATAAAAAAGGAGGTAAAGTTATAACGGGACATGAAGGACATTTAGGAATGGAAACTACCACAAATACAACGCGTCAAAAAGGTGGTAATACTGAACGAATAGACGTTTCAAAACAATTTCAGAATCAATTAAAAGTTATCTTTAATGATTATATCCAATTGAAAGAGGCCTTACTTAAAGATGATATAAATACAATTAAAGCAGAATCAAAACAACTACTAAATGATTTGTCTAAAGTTGACATGACATTACTAACAAGCCAAGAGGCCCATAAACAATGGATGTCACTTGAAAAAGAACTAAAATCTGTTACTAATTCACTTTCAAACTCTTCTGAAATTGAAGATATAAGAGGCCATTTTAAAGATCTGTCTTCGAAATTAACAGAGGTAATTGAAGTTTTTGGAATAAACGAAAAAGTGTATCACCAGTTTTGTCCAATGGGAGACAATAATAAAGGGGTGTATTGGCTGAGTAAAAAGGAAAATGTGATCAATCCTTATTTTGGAGGTAAAATGCTGACTTGTGGAGAAGTAAGACAAACCATAAACTAATTAATAACCAAAATTTAAAACAATGAACTTTTTTAAAGAAAAATCACAAACACAAAATTATTAATATGAATAACATGAGTAAAAAAGCAATTTTAAGCTTAGCTATTATGACTACAATGGGTTTAGTAAGCTGTAAAAACGAAACTAAACAAGAAGCAGAAACAACAACCGAAGTCTCTAAAGCAATGGCCAATGCAGAGGTTTCTTTTGGAGTAAGAGGGAATTGTGGCATGTGTAAAAGCACAATAGAAAAGGCAGCAAATAAAGTTGAAGGTGTCGCAAATGCCGTTTGGAATGTTGAAAAAAAGAAAATTGATGTCGCTTTTGATGATACCAAAACAGACGCTATGTCAATACACAATGCTATTGCTGCTTCGGGCTACGATACAGATAAAGTTTTGGGTAGCGAAGATGCCTATAAAGGTTTACCTGCGTGCTGTCAATATGATCATGATATGCTTCTCAACCAATAAAAACAACTACGAATAGTATAAAACCCAAAAAACCGATTCAAAAATGAATCGGTTTTTTTATGGTGGTGCCTCCAGGAATCGAACCAGGGACACAAGGATTTTCAGTCCTTTGCTCTACCAACTGAGCTAAGGCACCATTGCTTTGCTAAGCGGTTGCAAATATATACTCAATTTTCGTTTCTGCCAAAGGTTTTTTTATAAAAATTCAAAATATTTTATATTCAACTGATGTTCTTCGTTTTACAAATGAAATTATTTTTTAATATTATAAAATAATTAAGATTTAGTTTCGTGTCGCTTTTGTAATTTTACCTTTTTATATGTTTATGTATTTAATTATAGATGTTGGCAATTCGTTTGTAAAGCTTGCTGTTTTTGAGGATGACGCTCTTAAAAGCAAACAAGTCGTGAAGCTAAAAGATGTTTTAAAAGCGGTTAAATCTTTAAGGAAGAAATATTTAGAAATTGAAAAAGCTATAATTTCATCGGTAGGAAGATTAACTGAAAGCGACACTCTAGTTTTAAGTACACTTTTCGATCTTACTATTTTGGATAGCGCAACAAAACTTCCGTTTACCAACTTATACCAAACACCAAAAACTTTAGGTGTAGACCGTATAGCTCTAGTTTGTGCGGCCGTTAAAAATTTCCCAAAACAAAATACACTAATTATTGATGCTGGCACTTGTATAACTTACGATTTTGTAAACGCTAATAACGAGTATTTAGGCGGAGCTATTTCACCTGGCTTACGCATGCGCTATGCCTCTCTGAATAATTTAACAGCAAATTTGCCGTTACTAGATACAGAAATGCCTGAATCTATTATTGGAGATTCAACTAAATCATCAATACACTCAGGTGTTGTTCATGGTGTTTTAAATGAAATTGACGGAAATATTGCAGACTATAAAGAAAAATATTTAGATTTAACAATTATTTTAACAGGTGGCGATACTAATTTCTTGTCTAAACAATTAAAAAGTAGCATATTTGCCAACTCTAATTTCCTTTTAGAAGGACTTTACTATATTTTAAAATTTAACTCAATTTAATGATAAAAAAACTTGTACTCGTTTTTATTGCAATAATTGCAATGCAAAGTTACGGACAAGAAGGAACGGCATCTCCGTATTCTTTTTATGGTATTGGAAGCCTTAAATTTAAAGGAACAGTGGAAAACAGAAGTATGGGTGGCTTAAGCATCTATACTGATAGTATACACGTTAACCTAAGAAACCCGGCATCTTATGCAGGCAAAAACTTAGATATATTAAACAATGAAAGCCGACCAGTAAAATTTACAGTTGGTGGAACATATAATAGTACAACTTTAAAGAGTGACACAAGCAAAGACAATGCATCGTCCTCTACCTTCGATTATATAGCTATGTCTATCCCAATGGGCGATTTTGGTTTTGGTTTTGGTGTTATGCCCTATACAGCTGTTGGTTATAAATTAGAAGCTTATAATGATGATGGCGAAACCATATCTAATAGATTTAGAGGTGAAGGTGGTTTAAACAAAGCTTTTTTAGGTTTTGGTTATCAAGTTACAGAAGGCTTAAGCGTTGGTGTAGATTTTCAATATAATTTTGGAAACACTCAAAATAGCATCATCGAATATGTTTACGATAGTGAAGGCAACCCGGTACAATACCAGGTCCGAGAAAATAATAGATCGGATTTAAGTGGATTAAACATCAACTTGGGAGCATCATACAGAACCATGCTAACCGAAAAATTAGAACTTATTTCTGGAATTACATATACACCAGAAAGTAACTTAGCTTCTAAAAACCAACGTTCTTTTTCTACAATTACAACAATTGCAAGTGGATCGGAATTTGCTTTAAATACAATTGAAAGTGATTTAGGAGATTTAACAGAAACAGAATTAGTACTACCATCTAAACTTACTTTTGGAGTTGGTATTGGCCAACCAAGAAAATGGTTTGTAGGTGTAGAATCTGAATATTTAAAAACAAGCGACTTCACAAATGCGCTATATAGTAACGGCGCAACCTACGAAGATCAATCTGCAATTAAACTTGGAGGATTTTTTATTCCGAAGTATAATTCTTTCTCAAGCTACTTACAACGTGTAGTTTACAGAGCTGGTATACACTTTGAAAATACAGGTTTAAATATAGAAAATGAATCGATAAACGAGTTTGGCATGTCTTTTGGATTAGGATTACCAGTTGGAAGTTTTTTCTCTAATGCTAATTTAGGTGTAGAAGTTGGTAAACGCGGTACCACGAACAGTAATTTAATACAAGAGAATTTTGTTAATTTCCAATTAAGTTTATCTTTGAACGATAGATGGTTCAGTAAAAGAAAATTTGACTAACAGCATAAATTTAATATCATGAAAACTAAAATTACACTATTATTAACCTTTTTGTTTGTAAGTACGAGCGCCCTTATAGCTCAAGACAATCAAGAAGATATAGCAAAACTCTCTATCATGTCAGAGTATGCTAAGTCCAAGAATTATGAAGCTGCTTACACTCCGTTTATGGAGTTGAGAGCAAAAAATCCAAGTTACAGTAGAGCGATTTACGTATATGGAGAAAAAATTCTTGAAGATAAAATTGAAAAAGCACCAGAAGCAGAAAAAGTAGCATACATTAATGATCTTTTAAAACTTTGGGAAGAACGTGCTCAATATTTTGCAAGTAAAACTCCTGCTGGAGAATACGGAGCAATGTCATGCCAGTTAAAATACGATAACAAAGTGGCATTAGGTTTAACTAATGAAGAGTTATACGTATGTTTTGATGCTGCCTATAAAGCAGATAAAGACACATTTACAAATCCAAAAAGTTTATATACTTACTTCTCTTTGATGGTTGATTTATATGATGCGAAACAAAAATCAGCAGCAGAATTATTTAATAAATATGATGACGTTGCAGAAAAAGTAGAGGGCGAAGTAGAAAACTACTCGAAAAAGCTAAATGCACTTATTGAAAAAGATTCTACCGGAGCAAGCTTAACATCAAAAGAAAAAAGCATTAAAAGATCAAGTGAAAGTTATTTGAAAGCTTACGATCAAGTTTCTTCTGGAGTTGATCAAAAATTAGGAGAGCGCGCAAACTGTGAGAACTTAATTCCTTTATACCAAAAAGATTTCGAAGAGAACAAAAACAATGCGGTTTGGTTACAAAGAGCTGCAGGAAAAATGTCTGAGAAAGATTGTACAGACGATCCATTATTCTTTAAGTTAGTAAATGCTTATCACGAAATTTCTCCTTCAGCTAACTCTGCATACTACTTAGGTATCTTAAAAGATAAAGAAGGTAAAAATAATGAAGCTATTGCATTCTACAAACAAGCAATTGATTTAGAAACGGATAACTTCAAGAAAGCTAAATTAAACAACAAAATTGGAATTAAATTAAAATCTAGAGGAAGCTACGGTCAAGCTAGAGGTTACTTTAGACAATCTTTACAGTTAAACCCATCTAACGGTCGTCCACACTTATCTATTGCAGCTATGTATGCAGCAAGTGCGAACAGCTGTGGAGATACAAACTTTAATAAAAGAGCTGTATATTGGTTAGCTGCAGACGAAGCTAGAAAAGCGGCGCGTGTAGATCCAACTTTAAGTAAAGCTGCTGCAGCATCTGTTGCAAACTACTCTGCTAAAGCACCACAAAAAGCTGAAATATTTAACTGTTCTTGTTCTGGACAAAGCATTAAAATTGGATGTTGGATTGGAGCTTCGGTTACCGTACCAAGTATTTAATGAATAAGAAAAACACATATAATATATTAAACATAGTCATGCTCATTTGCATGGCTATGTTTTTTTCATGTAATAACAGTTTAAAGGAGGTTCAAAAAATTGGAGTTTCGGAAAACGAGCCTATTGGTGTCGCTGAAAATATTAATTTAAAACACACCGATTCTGGTCGTGTTACCGCTAATTTAATCAGTACAAAAATGCTCGATTACTCTAATCGAGATTTTCCATACAATGAATTTGTTGATGGTCTAACATTATATCTATACGACGACAAAAATCAAAAAAGCACTATTATCTCAGACTATGCCATTATTTATTCTGAAACCGATTTAATCGACTTACAAGGCAACGTGGTTATAACAACCCAAGATGGTAATGTTTTAAAATCTGATCAACTTTTTTATGATCAAAAAAAGCAATGGCTATTTACCAATAACGCGGTTACTTTTCAAACTAAAACAGACGTTATTCAAGGTAATGGCTTTGATTCTGATACTAAATTCAAAAAAGCAGAAGTATTAGAAGTTACAGGTATTATCACTATGGAAGATTAGTCAAAATCCACTTTCACTATATTCCCTCTTACATTTTACACCACAAATAATTCAAACTAAAACAGTATTATAAATAAAATCGTACTGCTAATATTTTAATTATCTTTGTACTAGAATAAAAATCAACTAATGAACTATTTGAAATTTTCAAAATTTTTATATTTAGCATTTGCTATTTTCTTAATCTATGATGTTTTTAAAACATGGAGTATAGATAGAAGTCGTGCATACTTAAGTCTTTTTCTATTGGCTATAGCTATATTTATGTTCTTTTTTAGACGTCGATTTGAAAACAAAGCCAACAACTCTAAATAAATGGGCATTTATGCTATTATCATAATTGTATCATTAATCCTTTCTGCTTTTTTCTCAGGGATGGAGATTGCTTATGTGTCTTCAAACAAAATTCATATTGAAATTGAAAAAAAACAAGAAGGCTTACTAGCTAAAATACTTAGCAAACTTACAGTAAAACCATCAAAATTTATAACCACCATGCTTATTGGCAACAATATAGCTCTGGTTATATATGGTTTTTTTATGGGCGATTTATTGGTAGATTGGTTTCGATCTATGTTGCCAACACCTTATTCTCCTCTCAATTATTTACTTAACGATTTAAGTTTATTAACGCAAACTATAATTTCGACTATAGTCATTTTAATAACTGCGGAATTTTTACCTAAGGTCTTTTTTCAGATTTATGCGAATAAATTAATTAAAGCTTTAGCCATACCCGCATATATTTTTTATATCTTATTTAGCCTGATATCCGATTTTGTTATCTGGATTTCCGATAATGTTCTAAGAGCTTTTTTTAAAACTGAAGGCGACCAAATTCAACTAGCCTTCACAAAAGTAGAACTAGGTAATTATATTACCGAACAAATGGAATCTGTAGAAGAACATGACGATGTAGATACCGAAATTCAAATATTTCAAAATGCATTAGAGTTTTCCGAAGTAAAAGCACGCGAAGTTATGGTGCCAAGAACGGAAATTATTGCCGTAGAAATTAACGAATCTATTAAAAGCCTAAATGCACTTTTCACCGAAACGGGTTGCACAAAAATTTTAGTTTATAAAGAAACTATAGACGATATTTTAGGTTACGCCCATTCTTTCGAACTCTTTAAAAAACCAAAAACCATTAAGGCCATGATGTTGCCTGTAGAGTTTGTACCCGAAACGGTTTTAATAAAAGATGTACTTGGTGTGCTTACAAAAAAACATAGAAGTATAGCTGTTGTTCTAGATGAATATGGTGGAACCGCAGGTATTATGACGGTAGAAGATATTGTAGAAGAACTTTTTGGTGAAATTGAAGACGAACACGATACTGTAGATTTAATTGAAGAGAAGCTAGAAGATGATAGTTTTAATTTTTCGGCGCGTTTGGAAGTAGATTATTTAAATGAAACTTATAAAATTAATCTACCAGAAAGTGAAAACTACGAAACTTTAGGAGGTTTAATTGTAAACCATACCCAACAAATACCGGAACAGAACGAAGTGGTAAGAATGGAAAACTTTCAATTTACAATTTTAGAGGTTTCAAACACAAAAATTGACTTAGTTGAGCTTAAATTAGTTGAAGAAGACTAATATTTTAGTGAATCCCAATTCATAATTTCAAGTCCATTTTACTATTATTTTTCCTTTTTAAAAAGTGATCATTTTTTAATAAACCCCTTCAACTTACTATCAATAACACCATTAATTACACTTACAAATCGCGACATTAAACAAAACACAAAATAACCCTTTCATTATTAAATAGAAAATGGTATTTTCGCGCACGATATTTTCATCAATTTAGTCGTAAATTGACAACCAATAATAACAAGCTAAATCCTATATAACGGATTTATTATAAAACATTTTAATTACAGATGGCAGTTTTAAATAAAATCAGACAACGTTCATTATTCTTAATCTTGATAATAGCGTTAGCGTTATTTTCCTTTGTATTAGCAGATTTATTTAAAAATAGTGATGCACTTTCAGCAAAATCGCAAAATATTGTTGGTACTGTTAATGGTACAGATATTACTCGCGAATCATTTCTTCAAAAAGTAGATGTAGCACAACGCCAAGCAGGTGCAAGTGCAACAAGCACACAGGTGATGAACCGTGTTTGGGATCAAGAAGTACGTGAAGCTGTAATGGGTGCTCAATTTGAAAAACTAGGTATTTCTGTTGAGAAAGACCAAATGAAAGATTTATTAAAAACAGCGCTTGCATCTAGCCCTGAGTTTTTAAACGAAGCTGGTTTGTTTGACGAAGCAAAACTTAATGAATATATCGCTAACCTAAAAGAAACATCGCCTGCAGGTTATGAAAGTTGGGTTAATTACGAAAAGCAATTAGCAAACAATGCATTACAACAAAACTACTTTAACTTAGTTAAAGCTGGTTTAACAGGAACACTTGCTGAAGGTGAACTAGATTACATGCTTGAGAATAACAAAGTAGATATTAAATATGTGCAAGTTCCTTATACTTCTATTGCTGATAGCTTAGTAAAAGTTTCTAAATCTGATATTTCTAGCTATATAAGTAAAAATGCTAAGAAATACGAAGTTGAAGCATCTCGTGATATTCGTTTTGTTGAATTTAAAGAATTTGCAAGCGTAGAAGATGAAAATGCAATAAAAGCAGAGTTAACAAAATTATTATCTGACCGTGTTGAATATAACGACGGTATTAAATCTAACGAAAATATCACTGGTTTTTTAAACACAAAAAATAACGAAGATTTTATCAACTCTAATTCTGATATTAAATTTGACGATCGTTTTGTATTTAAATCTAGCTTACCATCTGCTGTTGCAGATACTATCTATAACTTAAATGAAGGTGATGTTTATGGTCCTTATAAAGATAATGGCTACTACAAAATCTCAAAAATAGTTGCTGTAAAACAAATTCCAGATTCAGCTAAAGTTCGTCATATCTTAATTCCTTTTATTGGAACAAAAAGTTCAGGAGCTCAAGCAACACAAACAGAAGCACAAGCGAAAGCAACTGCTGATAGCCTTTTAACAATTTTAAAATCTAACCGTTCTAAATTTCCTGAATTTGTAACAGAATTCTCTACAGACCAAGGAAGTGTTGAAAATGGTGGTCGTTACGATTGGCATGCATACAATACTATGGTTCCAGAATTTAATGATTTTGAATTCGAAGGTTCAACTGGAGATTTAGGAATTGTAAAAACAATATTCGGTTTTCATATTATTGAAGTTGAAGGACAGAAAAACAAAACTAAAGCTGTAAAAGTAGGAACATTAGCTAGAAAGATTGAACCATCTGACGCTACTGTTGATAAAGTATTTAGAGATGCTTCTAGTTTTGAAATCTCAGCTGTAGACAAAGATTATGAAGCATTAGCAAAAGAAAAAAATTACACAGTGCGCCCTGTTAATGGGATTAAAGCTCTAGATGAAACTATACCTGGTGTTGGTAACCAAAGACCAATTGTACGTTGGGCATTTGAAGCTGACGCTCAAGTAGGAGACTTAAAACGTTTCAACATTACAAACGGTTATGTAATTGCTCAATTAGTTGCAAAACATGATGCAGGTTTAATGTCTGCAGATGATGCTACAGTTACTGTTTTACCTATTTTAAGAAAAGAGAAAAAAGCAGCAATGCTTAGAGATCAAATTTCTGCTACAACTTTGGATAATTTAGCTGCCGCACAAAAGAAAAGTGTACGTACAGCTTCTGCTATCAATATGAAAAACCCAACTATTTCTGGAGCAGGTAGAGAGCCATTAGTTGTTGGTGCTGCATTTGGATTAAAAGAAGGAGAAACTTCTAAATTAATAGATGGTGCTAACGGTGTTTACATGATTCAAGTTACTAAAGTAACTCCTGCAGCTCCATTAGACAACTACCAAGCTGCTGCTAATAGAGTTGAACAACAAAAATCTAATGTTGTAAATTCTAAATTATACAACGCATTAAAAGATGCCGCTGCAATTGAAGATAATAGAGCAAAATCTCAAGTTCAATAAAACGAACCGATTTTAATTATATAAAAAAAGCCTCATTAATTTGAGGCTTTTTTATGCGATATATTTAAAAGATTATTTGTTCTTATAATAGTTAATGCTTTCTTTATAAAAATTAAAGCACCATATCTTGATAAGCTAATACGGTATCATAACCTTTAGCTTTAAAATACGCAGTTGGATCTTGTTTAGCTGTTGCTAAAACAAAATCTCCACCCCAAGCGCCAAGACTTTTAATAGCGCCTTTGAAATCGTTAAACAACCTTTCTTTAACAGGTACTTGCTTTGTTATTTTTCCAATTATAGATTCGTGCTTTTCTATTAAAACTTGAAACACCTCCAAAGTTTCAGCATGTATCATCTGCTCGGTAATAACATCAATTTCTTTTATATAATCGAGTAAATCACCTTTATGCTCACGATAATGTTTAATACCATCACGACTATTTTGTTTCTGGTTTAAATGAATAAAATAAAGATTCTTCTTAAAGGTTGGATTAAAGCTTAACCGAATAACATCTATAGCATCCGGCTTTAATTGATAGGTAATGGCCGAATTATTTTTAGCGCAAGCAATATCATAACCGCTACCACCGAAAGTTTTTTCCAAAAGTTGATACGCATCAACTTTTGCCCAATTAGCAATATTATTAATTAAAGTTGATGATGTGCCCAAACCCCAATTTTTAGGAAAATCTAATTTCGTCGTTACCTTATATCCTATTCCATCTCTCAAAAACTCTAGATTGAGCGCTTTAGCTGCTTTTAATATTTCTATTAACCTAATAGAAGTCTCATCGGTTTCACTTGAGTTTTGAATAGTATGGTTTACTAATTCAAACTCTTTTTCGAACCAAACCATTCCCTTTTCGTCTAAACTTTTCCAAATAATTTTAGCGTCATTGATGCTTTCAACAATTAACGATTGTCCGCACTTAGTTGGTACAGCCAAAGAAATGGCTCCATCTAAAACAACATATTCTCCAGAAATCAATAATTTTCCGTTACTAAAATACTCCTTCACACTATTTGTTTAAATTATCACTTTTATTTCATAGGTTTTCGCTTAATCATACCACCTTTTAAATCTTTTACAATACCCATAACAATAAACGCGTTTCTGTCTATTTTATCTATTTCGGTTTGTAATCTGGCGAGCTCTAATCGCGTAACAATGGTATAGATTATATCTTTATCATAACTGTCGCCATTAGTTCCGTAACCACCTTTTCCTGCATAAATAGTGCAGGCTCGACGCAACTTTTCAGTTAACATAATACGCAATTCTTCATGCTTATTAGAAATAATAGTAACACCTACATATTCCTCAACACCATCTACAACAAAATCTACTGTTTTTGCCGCAGATAAATAGGTTAATATCGCGTAAAGCGCAATTTCAATGGATAATACATAAGCGCCTATTGAAAATATAACGATATTAATTAGTAACAATACATCGCCAATAGTTAACGATAATTTTCGTCCTAAATAAATAGCTAAGACCTCGGTACCATCAATAACACTTCCTCCACGCATGGACAAACCAATACCTAAACCAAGAAAAAAACCACCAAAAACTGCTATTAATAATTTATCTTCAGTAATGATAGGGTATTCTACAAAATGTACCACAAAAGCTAGAAGTGTAATGGCTGCAATACTTTTTAAGGCAAATTTATTACCTATAGTTTTAGAAGCTAGAATTAAAAAAGGGATATTTACTAAAACCAGTAAGAGTCCGAGTTCTATAGAGGTTACATTTTCTAATAATAAAGAAATACCCGTTGCACCACCATCGATAAATTTATTGGGTAATAAAAAGCCTTTTAAACCAAAACCAGCAGAAAACACACCTATGATTATAAAAATATATTCTTTTATAGCATGGGATAGCTCGACCTGAAATTTACGAACTAGAGGTACAATTTGTTTTATACTTACGGCCTTACCTTCAGCGCTAGCTTCTTTTTTCTTAAGCTGCTTTCGGGCAATATCTACTAATATTTTGGATAAAAATGGATTCATTTTGAAGTCTATTTAATCCAACCAGTTAATAAAGAAATACTTTATTTTAGCCTGATCAGGAATGTGGGCACTCTCAAACTTCAAGTCCATATCGAACCTTAAATTGGCAGGTAATTCCTTTTTATCAATAGTGAAACTTGCATTAATATCTTCTACAATAATAACAATAGAATTAATTAAATTGCTAATACGTGAAATTCTGTAATGGTTTCTAATATCTTTAAATACACTTATGGTAGATAAATTTTTATCGGTTACAAAACGAGCATCTATAATACGAATACCAGATATTGTAGATGTAGAATCTAACGCATGTTTAGGCATTAAGGTTAATAATTTCTTTCCGCCTTTTTCAAAAATCTCAATATTATTAACGTTTCCTAAAAACTCATCACCACCTATAAACCTCACAATAGAATCGTTGGCATAAATATTTTTGATGTCTTTAACTTCCGTGGAATCGGTTAATAAACCTATGTGGTGTTTTGAAATCTCAAAAGGATCTTGGTCTTTCTTACAGCTAGTAAAAACGACTGCTAAACAAAATAGGCTACAAAGTATTTTATACATAATGATATTTCGTTTATTTAATTTCTATTAAAAAAGAAGCTACTTATTTTTTTAACACTTTGGTTAAAATACCAAAAACCGAACGAATAAATGTTGCACTCGTAAGCACTTTAATTATTGGGTTCATGGCTGTGCTTTTACGTCTTGTCGTAGTTTTTCTTTTAGATTCTGCTTTTTTAAGAGCCTCTTGTTCTTTTTTAGCTTTTTCTTTAGCTTCGTCTGCTTCAGCTTGTTTTATTTTTTCATTAAGCATTTCGTAAGCACTCTCTCTATCAATGGTTTCATTGTATTTTTTAACCATTTTAGATTTTGCTAGCAAGCTACTTAGCTCCATATCGGTAAGAACATCCATTCTACTCATAGGCGCACGCATCATGGTGGCAGCCAATGGTGTTGGTCGTCCTTTTTCATCTAATGCAGAAACTAACGCTTCTCCAATTCCTAAAGATGTCAAAACCTCTGTAGTATCATAATATTCAGAATCTGGGTAGTTTTGTGCCGTTAACTTAATGGCCTTTCTATCTTTAGCGGTAAAAGCTCTTAAAGCATGCTGAATTTTTAAACCTAACTGGCCCAATACAGCTTCGGGAACATCAGTAGGGTTTTGTGTTACAAAATATAAGCCAACACCTTTACTTCTAATTAGTTTTACAATGCTCTCAATTTGATTTAATAAGGCTTTTGAAGCCTCGTTAAAAATTAAATGCGCTTCGTCTATAAACAAAATAAGTTCTGGTCTATCGCTATCGCCTTGTTCTGGGAAGGTTGAATATATTTCGGCCAACAAACTCAACATAAAGGTTGAAAATAATTTTGGGCGATCTTGAATATCGGTTAAACGAAGGATGTTTATATAACCACGACCGTTATCATCAATACGCAGCAAATCTTGCGTATCGAAAGATTTTTCACCAAAAAACAAATCGGCTCCTTGTTGTTCTAACTCTATAACTTTTCGTAAAATAGCTCCGGTGGATGCTGTTGAAATACGTCCGTAAGATTCCGTAAATTCAGCTTTACCTTCTTGCGTAGTATATTGAAGTATTTTTTTAAAATCTTTTAAATCTAATAATGGCAGTTTATTATCGTCACAATACTGAAAAATAACAGCTACTACTCCCGATTGTGTATCGGTTAAATCTAAAACTCGAGATAATAATACAGGACCAAATTCACTAACCGTTGCACGAAGCCTAACTCCATCTTGTTCAGATAGGGTTAAAAGTTCTACAGGAAAAGCTTTGGCATCAAAAGGTAAACCAATTTTTTCGTGACGTTCATCAATTTTTGCATGACCCGGACTTGGTTGTGCCAAACCACTTAAATCACCTTTAATATCCATTAATAAAACAGGAATACCTTTATCACTTAAATTTTCTGCTAAAACCTGAAGCGATTTTGTTTTACCCGTACCAGTGGCACCAGCAATTAAACCGTGACGATTCATGGTTTTTAAAGGAATTTTCACATGGGCACCTGTAACGGTTTCACCATCTAACATAGCAGAACCTACGGCTATAAAATCTCCTTTTGTAGCATTTCCTTCTGTAATGTATTTAAAAAAAGTATCTGTCTTACTCATACTGTATATTTTGCATAAAAATACAGTAAATAAGATGAAGAAAAAAATATGGTTTCAATGGAAAGACATAGAACCTTTAATTTCTATTTACCAAAAGTTTATTACCTGTAAGCTTCATAAATAACAACAATATTCTCTATTCTATCAGTAACATTGATAGAAAAACCATCGGCATTAAAACTTGTAACTTCAGCTGCTGTTAAACCCAAGTTATCCCCGTTTTGATTTCCGTAGCGTATACCTATGGCTCTAGAACTAGAAGCATATCTAGAAATATCGTTAATAGAGTTACCGTTTCCTCCATTAAAAATAACTTGTTGATCTATTCCGCTATAGTTAGTGGCATAACCTTGCATAGATCCAAATGCATTCTGGAAACTATTGTCGTTATTAGATGTTCCGTTATCACCATTTATATTTTCAGTCTCTACGTTGGCATAAGCCGAAAACTTAATCGAGCTTGGTTCAAATGGTAAACCTGTAATAGTTTGAGTTCCGGTATTGGTAATAATAAATTTACCGATATAGGTTGTAAAACCTATATATGCTCCAGAATCTGTTCCTGAACCTAATATATTTCCAGGGTCAGCACTTACCGTAGCATGCGAGTTTATCGGATTCCATATTGGAGTTACTACCGATCCAGAATTAAACTCAAACTTACTTGTTGTAGTATTGAATATCAATAAACCTATAGCAGGTGATACTATGCTATTTCTTTGGGTAGTAGTTAATCGAGGTATTAAAATACCTTTACTATCTGAGTCAACATCTAAAATTGAAGAATTGTCTGGACTTGTAGTACCGATACCTACCTGAGATTGCGCACAGAAAAAACTAGCGCATAGCGCGAGCATAAGGGAGAATTTTTTCATTTTAATATAGCCTTAGGGAGCTAGTTTATTTTAATTATTCATCGAATATAGCTAGAAAACTTATCAATAACAAAATTAATTAAGCCGACTGATACCAATATTAATAAATTTAGCATTTAAAGGACTGCCGCCATTATTTAATACATATTTCATCGTTATCACGTCGTTAGCTGATATGGGATACATAACATTTCCGCTTGTTCCCCAATAATCTGTACCAGAAGCTGGCAAGCTAGAAAACCCTCTTGTTAAATATGCTACTAATGCCCCATTAACATCAAGCGCTATAATATATTTTTTATTACCACCTGGCATATTACTCGTTGATAGCGCAGCACTAAACCAATAATTCCCGTCTTCTTTTATTCTAACCGTGCCATTAGTAGTAACATCGTATGTGCTGGAGTTTGTAGCAATTATATCTGACGGCCCTATAGGAAAATCAACATAAGTATCATTTGGTGCAGAAAGCGCACTATTCCCTGCTGGATAATTTTTATTTAATATTAAGCTCGCATTTGTTTGACTAGACCAAACACCATTTCTATATACAAAATAAGTGTTGTGGGTTGTATTAAAAACCAAAGCACCATCTAAAGGAGTTGTAATCGCAGACATTTCACTAAATGTCATTCGAGGAGGAACAAAAGCACCTACTTTACTATCTATTTGTAAAACTGATCCGTCATCGGGTGTTGTTGTGCCAATTCCTACTTGAGATTGTGCACAGAAAAAGCTAACGCATAGCGCAAGCATGAGGGAATACCTTTTCATTTTTATTAGTTCTTTTGAGAGAATAAAGATTACTATATGTGACTTCGAATGTAAAACAAAATTTCTATAAAAACTAATGAAATCCGTATCTTTGCGGACTTATGAAAAAAGAAATACAACAATTAGTTGACAAAGGAGAGATGTTGCCTTTAATGGAGGAGTTTTATACCATTCAAGGAGAAGGCTTTCATAAAGGTACCGCAGCATATTTTATTCGTGTTGGTGGATGCGATGTAGGCTGCCATTGGTGCGATGTAAAAGAGAGTTGGAATGCCAACCTACACCCACCTACATTAATTTCTAATATTGTTGAAAACGCTAAAAAACATAGTGATACTATTGTAATTACTGGAGGTGAGCCGTTAACTTGGGATATGACGCCTTTAACAACACAGCTTAAAGCTGAAGGATTACAGGTGCATATTGAAACATCGGGAGCTTATAAACTAACCGGTATTTGGGATTGGATTTGCCTTTCTCCAAAAAAAATGAAACTTCCCACTAAAGAAGTTTATGATAATGCACATGAACTTAAAGTAATTATTTACAATAATGATGATTTTCGCTTCGCCGAAGAACAAGCTGCAAAAGTAAATAAAGACTGTATTTTATACTTACAACCTGAATGGAGCAAACGCGATAAAGTGGTTCCGGAAATTGTAGATTACGTCATGAAAAATCCAAAATGGAAAGTATCATTACAAACCCATAAATATTTAAATATTCCATAATATTATTAGCCTCGAAGTTTTTTCGAGGCTTTTTTATTTTTTGTCGCACAAATCGCATATATTTAGAAGACCAAACCCTAACTACCATGAAGTTAGTACTTTTCTATATTTCCCTTATAACAGTATTTAGTATAAGCGCACAACAATCGGATATAGAAAAATCTATTTCCCAGATAAATTCAAACATCCAAAAGTCTCAAAATGGACAACGTCTAAAATGGATGGATAGCCTAGTTTCTATTGTTAAATACAAAACAGATTTACAGTATGATACTATTGTAAACCAAACTATAAATCTTGCTTTAAAATTAGATTCGTTAGAACTTGCAGGTAATCATATTGCCGATTTAATCTACTACAAAAACAACATAACAAGCAAACCTGAAGAAGGCCTAAAACTTTATAAACAACACATTAAAACTTACGAGCATATGCAGAACAGCTATGCTCTAACAAGATTGTACTTAAATGTAGCCGATAGTTATTACTACCTAAACGATGTAAATACAGCTATTAAATACTACAACAAAACCATTGTATACGCGCAAAAATATAATAAAACACGCTTAGCAGGTTTCGCTCACTTGTATTTAGGTTACACAGAATCTGATTTAGGTAAATTTACCGAAGCTTCAAAAAGTTTAAAAACGGCCATAGATATATTTACAGAAGTAAAAGATAACTTCAACATACTATCATCAAAAAATGCACTATCCGTGCTGTACAGCAAAAACGCTTTTTTTAAAGAAGCCGAAAAAGAACGAAATGAAGCCATAGAACTCGCCAAACAAGATGACAGAAACGATCACCTTATTAGTTTATACTTCAACGCTGCAAGCGATTACAGAAAAACAGCTGACTATAAAAAACAAATAGCACACTTAAAAAAATCAATAGATTGCAATGCCAAATCTGAAAACGAGATGTATTTAAAGTCAACTATTTTAGCCGAATTAGTAATAGCCTATTCCGAAAGTGATAGTACCAATTTAGCTGAAGCGCACTTTAAAGAACTAAAGCAAATCTATTTAAATAATAAGTCTAGTAAAAATCATGAATCATACATTTTTGCTTTAAAATCACTAGAATACCAAAAAGGCAACTACTCTAACGCTCTTACGTATGGGAAAGAATATTTAACCCTAAGAAAACAAAAACGCGGGTATGAAGAAATTATGCTTGCCGAAAAATTTATAGCCAAAGTATACCAAGCAACCAACAATTTGCAAAAAGCAAATGAACACTTAGTAAGTTATTATACCTTAAAAGATTCTATTAATAGCGTGCAAAACACAAAAACGCTTGCCTATTTCCAAACACTTTACGAAACTGAAAAACGAGACCGAAAAATAGAAGCTCAAAACACCAATATAGAGTTACTCAATGTTGAAAATAAAAACAAAACGCAACAATTAACCTTCGGAATAATTAGCATGCTAGTTTTATTTGCCTGCATATTATTTTATCGCTCTTACGCCAATGCCAAACACCGCGAATTTGTACAGCAAGGCTTTTCTCAAGAGCTAATCAAAACCCAAGAACAAGAACGCACACGTATTTCTAAAGATTTACACGATAGTGTTGGCCAACAACTAGTACTTCTAAAATGGAAAACCCAAGCATTAGAGCAACCAGAATTATCCTTGCTCGTGCAAAATACTCTAGAAGAAGTCAGACATATATCACGGGATTTATACCCAATTACATTAACAAAACTAGGTTTAACCAGTAGTATTCAAAAATTATTATTCGAATTAGACGAAACCACAGACCTTTTTGTAACCCTAGAAATAGACGATGTTAACACACGTTTCGATGACGTAGAAACTCTTAATTTTTATAGATTTATACAAGAATCTATTAGTAATGTTATTAAACATGCCAACGCCAGCACCTTGTTTGTAAATATTTTAAAACAAAAAAACGGCATTAAAGTTTTAATAAGGGACAACGGTAATGGTTTTGATATCGACGATACTATTACCCTAAATAGTCTCGGGTTAAAAACCATGACCGAACGCATCAATATCCTAAAAGGGCAGCTTTCAATAAAAAGTAAAAAAAATAAAGGCACTGCTATTTTAGTTCAAATTCCAACTTAAGCTAAAATAACAAAGATTTTTTGGGCGGGTTTTTAAGAAAAATAAAAACCGTGCTATCCACTATATCTTTTTTAGAGGGTTATTAAAGTGACCTTCAAAGCAATATTAGAAATCTAATTTCTAATTTGCATAATAAGTCCTATCAAGTAAAAAAGGATGCCGCTTCTATCACTCCCGCAAGCATCCGCCAAGTAAATGCTATCAATTAATGAATATTTCTATTTTTTAAAGAAAGACATAATTTTCTTAAAAATACCACCACCAGAATCCGGTTTATTAGCCTTCTCACGTTTATCTAAAACTTTAGGAACATAAGTTGCTTTATGCTTTTCCTTGTAATTATATTTTTCTAAAATAACATTTACGCGTTTTTTATACAGTACACCTTTTTCTGGTTCTATTTGAAAAATATAATTCGCATATCCATCTATTTGAGCCAAAACATTACCACCTTTAGTCCAATATTTACCTTCTATACCATCTTTCTCTATTTGGAATAGAAGTGCTCTAAAACGTTTTAAATCTCCTTTTGGAATATTAGTTTTTTCGTTAACAACAACACCTGTAACCTCTTGTTTAGCATTACGCTTCATGATGCGTAATTTTTCGGGATGTAAATTAAAATTCTCACTATTTACAACGTATCTAGAGTATTTCAAAAGCGGAGTCATTTTATCAAAACTATCATGAGTGCCAGAAAATGTAATATCATCTACATAACGCGTGTATATAAATCCGTATTTATTAGCTAAACCCGTTAATCTAAAATCTAATTTTTTACAAAGAATATTTGTAATCGCAGGACTTGTTGGAGCGCCTTGCGGTAAAAAACGTTCGCCACGTTGTGCATAATAATCTTCCCCTAAAAGGGAAACATCTAGTATTTTAGGTTCCGAACATAAAAGAGAAAAAATAGTTGCAACCTGATTAGAATAACCCAAAGCTAAAAAAACACCTTTAATTCGCGCATAGGTTACAGATGGGAAAAAATTCTTAAAATCTTGATTAATAACAACAGCTTTCCCAACGTGTGGTTCGGCATTAGTTTTAATAGATCTTCCTATCACGCAACCATGTGCATTTGGGTGAACAGATACTATATTTAAAACCGATCCTAACACCCAGTGTTGTGCCTTTTTCAACTTAGGCATAGGTGCAGAAATTAAACGATATCCTCCAGATTTTTTAGCCATTTGAAATCTTTTGTAATGGTTAATTTTAGAGTTTTTTCTTGAAAACGACAAAAACCTTAACTCACCAATAGAGATATTCATAGCTTTCGCTAAATCTTCGGCTGTATGTAAAACCGGTAAGTTTTTAGATTTTAAACGTTCGGTATTAGATATCTGCTCATTTAATTCATGCGAATAATTTTCACCTAAATAAATAATATCTTTCTCTTTAGAAACACGCCATTTCTCGGCTTTTTCTAAGCGTTCTTTTTCACGACGTTCTTTAGTTTCTTTTTGAGATTGTTTAGAAGCAAGCTTGCGTTCTTGGTGTTTTTTAGCCAGAAAAGCTTCCGGATCTTCTATAACTTTTTTTTCTTTTAAAAGCTTTTGAAGTTTCTGAGATAATTCTCTTTCTTCATTAAAAAACGTATTTACCGCTTTAAAATCAAGTTCTCCTTCATTCCAAAACCCTAAGCGTTTCATTTCCGAAAGGATATATTCTTGTTTAGAAGATGCCTTTATTTTATCATAAATTTCTTGTCTTCTTTCCGTAGAATTATTTCTCATATAACAAAAAAAAGGTAGCAATAAGATGTATTTTGAATGCCCTTCGTACGATTCTCAAGACTGAATTGAACAACTCCAGTGAAATAGGTACTAGTACGCTATTTCACTTCGCAGAAGTCTAACCGGAAATGGCGTACTAGTACCTATTTCACAAGTTAAGTTCGAGTCAGTGACGCGTTCGGTATCTGTAAGCAAGATTGGCGATCCACCAATCAAAATGCAAGGTTGTTATCTTATTACTACCATGGTTTAAATATAATATTATTTTTTATCAAAAGTGATTCTTGTAGCTAAAATATGCGCACAAGGTCCTTTTGTCATTTTATTTTTATAAAACTCATTACAGTTACATTTAGCATCTGTAATTTTTAAATCTTTATCAATTAATACAACCGTATTATAACTGTTACTTACTGTGGCGGTTAACAATACTTTCCCGTTCTGTTCTGTAATTTTTAAGTTAGCAACCGCACCTTGTTCCATTAATCTATATGCATCCTTATCTGTTTCACTAGAAAAACGAAGCGATTCTATATCAATACCGTCACGTTTTAATTCACGTACACGGTAAACTTTATTTTTAAGATCATAAATTACTTTACCGGCTTGCGCAAAAGTTTCCATGGATTTACTAACCGTAGTAACATCTAAATTTAGGTTTTTAGCCAAATCTGTTTCACTTGAAAACCACGTATTTCGTAATTCTAAATAAATACTTTGCATAGTTGTAGCGGGCACTAATGTACGAGGTGCTAATAATTCTAATTGGCTAGACTGTGTCCAATCGTTCGCTGTCCACCCAGAAAGTCCCAATGTAAAATACATGTCATTGGTTAAATGTGCCGTGTAAAATGAAGGCATGCCGTTACCTAAAAGATGAACGCTAAATTTGTTGGTTATTGGCAGTAATCGTTCTAAAAGTAAAATACGCCTGCGTCCCCAAACTCTAATTTCTTCATGTTCATCTCCTTTATAAATCGATTGATTACAAACAATTTCAATATTCCAAGGTTCGAAAACTGCAATAATAGGTTCATTTGGTTTCAGGATATATTTAATAGACCGAGGGCCTTTACGTTCTTTGTTTCTTTTTAAAACTGAAATAAAATTGGCTATATCAATAGCTTCTAGTTCAAAAGATACTTTTTTAGTGGTCATTGCTGTACTCACTTGTAAAAAGCCACGAACCCAACTATCGGGCAAATCAATTTTTACTTCTTTATAATTATCTTCACCCGTTGTTTTAACATCAAAACCTTTAGGATCTATTTTAAAATCTGTCTCTTTATAAGTTCTTATTTTCTGAAACTCTTCATATAATTTCTTAGAATAATCAATGTTTGTGGTACCACATTTAAATTCATTAATATCTTTAAACACATCATATCCACAAGATAATTTGCCGTAAACAGATTCATCTTTACTAAAACATTCAAAAAAAACTTGATCTGGATGCACCGTTATTACCGGATCTAAAACCATCCAAGCATCCATATCTCTTTTGTACAAAAACTTAAAATAGGCACTTTGTGCTTTATAATAAGGTTTCATTATAGAATCGCGCTCTTTACGAAGTCCTTCCATTTTAGCACGTACCTCATGAATTTCTGAACGCAATTTGGATAAATCGGAACTAGCCTCCGATAACCAAATCTCTTCCTGGCCTTTTAACCAAGCCAAGTAAGCCGAATTATCTTTTGGTTGAAAATTAAAATCTGCAACCACAACATGATGCAATGCAGAAATAGCTTCTCTAAACGGAATTTTTTTATCCAAAGTCCCTACAAAAAATGTAGGATCACGCAGCACATCTGGAGCAAAACTAACATTAGTGCTAGACACTCCATTATTAACAGCACTTCCGCCTCCGTATTTATAATTAAATTGCATGTTTTTAATTTGATTTTATTAATAACGGAACTTCAATTTCTGGAAAAACATCATATATACTCAGTAAAACATCAATGTTATTGCTTCTATCTTTTATGGTTTTTGTACCAAGAATACTGTTTATTAAACGTACAGTCATTTCGGCGACCACCTTACTTTTAACAGATTCTTGTTCTAAAAAAGCATAAATTCTTGTTTTAGTTGCACGATGTGTATTAATATTAAATAAGCTCGTTTTAAAATATGTTTCCAGTTTTAAAATAACATCTGGAGCATCCTTAGCATATGTTTCTAAATAGTTAGTTACAAAAAACTGCATATCCTTTGTAGGATGCTCTTGTAGTTTCATTAGTAACGGCAAACCTTTCTCCTCGCTAAAATGAGCTGTTATCATTTTTCTACCAAAAGCTTGTACTTCATTTTTAGTATGGTCACAAGCGTATAACAGTATGTTAACTGTCCAGTTTTTTTCTTCTATACTTCTTTCAAAATAATCGCACGCCCAATCTATAATATCTTGCCAAGTCGAGTTAAAAATTAATAATGCCTTTTCTAACTCATAATTAATCTTCGGAATGTGTAACTGGAAATAATCTTGAAGCATTTTACGTATTTCAAAAACATCTGAATTACCTAAAGAGACTAATTTATCAACAGGCAAGGTATTTAAATCTATATGTTGTTTAAATAAAGGAAGGCCAAGTTTTTGAGCATACTCATAATGAGAAAGCACAAGTTTAAACATAAACTCATGAGAAATATCATTTAAATAATGCTTATAGTTTTCTGTTAACAAGCTGTAACAATTGGCATGTAAACCATCATATTTTTCGGCATCAATTAATACAATAAGTAAGCTATTAAAAAGACTTGTTTTGAAATCTGTGTCTAAATTAACCAAACGCTCTATAGTTGGTTGTATTGCTGTGCGTACTTCTTCGTATTCAGAAAAACAAAAACCGCTAATCTTTTTACTATTCTCTAGTAAAAAATGATCCGGAAACTGAGATAACAACTCAATACCAACTTGCCTTAATCTAGCATCATCAGAATTAATATATTCATCTATCGAATCTTTAAATAATAAGAATGTTTCTATTTTATTGTGCTTAGCTAAATTAGCCGCAAATAATTTATTTGTAACACTATTAGAAGATGCCAATTTATTAATCTCCTCCAAAGATACATCACTCAATAAGCTCCCAAAAGTCGTATTTCCTATTAAATTGTTTACCTCTAAAAGATAAGCTTCCGTATAGATAGAATGTGATTGAAACAAGCCACTCAAAGCATTTAAATTAAGTATAAAATTGTATTTAGGAATACTTCCATATAAAGTTTTTAAATAATCAATAACCTTTACTTCACCAGTTAGTAATAAACCGATTACAACTTCATCTCTGGAAAAGTAATCTCGTTCATAAAAATTAAGCCAACCAAGTCCTAATTCTATAGCTCTTTCATTTTTAGAACTTAATAATGCCAACATTATAGCATCTTCAGGTTGTAAGTTTTTATATTTATCTTTTATAGATTCTAAAATAACCTCCAAAACTTTAGGATGATAATGAGAAACTAAACGTTGTAAATCTTCTAACAAAATTGAATCTAAAATACTTTTATTCTCCTTTATAATTCGTAATGCGAAAAACACAGCTTCCTCACTCTTAGCATGACTTAAAACATACAGTACTTTTTCAGGATTGCTACTCCATACTTCTGGAAGAATTTCTGCTCGTTCTAGATCTTCCAACTTAATATCTTCAGAATAAAACCATTTAGTATTATCTCTGTTTAACAAAGTAGAATTACCATAAAGCACATACATTAGTGCAGAAAACTCATGATATCTTGGAAAGATTCGACGCTCGGTAATATAGCGTCTTTCTACAGAATTATAAATATAATTGTATTGCACATTAGAAGCATTTCTATCCGTTTTATCATTTAACGAAACTAACATAAACACTGCATAATCCAAATAACCAGATATGTTAGTTTTGCTTAATTTATAAACTAAGCTATAGGTGTTTTTATTAAAATATTTTTGTGTTTTAGATGAAAACGCAACAGAAGGATTCTCTTTCTTCTTTTCAATATCTACTGAAGTCCATTGCTGACCGCTATATATATAACTAGAAGTATATCCAGGTGTACTAACACCCATTCTTTTAGATAACAAGCCTAAAAACTGATAGTCGTCTAATAAATGGGATGATCGATAAATATATCTAACAGATTTAAATGTGTTTACTTTTAATGGAATACTTTGAAGGAATTGATATAGCTCTTCCCTACCGGAATTTTCGATATAACTATATAAATAAACAT